>CALQBK020000023.1 GCA_943328795.2 Bifidobacterium breve
AGGATCACCTCGGCCATCGGCATGTTCTCGATGCTGCGCGTGACGCTGCCGGGGTGGCGGACAATCCAGATCCAGCGCGCGTCCGGGAACCAGCGCGCGAGGCGAGCCAGGGCCTGCGGGTCGGCCGAGAGGTGGGGGCACTTGTCGACGAGGAGGCGATCGCCGAGCGCGTCCGTCAGGCGCTGGTACACCTCCGGCACGGTCAACGCCTCCCAGGACCGCTCGAGCGCCTTCGCGGCGTCCACGTCGATGCCGTGCAGCTCCATCAGCGTGCGGCGGAGCCCGCCCTTCTCCCAAAATCGCTCGTCCAGCTTCTTGCGCCGCTCAGCCATCGTCGCGAACGGGGCGATCACCATCTCCGGCGGCGAGAACAGCGACGGGTGCCCTGCGAGCATCACCCGCAAGAGCGTGGTTCCGGACCGAGGCGCACCGAGCACGAACACAGGGCTGGACATCCGCGCCACGTATCCCCACCCCCGCGCTGGCGGTGTAGAATCCCGGGATGCGCGCATCGACCCTGATGATCCTCACCCCCGCCCTGCTGGCCGCTTGCCAAGACAAGGGCGTCAGCGTCTACAACACCGAGCCCACCGCCAGCATCCTCGCGCCCGAGGACGGCGCGGCGGTAGACGCCGGCTCGCTCGTCGAGTTCTACGGCGTCGTCGGGGACGCGCAGACCGACACCGAGGCGATCGCCGTGAGCTGGAGCAGCGACCTCGACGGCGAGCTGGACACTGCGCCCGCCGCGGTGGACGGCAGCGTCTACTTCGCCTCCTCCTCGCTCTCCGGCGGTGACCACGCGGTCACCCTCACCGCGATCGACGCCGAGGGCTTGTCCGCGCAAGCGACGGTGCAGCTGCACGTCGGCACCGGCCCCGGTGGCCCCGGCTCGCCTACCGTCGTGATCCTCGGGCCGACCGCGGGGCAAGAGATCGCGTCGACGGCCGTCATCAACCTCGTCGCCGCGGTCACGGACGAGGAGGACGCCTACAACACGCTCCAGGTCGAGCTCGTTGATGTACCTGACGGATCGCTCTGGGTCGGGAACCCGTCTGAGACCGGCTCGCTCACGGTGCCGATGACGCTGTCGATCGGGAACCACCTGCTCACCGTGAACGCGACGGACTCCGACCTCAACGTCGGCAGCGCCACGGTCAGCTTTTCGGTGATCGACGACGGCAAGCCGCACGTGACGATCGACGAGCCCTCCGACGGCACGGAGCTCGTAGTTGGCACCGAGGTCAGCTTCCGCGGCACGGTGAGCGACGACAACACGGCCCCCGACGGCCTCTCGGTCTCCTGGGCCAGCGACGTCGACGGCGTCTTCTCTGCGAACCCCGCGGACTCCTCCGGAGCCACGTCCACCGCGGGCGTGCTCTCGCTCGGCATCCACACCGTGACGCTGAGCGCCACCGACGTCGACGGGCAAACCGGCTCGGACAGCATCGTGGTCACCGTATACGACCCCAATGACCGCGACGACGACAGCGACGGCTGGACCGAGAACGAGGGCGACTGCGACGACGCGGACAGCAGCACGAGCCCCAGCGCGACGGACGTGTGCGACGAGCTCGACAACGACTGCGACGGCGTAGTCAACGACGACGACATCGACAGCTACGAGGTGAACGACACCTCGCCCGGGTACGACTGCGGGGAGGTGGACGTCAGCTTCCTCTGGGCGGGCTCTACCCTGGAGCTCTCGGCGCTCACCATCTCGTCGCCGACCGACGAAGACTGGTTCGAGTGGGACGCTGACGACGAGTACTGGGACAACGTCTCCGTGTCAGTCACCGCGTCCGGGCTGCCCAGCCTAGGCACGTACGTCCTCGAGCTCTGGAGCCTCGACACGGGCACGATCGTGGACAGCGACTCCGGATCGGCGAGCCTGACGGTGACCTACTCGGGCGACATCTTCACCGACAGCGAAGACCACTTCGCGACCCGCGTGTACGCGACCAGCTGGCCTACCGGCACGTGCGCGACGTTGTACGACCTCTCGATTCACAGCTAGCGCGCATCGGAGCGGAGCGGTGGGGACGCGCCCGCGCCCCGTTCACTTCTTCTTCTCGGACTTGTCCTTCTTGTCGGTCGGCGTGACCTGCTTGAGCAGGTCCTTCACCGCAGGCTGGTCCTGCACGTCAGCATCGCGTCGAACCAGCCATCCGGGTTGGCGTCCCCCCCCCAGTGGCCCGGCCGCCGTTCGGCTGGAGTACGTCCGTCGAGTCCCCACCCAACAGCAACATCGCTACCGCGAGCGCCCCGAACCGCACTGGCCACGACGTGCGCGCCGCCGCGGCGTCGACCAGGCGTCCGAGCAGCGCCGCCGGGAACACCAAGAAGCCCACCCCCCACACCGTGTACCCGAGGGTCGACCACTCGCCATCGGTCCACGTCGGCAGCGCCCACAGCAACTGCCCGATCACCGCGAGCACGCCCACCGCCGCGAGCATACGCGCGGGCACGCGCCACGCCCAGCTGAAGGTCGTCACGTCCTTCACCACGTGGTCGGGCACCAGCGCGATCCACGCGCCGAACCCCATAATCACGAGCTCAGGCCAGGCGCTCGCCAGGTCGGCGACGCCAAACCGCGGCACCAGGCTGGCCGGCCCCACCGTGCCCTCCAGCACGTAGCCGAGCGCCATGACGGAGACCCCGATCGCCACCCGCCCGACCCGGGAGAGCCGGGACAACCCGCGCAGCGCGGCCACCGACACGAACTCGGTGCGGGTGAGCACCCGCGCCTGGGCGCGCGCGACCCAGGAGTCCACGGCCGGTCCACCGGCGGCGGGGTCGGGCGGCACGACGCCGAGAAAGAGCACGACGTAGCCGATCGCCATGCCGACGAACGCGAGCGTGCGCGCGACTGTGCCCGCGGGGTCGTACGCGTACTCGGCGAGCCCGGCCTTCGCGAGGATCGCGGCGGTCTGCGGGACCATCGTGAGCGTGAGCAGCACCCCGCCGGTGGCGGCGAGGGTCGCCAAGTAGGTGTTGACGACGCGGAGCAGCGTGGATTCGGAGGGCGGTAGGTCCATGGCCGCGGAGCGTACACCTGTCGCCCGCGCCTGAAGCCGGCGGTCGCTCGCCAATTTCAACGGCCCTCAATAGTTGCGTCACGCTGCAGCCGCTCCCACGTTGACAAGGTGCATGTCCGAAGAACCGTCGCCGTCCACCGCCCCGCGAGCCGCCCAGCGGGCCGCGCTGCGCGTCGAGGAGGACCGCGTCTCGCTCGACGGGCTCAAGCGGTTGGACGCGCGCGCGTTCGACACCGCGTTCGTGGTGTTCGCGCCGCGGCTCAACGGCTGGCTCCTGCGCATGGGCGCGAGCCGAACGGTCGCCGAGGAGCTCGTCCAGGAGGCGTTCCTTCGCCTCGCCCGCCACGCGCCGAACCTGCGGGACGACACCCGCGTCGGCGCCTGGCTCTACACGGTCACGCGAAACCTCTGGACCTCGCACCGCCGCTGGGCGTGGCTCGACGGCTCGCGGATCCTGGAGCTCGCGGAGCGGACGTTCCAACAGCGCCCGCCGACGCCTGCGGAGGCCGCGGCGTCGAACGAGTCGGCGTCCCACGTCGAACGCGCGTTGGCCAAGCTGCCGGACGCGCAACGAGAGGTGTTCTTGCTGGTCGCACAAGAGGGGCTCGAGCCCACCGAGGTCGCTGCCATCCTCGGGATCGCACCCGAGGCCGCCCGGCAGCGGCTGGCCCGCGCCCGCAAGGCGCTAAAGGAGGCGTTGACATGACCACCGACCCCATCGACGACCTCGTTCGCCGGGACCTCACAGAGATCCCGCTGTCGGCCGACGCGCAGCGCCGGTTGCGCGTTCGCCTCGGGCGCGAGGTCGAGGCCCGCCGGCTCGAGCTGCTCGAGGGCGCGCTGCACGGCGGGTTTGCGCTCGCCGCGGTCGCCTGGACGATCTTGGTGCTGGTGAGGTAGCCGGCTGGGTCGGGGCTGGGCAGCCAGGTCAGCCCGGCAACGCGCCCGCCGCCGCCACAGCGTGAACCGGGCGGGGCGGCACCAGCAGCACGACCGATGCCGCAATGCAGCAAGCGGGAAGCAGCGCCATGGCTTGCCCGAGCCCGACACGGTCCGACAACGCGCCGACCACCAGCGGCGCGACGCCGTAGCCGACCAGGTTCACGGCCAAGAAGTAGACCGCGACGCCCAGCCCGCGCTGCTCAGCGGGGACCCGCGCTTGCACCTCGGCGGCCGCGGGCCCGAGCCAAGCGAGGCCCGTGAACGCGAGCGCCGCGTAGGCCGCGACCAGGGGCGCGCCCGCGGGCCCGAACAGCAAGCCGCACCAGGCGAGCGCGGCGACACCACCGAGCGTCCCGACGAACAGCTCGCGCCCCCGCGCTGACCGGCGCTGCCACGCGTCGGCGAGCGCGCCGCCCGCCAGCGTCCCGAGCAGCCCGGCGGTGATCGTGACGATGCCGGCGAGGCGCCCGACGTCCGCGCCTACGAACCCACGCTCTCGCACCAGCAACGTCGGCACCCAGATCGACAGCGCGTTCGCCGCGACGGCGACGAGCGCGAACCCGACGAGCACGCGGACGAGGCCCGGGGCCCGCACCACCGCGCGGAGGTCCGCGGTGAACGCCCGGCTGGCCGTGGCCGCCCCGACTGCGCCGCGCGCCGGCTCCACCAGCAGCATGACTACGCCGGCGAGCGCGATCCCGGGCACGCCGAGCGCCAGGAACGCGGTCCGCCACCCGGCGATGTCGCCGATGTACCCGCCGAGCCAGAACGCCGTCGCGGCGCCAACGGGGACGCCGGCCGAGTACACCGACTGCGCGGTCGCCCGACGGGACGCCGGGAACGCGTCCGCCAGCAGCGACATCGCGGCAGGCCCGAGCGAAGCCTCGCCGATGCCCACCACGACGCGACACGCGAGCAAGGACCAGAAGCCCGTGGCGAGCCCGGTAGCGGCGCTGGCGACGGACCATGTCACGAGCCCGGCGGCGATCATGTTGCGACGCGACACGCGGTCCGCCATCCGGCCGAAGGGCAAGCCGAGCGACGTGTAGAACAGCACGAACGAGGTCGTCCCGAGCAGCGCGAGCTGCAGGTCGGACAGCGACATCTCCTTCTTGATCGCCGGGAACAGGATGTAGATCAACGTCCGGTCGAGGAAGTTGAGCGTGTAGGCCAACGCGAGCACGGCCAGCAGGCCGGCCGCAGACGAGATGCGAGTCGAGGAGGCGTTCATCCGTCTACCGTACTGCAGCAATCAGAATGCTGCAAGTGCGAAGTACTACCGGGCGGCTTTTTTCTGCCCGTACGCGCTGCGCTTCTTCATCAACGCGCCGCGCCGCGCGCGACGAAGCAAGTGCCCGACACCCTCGGAGGGCCCGAAGCCCTCGCTCTCGATCACCTGGGGGCGGGAAGGCTCCACGCACCAGCGGGCGATGTCCCGCGCCATGCGCAGGCCCCCCGGCTCCATCGTCGGCATGTGCCCAAGGTCGTCGTAGCGCCACACGACGGCCTCGTAGACGTCGCCCAGGAGGCGCGTCTTCTGCCAGGGGAACACCTTGTCGTGCAGCCCGATGGCGACCAGCACGGGCTGCGTGATGGCGGTGGGGTCCACCGAAGGCCGGCGCAGCAGCTCCATCGCGAGGCGGGGCGGCCAAGGCACGCACTGCTCCCAGGCCCGCGCGGCGACGTCGGCCGGCATGCGGTTCATCCCGAGCGCCTGGTAGCTCCGCAGCGGGGGCTTCACGGCTCGGCCGGCGGCGATCGGGACCATCGGCCCGAGGTGCGCGAGCTGCGCCCGGTCCGGGATCATCCGCACTTGCCCGGGCGGCGTCGGGCAGAGCAGGACCACCCCCCGGAGGCCTTGGAGCTCGGGGCGCGCGGCGACCATCTGCACCACGAGCCCGCTCATGCTGTGCCCCAACAGGACAACCGGGCCGGGGACCGCTGCCACGGCCGCAGCGAGGGCGTCCGCGTACTTCGCGAGCGTGACAGTGGTGTCCGTCGCGCCGGGGGCGTGTCCGGGAGCCGTGAGCGTCACCACCCGGAGCTTCCAAGCGTTGAACGTCTCGATCCACGGCTCGAACATCCACTCGCCCAGCCCGATGCCGTGCGTCAGGACGAGGGTCGCGACCGGGGCGTCACAAGGGAAGTCGGTGCCGTTCAAGGGACCGAGCGAGATGGGCGTGCCAAACATCGCGCGGGGGTTATCCTGCCGCGCGCTCTCCGACCGGCCCCGCCCTCACAGCATTCCGCTGCATGGCACCCGCGAGGGCTTGACATACGCCCGGCAGGCACATAAACCCGCCCGGCTTTCAGGAAAGGTCGATCATGTACGCCGTAGTCATCTCTGGTGGTAAGCAGTACCGTGTGTCTGAGGGTTCTACCCTCGTCGTGGATCGCGTCGCGGCCGAGGTGGGCGCGTCCGTCCAGCTCGACCAGGTGCTGCTCCTCGGCGGCGAGAACGTCCGCGTGGGCACCCCCACGGTCGCTGGGGCCGCGGTCTCCGCGACCGTCGTGTCGCACGACAAGGGCGCGAAGACGGAGGGCATGCGCTACCTCCACCGCCAACGCCGCCGCAAGCAGAAGAACGGCCGCGCGAGCCTCACCGTGCTGAAGATCGACGCGATCAGCGTCTGAGCTCCAGTAAAGCCCCCTCTCCCAAACCGTCCCCTCACCGGGGACTACAGGACACACTCCCATGGCACACAAAAAGGGCCAAGGCTCCTCCCGCAACGGTCGTGACTCCAACCCGCAGTACCGCGGTGTGAAGCGCCACGACGGGCAGGTCGTCACCTCCGGCAGCATCCTCGTTCGGCAGCTCGGCACCGTGTTTCACGCGGGCAAGAACGTCGGCATCGGCCGCGACTGGACCCTGTTCGCCACCTCCGATGGCCAGGTCAAGTTCCACAAGAAGCAGAGCAAGGCCTTCATCTCGGTCATCCCGGCCGAGGCGTAGTGCGGGGCCGCGTCGTTTGCCTGCGGGCGGGCGGTAGCGCGGCTGCGTCGACAAGTGGTCGGCTCGCTCCGGCCGCTTTTCGCGTTTTTGGGTGGGCCCGATGCGGTTTGTAGACGAAGTCGAGCTGACCGTCCGAAGCGGGCGTGGGGGGCGAGGCAGCTCGTCCTTCCGCAAGGAGAAGTACGTCCCGATGGGCGGGCCGGACGGCGGAGACGGCGGAGACGGCGGCGCTGTCGTCTTCGTGGCCGACGAAGGCGTCGGCACGCTGCTCGACTTGCGCCACCGCACGCAGTGGGCGGCCGAGGACGGCGAGCATGGCCAGTACCGGTTGCGGCAAGGCGCCCGGGGCAAGGACCTGGAGATCCACGTGCCCGTCGGCACGATGGTGTACAACAGCGACGAGGACATGCTCCTGTTCGAGCTGCTCGAGCCGGGGGAGCGGCGCACCGCGTGCCCGGGCGGCAAGGGCGGCCTCGGCAACACGCACTTCAAGACGAGCACCAACCGCGCGCCGCGCCAGACCACCCCCGGCGAGCCGAGCGTGTCGTTGAACGTCCGGCTGGAGCTCAAGCTCCTCGCGGACGTCGGCCTGCTCGGCTTCCCCAACGCCGGCAAGTCCACGCTGATCTCCCGCATCTCCGCGGCTCGCCCCCGTATCGCCGACTACCCGTTCACGACGCTCACCCCGAGCTTGGGCGTCGTCGAGGTCGGGGACAGCGGCAGCTTCGTGGTGGCCGACATCCCAGGGCTGATCGAAGGCGCCGCTGAGGGCAAGGGTCTCGGGCACCAGTTCCTGCGCCACGTCGACCGCACGCAGCTGTTCCTGCACCTGCTCTCGCTCGCGGAGGACGTGAACGTCGAGGATCCCGACCCGGCAGCCGTGCTCGGGCGCTACAACGTGCTGCGGGACGAACTTCGGCGGTATGATGCCGACATGCTCACGCGGCCGGAGATCGTGGTCCTCACCCAGGCGGACACCGTCACGCCCGAGTACATCGAGCAGGTGCGCGCGCTCTTCCCGGCCGACGCCCTGGTGATCTCAGCGGTCACCGGGGAAGGCCTGAAGCCACTCATCCACCGGACCTGGGCCACGCTCCTGGCGTTGCGTGCGCGGTAAGCGAGGGGTGATCTCGGCTGGCGTGATGTCCAGCCTCCTGGCCTGCAGCGGCGAGACCCCCGTCGCCCCGCCGCTGCCGTTGGAGGTCGTTTCGGAGAAGGTCACGTTCGGGACCATCCAGGACCTGGGCGGTTTTGTTTTCCAGTCGAGCACCAGGGACGAGCGCTCGGCGAACGGCCAGGCGAGCGTGCACGAGAGCGCCGTGTCGCTCAAGTGGCGCGACCGGGACCTCTGGGAGTACCAGGCCGTGAGCGACGGGAAGCCCACCACGCACTGGCTCGTCGCCAACGGCGCGGCCTGGGTAGGCCTGTCTGACGCGCCCCTCGTCTCTCGGGGCGATCCCGAGCCGTTCCGCGAGCAGCTCGCGCTGGGGTGGGACCCGTGGGAGGACCTCGTCGCCGCGACCGGGGGCCGCATCTCGTTCGGCCCGGGCGTCGAAGAGGTCGTCGAAGGGCGCCCGGCGCTGCGCCACGACGTCTCGCTCGAGGCCGCGCCCATGACGGCCACCGCGCCGCGGGTCATCCGAGGGCAAGCCCTGGTGCCCACCGGGCTCACGGGCACCGTGTGGA
Organism: Bifidobacterium breve; assembly: GCA_943328795.2. GTDB lineage: Bacteria > Myxococcota_A > UBA796 > UBA796 > SXON01 > CAIUMM01. The sequence continues at coordinate 8,617 of CALQBK020000023.1, forward strand.
TCGACAAGCAGAGCGCTGTCCGGGTGCTCGCCGACGTGACCGCCACCTCGGCCGCCCCGGCCACCACGGGCTCAATCACCGCCCCACGCACCCGCAGCCTCAACGTCAAGCTCGCCGTAACTGGCCTCGGCCAAGATCCCGGCGTAGCAGTCCCGTCCGGTGTCTCGCCTCCTCTCTCCCCCGGATCTCCATGACCCAGACCCAGCCCTCACCCGCGCCTCCCCTCGACCCCGCGGCGCTCGAGCTAGCGACCGCGGCGGCGCGCGCGGCCGCCGCCCGCAAGGCCGAGGACGTCTGCGTTTACGACCTGCACGTCGTCTCGTCGTTTTGCGACGCGTTCATCGTCTGCCACGGCACGAACCGGCGGCAGGTGACCGCGATCGCGCAGGGCGTGATTGACGAGCTCAAGCTGCGCGACGTGCGCCCGATCGGCGTGGAGGGCATGGACGCCGGCCGCTGGGTGCTGATCGACTTCGGCGACATCGTGGTGCACGTGTTCGACGAGCCGATGCGCGGGTTCTACGACCTCGACAGCTTGTGGGGCGACGCCCCCAAGCTGGCGATCGACCTGGACGCTCCGGCGGCCGCCAAGGCGTGAAGCTGGTGATCTCGTCGGTTCGCGGCGGGAAGACGCCGTGGGCCGACGCCGCCGCGCTCGACTACGGGTCCCGGATCCAGCGCTACTTCCCGTTCGAAGACCGGGTGTTCAAGCCCGGCACCGCCGACGAGGACGCCGCGCGCCTGCTCGCTGCGTTGCCCGCCCGGACCTGGCTGGTCGCGGTCGACGAACGGGGCGAGGCGAAGACCAGCGAGGGGCTCGCCAAGCTCGTCGAGGCCGCCGCCCAGTCAGGCCTGGCGACACTCTGGTTCGCCCTGGGCGGCGCCTACGGCCACTCGGACGCCGTCCGGAGCACCGCGCGTACGCTGCTGTCGTTGTCGCCGATGGTGTTGAACCACGCGGTCGCGCGCGTCGTCCTGGTCGAGCAGGTCTACCGCTCGTGCACGATCCGCGCGGGCGAGCCGTACCATCACGGGTGAGGGCTTGAGCCCAACCGAGCAGTTCCCCTCGGCGGTGTACGAATTACCTCTTCAAGTTCTCCAAGAACGCGCCCTGGCTGATCGCCCGGAACTGCGCCGCCAGCAGGTTGCCGAGCGCGTCCTCGAACTGGGTCTCGCCGCTCTCGAGCATCAGCCGGCGCGCGAGCGTCGCCGCCACGGCCGTCTCCGGGCGGTAGTGCGCGCGCAGGTCGACCCGGTCGATGGTGTCGCGCACGTCGTCGATGAGCCCGAGGCGCATCGCCTCCGTCGTGCCTACCGCGTCCCCCCGCAGGATCAGCCGGCGCGCGTGGCCCACCCCGACGTACCGAGCGAGGCGCCAGGTCGCCATCCCCGGCAGGAAGCCCATTTGGACCTCGGGGAGACGAAACGTCGCGCCCGGCACCGCGCTGCGCACGTCGCACGTGAGCAGCAGCTGGAAGCCGCCGCCGACCAGGTCCCCCTCCGCGAAGAACGCGGTGACCTTCTCGAGCTGCTCGATGCGCCGCAGCAGCTTCTCCCACTTGTTGAAGCCGTGGATGTCCAGGCCCACCTTGGGGTCGAAGTCCGTGAAGTCGATGCCTTGGCTCGCGCCGCGAAACAGCACCAGCGAGGCCTTGGAGCTGTCCTCCAGCACGTCCAGCACCCGCTCGATCTCGCCGAGCTGGCGCACGTTGATCCGGGTGCGGACGAGCTGGATGGTGGCGATGTCGCCGTCGTCGTCGTAGTGAATGGTCTCGAGCGTCAGGGCGGGCGGCATCGTCAACTCCAGCGGATGAGGGCAGTCTCTATGGTGCTGCCCGGGCCCATGGTCATCAAGACCCCAAAGTCGCCCCGGCGCACCTTGCCCTCGGCCATCAGCCGCTTGTAGCTGAACAAGAACGAGCCGCTGGACAGGTTTCCGAAGTCGCGCAGGACCGAGTGGGTGTGCCGCACGTCGTGGTCGGTCAGGCCGAGGTTGTACTTGATGGCGTCGACGACCTTCTTGCCGCCGGAGTGCACGACCCAGTGGGCAACGTGGCGCTTCTTGAGCCCGTGCTGCGCGAGCAAGCGCCCGACCGGGCGCGGGGCGTTGGCACCGACCACATACGGGATGTCGCGGTCCAGGAAGAAGCTGAACTTCCCGGCTTCGTCGTCCCAGTCGTAGCGCATCGCGTCCGACGCCTGCGGGATGAGGTGGCTGTTGAACCCGAGGACGCGCGGGACCGGTGGGCCCTGGTCGTCGAGCCCCGACGCGCGGATCAGCACCGCTGCGGCGCCATCTCCGAACAGCGAGTTCACGATCGCCGTGCGCATCGTGCCGTCGAACACGTAGACCGCGGAGCACACCTCGATGCACACCATCAGGGCGTTCTTGCCCGGGTTCGCGGTGGCCCACGCGGTCGACAGGTTCAGCCCGTTCAGCCCCGCGTTGCACCCCATCCCGACGATGTCCGCCCGCGAGCAGTCCTCGCGGAACCCCATCTCCTTCATCACCAGCGCAGACAGCCCCGGCGCCAGGAACCCCGTCGTCGTGATGCACACCAGGTGATCGATGTCCCGCACACCGAGGCCCGTGGGCTCCAGGCACGCGCGGATCGCCTGCGGCCCAATCTGCAGCGCGCCCCACTTGTGCTTCGCCAACAGCTGGCCCTGGGTCTCGTGCGGCGCGCCGTCCGGCCCCGCCTCGGGCAGGTACAGGTGGCGCGTCTTGATGTGGCTCGACGTGAACAGCGAGCGGATGCGAGGGTCTTCCACCCGAAACCGGGCGAGCAGGTCCTCCTGCCGGACGGCATCGGGGGGGGTCGCGGTGCCGACCGCGAGCAGCCGAGGGGACGCATCCAACATCGCCCCAGTATACGCTCATCGTGCAGGCTGGCCCCACACAACCGCCATTCTGCGCGGTATAGTGCGCCCATGTCACACTCGTTCCTCCCCGCGGGCGTTTTCGGCCTCGCGATCCTCTTGCCCCTCGTGGGCTGCGGCACCTCGGTCAAGCTCTCGGACGACACGGCGGACAGCGTGCCGGTGCCCGGCGACGAGGACGGAGATGGGTACGCTGGCGAAGACGCCGGCGGCGACGACTGCGACGACACCGACCCGCTCACGAACCCCGGCGCGGACGAGGTCTGGTACGACGGCATCGACGAGAACTGCGACGGCGCCGACGACTTCGACCAGGACGCCGACGGCCACGAGGCCGCGAACTACGGTGGGGACGACTGCGACGACACGGCGGCCAGCGCGTTCCCCGGCGGCGTCGAGGCCGACAACGGCATCGATGACGACTGCGACGGCGCGGTGGACGAGGACTTCGTCGCCCCGAACGACCTGCTCATCACCGAGATCATGACGCACCCCCTCGCGCTCTCCGAGCGTGACGCCGAGTGGATCGAGGTCCAAAACGTCTCCTCCCGCAACATCGACCTGAAGGGCTGGACGTTGTTCAGCGGCGCGGAGACGGTCGTGATCGACGCGTCCGTGTCCTTGCCCGCTGGCGGCGGCATCGCCGTGCTGGCGGCGAACGCGTCGGAGGCCGCGAACGGCGGTGTCGGCGCGGCGTGGGGCTACGGCGGGGACGCCATCCACCTCGACGACACCGACAGTGTCGGCCTGCTGATCAACGGCGTCACGATCTTCGATGTGAGCTGGGACGATTCCTGGCCGGTCACCGCGGGGACCAGCCTTACCCTCGATCCCGACCACTTCACCGCCACGGAGGCGCGCACCGCCTCGTGGTGGTGCACGTCTGCGACCGCCCTCGCGGATGGCGACTATGGCACCCCCGGCGTAGCGAACGACCAGTGCACGACCGTGGACGAGGACGGCGACGGGTACTCCGAGGCCGAGGGCGACTGCAACGACGCCGCGACGGACGTGAATCCGAACGCGGGCGACGCGTGGGACGGCGTAGACAACAACTGCGACGGGTCCGTGGACAACGGCCTCGTGGAGGACACCGCAAACGGGGTGTTCGAGGGCTCGACGAACAGCTACCTCGGGGCTGGCGGCGTGACCGTTGGCGACTTCGACGGCGACGGGGTGGACGACATCGCTGGCAGCACGAGCAGCGGGGTGTACGTGCTGAACGGGTTCACCGCGCTCGAGTCGAGCGGCGACATCGGCGACTACGACACCGCGAACTACAGCTCGGGCGCCGCGGCCTACGGGTTCGGCCTCGCCCAGCGCATGGGGGACAACACCGGCGATGGCCCGGACGACCTGGTCGTCGGCCTCTACGGCTACACGCCCGGCGCCGCGAAGGCCTACGTGTTCGAGGGCGACAACGGTCTCGGCTCGCTGGACGCCTCCGACGCGTGGGCCACCCTCGTCGACGGCGAGGTCGGCTACGGCGCGGCCGTCCCGTACGTCGAGCAAGACTTCGACGGCGACGGCGTGGACGACATCGTGTTGACCCAGCCGTACGCCAGCTCGAGCCCGTCCCAGTTCTACCGGGGGCTCGCGTACGTGGTGTCCGGCGACGACGCGGTCGGCAGCTACAGCCTGGACGGCGCCGGCGGCGTCATCGAGGGCGAGAGCGCGCAGGAGTTCTTCTCGCTCGGCGTCGGCGGCGGAGACCTCGACGGCGACGGCACCCCTGAGCTGTTCCTCGGCTCCCCGGACAACAGCGGCAACGGCACCAAGTCCGGCGCCTGGTACGTGATCGCCGACCCCTTCCAGGCCGGCTCGGGCGAGGAGCTGGCCGACTGGATCATCCGCGGGGCGAACGACAACGACGAGCTCGGCTACGGCCAGGCGCTGGCCATGGACCTCGACAACTCCGGCCGCCTCGACCTGGCGCTCGGGTCGTTCGGCAGCGACTCCGCCTACGTCTTCCTCGACCCCGGCAGCGAGAGCGGCGAGGAGGTCGCCACCGGCGCCGACGTCGTCATGACCGGCGAGTCGGACTCCGCGTTCGGCAGCGCGCTGTCGTACGGCGACTTCAACGGCGACGGCGACACGGACCTCGCCGTCGGCGCGTTCGGCCCCGGCTCCACCGGCACGCCGATGTACTGGTACTACTACGGGGGCAACACCTCGATGGTGTACTTCTTCGACGGCAGCGCGTTCGGCCGCGGGGACCTCGACACCACGGACGCCTCCGCCTCGCTCGAAGGCTCGGCGAGCTGGGACGCGTTCGGCGGCCGGCTCTCCGCAGGCGCTGACCTGGACAACGACGGCTCGGACGACATCGGCATCGCGGCGCCCCACAGCCCGCAGATGTCCGGGCTGCTCTACGTCATCGCAGGGCAGTAAGAGCCGCGCCGCAGCGCCGGGGCTGGCCCCCGTCGCTCACTGCCCGAGGTGGGTCTTGGCTTCCTTGGCGGCCTTCGACTTGGGGTACTTGTCCGCGGTCGCGCGCCAGAACACCTTGGCGTCGTCCGCCCGGCCGAGCGACGCCATGCACTCGCCCTGCCGTAGCATCGACCACGGCGCCCACGTGCTCGTCGCGGCCGCATCGATCACGGCCTGGAACGCCTGGACGCCGTTCACGAAATCGCTCTCGTTCTGGTAGCTCTCCGCGACTCGGTACAGCGCCTCGGCGATGCGGTCCGACTTTGGGTTCTCCTTGATGAACCGCTGGGCGACCGCGCGCGCGGCAGCACCCTTGCCCTCCTGGAGGTTCTGCGTGATGAGCGCAAAATACTCGTCGGGCGTGGACGCGAGGGGCGCCTCGGGCACGTTCGACACCGTCACCGGTGGCGCGCCGCCGACGCTGGTCCCGACCGCGGCCGTGCCCGTGTCCACCACCGACCCGTCCTTCGGCGGGGGCGGAGGCGCCTTCACGCCGAGGGACTTCTCCAGGTTCGCGACGCGCACCTCCAGGTACGACATCCGCCAGTCGGCGTCTTGCTGGTAGCCGAGCCCGGACGCCTCGAACGTCGAGTAGTCGTGCTGCAGCACCTCGAAGTCCCCGCGCGTGTTCGCGACCTCCTGGCGGAGCTGCTCCATCGTCTCCATCTTCAGGATGTCCTCCTGGCCGCGCGACCGGGTGACCTCCTCGAGCTGCCCGACCCGGCGCGACTGGTCCTCGGACCCCGCCTCGAGCTCATTCACGCGGCGCTGGTGCTCGGCGAGCTCCTTCTGCATCTGGCCGCTCGCGGACTGCCCCGTGCGGTTGATGACGCAGCCCGCCAGCAATGGCAAGACCAGCAGGGGGACCGCGGCGCGGTCGAGGATGAGGCGCATGGTCACTCCAGCACGAGGATGTCTGCTCGGCGGTTGCGCGAGGCGGACGCCTCGTCCGACCCCGCCGCGGCGGGCCGCTCCTCTCCGTAGCTGACGGCGCGGAGCTTCTGCGGCGCGATGCCAAGCCCCTGCAGGTAGCGCGCGACGGAGTCCGCCCGGCGTTGCCCGAGGGCGAGGTTGTAGTCGGTCGTCCCACTGTGGTCGCAGTTGCCCTCCACCCGGACCGTGGCGCCCGTCGCGCGCGCGCAGGAGGCCAGCGCGTCGAGCTGCGCGCGCATCGCGGGCTCGACCGCGGAGCTGTCGACGGCGAAGTAGATCGAGAAGTTGCGGCAGCCGCTCGCGTCCACGGGCTCCTTGAGCGTCAACCCGCGCCGCAGGATGGCCTTGCCTCCGTCGGGGTTCTTCACGATCACGTCGTAGATGCCCGCGGGCAGCCCCGGTACCGAGACCGAGATGGAGTTGTCGGCCGTCACGCGCGCGGCGGCACCGGCGGTGTTCGAGAACGCGACGGTGGCGCCTGGCTGGAAGCCGGCCCCGAAGATCTCGACGGGGAACACCCGGCCGGCCGTGCCAAACGCGGGGTCGACGCCGCCGACGTTGAGCTTCAAGCTGGGCGAAGGCAAGTCGTCCGCGGTCTCGACGTCTACGTCCTTGTCCTTGTGTTTCCCCGGGCAGCCCGCGAGGACCGGCACGAGGGCCAAGGCCAAGAGCCACCGCGCGCGGGACGTGGGCCGGGTGCGGGAGGTGTGGAAGCAGCGCATGGACAACCCTGCCCGGCGTTTATCGTGGTTGGCTGTCGGCGGCAGGGCACCGGTCACACGAGACCCCGGGGGAGCGCCGGCGCCTGCCTCGTTCAGCGGGCCACGAGCAGGCCGTCAGCGAGGCGGAAGCCGATGGGCACGTGGTCCGCGAGCCACGCGTCGTCGGACACCGGCCAGCCGCGCTGGGCGAAGAGCTCGGCCAAGCGGCCGCGGATCCGGGTGGACTCCTCGCGGGGGTTCACCAACCCCGGCAGGAGCAGCGAGCCATCGACGTCCTGGGCCGCGATGGCCTCGATCGCCGCGTGGCGGACACCCTCGTCAAAGTCCGACAGGAAGCGCGACGCGGCCTCGACGATCGCGGGGTCCTTGCGCTCTGCCAGGAACAGCAACAACGTGCGCTTCTTCTCCGGCTTGAACTCGTCTTCGATGCGCTGGGCGGCGAGGAGCTCGATCAGCGCGCGGGTGCCCGCGGCGGGGCCTTCGATCCGGTCGATCACCGCGACGGGCCACTGGAAGTGCACGCTCGACTTCGCGAACGCCCGCGCTGCCGTAGCGGCGGGCGGCCCCATGTCCACCAGCATCTCGAACACGAGCTCCTTCTCCTTCTTGTCCTTGAGCGAGTGCTCCAGCTGGAGCTCAAAGCGGTTGAACACCGCCGTCATCGCCTCGGGCGTGCCGTTGTCGAGCAGCCACCGGGCGCTCGCCTCGCGGTCCTCGGGCTGCGCGTCCCGGGTACCCACCCGCCGAGAGTGACGCTTGAGGGGATTACCGAAGATCTTGTCGAGAAAAGCCATGAGCCGCCTGTAGCGCGGAAGGGCTAGTCACGGACCACCCCTGCGGGAAGGGGGGGTCCTGTCCACCGGCGCGGCCGAGAGCCCGATGGACAGCGCGGCGATGCCGTCCGGCGCAGCGGGCGTGAGCCCGGCCGCGCCGCCGAGCTCCACGAAGCCGGCGAACCGCGAGCCCGGGGCGAGCGGGAGGCCCCCCCGGAGCCACGCCCCGGCGACCACGCGCGCCGGGTTCCGGGCCGTCTCCAGGTCCGCGTTCACGTACGCCCCGGCGCTGACCCCGCGCAGCGGCGCCCAGCTCCCCGCGGCCCGTAGCTCCGGGACGTCGTCCTGGTTCGCGAAGCGCAGCGGGTTCCCGAGCACGCCAAGTCCACCCCCGGCCAGCGCCCGCCACGCCCCCCGGTGCAGCTCCACGGCCCCGCCGAACGTGATGTCCGTCTCGTCCGTGCCGAGCTCGCCCTCGTCCTTGGCGTCCGGCAGCTTCACGGCGAACCCGAGCCATGGCCGGATCGGCCCGAGGTCGACGACGTACGCGCTGGCCCCAAGCCGAACGTCCCCGGCCCCGAGCTCGCTGCCCCCAGCCGACCGGTCCCACAGCCCGTCGAAGCCCGCGGAGAGCTGCACGCGCGTGTCCGGCATCCAGCGCCCACCGCCCCCGAACGCCAGCCGGTCCCGAGAGCCGGCGCGGAACGGGGGCACGAGGCCCGGCTCGTAGACCCCGCCCGCCCCGAGCGTCCACGCGCCCGCGCCAAGGTCCTGGGCCATCGAAGGCAGCCAGCCGTCGTCGCCCCCGTGACCCGGCCCAAAACCTTCTGCACGTGCTGGACGAGCGCAGACGACGGGAAAGAGCGATAGAACGCCAAGCACCCGCCGCACCGCCTGCACCACTGCACGATTTTCGCGGCCTGGGGGGCGTCGTAAGGGTTGACGAATGGCGGTCATCCTTCGTAAAGTAGTACACCTTACCCATCGGCACCGCCCGTGCCTCCCGGAGCCGCGCGAATGACCCTTCCACGCACCCCCTCGCTGCTCGCCCTGGTTGGCCTCGCGCTCGCCACCAGCTGCAACACGAACAACGACAAGAACCCCGCCGACGACTCCCCGGGCGCGCAGTGCAACGGGCCGGTCGCCGATGCCGGGCCTGACGCCTCTGCGGCCCCCGGCGGGCTCGTGACGCTCGATGGCTCGGGCAGCACGGTGTGCGACGGTGGGTCGCCGACCTACGTGTGGACCGTCGAGTCCGTCCCGACGGACTCCGCGATCGACGCCGGCGACATCTCGGTGGCCGATCCGGCGCACCCGTCGTTCACCCCGGACGCCGTGGGCGCGTACGTGTTCTCGCTCGCCGTCTCCGACGCCGTGGGCACCACGTCACAGGCCGATCTCGTCGTCGTCAACGTCAGCTCCTCCAGCGGCAAGCCGATCGCGAACTGCGGCGGCAACCTCACGGCGGACGTGAACGAGCGCGTCGACCTGGACGGCTCCGCGTCGAGCGACCCCGAGGGCGCCGCGCTCACCTACAGCTGGGCGCTGTCCGCGAAGCCGGACTGCTCGAGCCTCGACAGCACCGACATGTTCAACAGCAACTCGGCCGTTGCCTCGCTCGTGCCCGACTGCGCGGCCGTGTTCGTGGTCGCGCTGGCGGTCAGCGACGGCGAAGTGTGGTCCGACACCTCGTACTGCTCGATCACGGTCGGGTCGGGCAACCAGGCACCCGTGGCGGACGCCGGCACCAGCACGGCGCTCTCGCCCTGCACCGAGCACCACTACCAGCTCAACGCCTACGGCAGCTACGACCCGGAAGGCGCCGCGCTCACCTACCAGTGGTCGGTGATCTCCGTGCCGGCCGGGTCCACCGCTTCGGACGCGAGCTTCAACGACCGCACGCTGCCGAACGCCGCGTTCGAGTGGGACATCCCGGGCGAGTACACGTTCAACCTCCAGGTGAACGACGGCACGCAGTCGTCCCCGCCCGACGTCGTGGTGCTCACGTTCCGTGACGTGTCCGAGAACACCCCGCCCATCGCGAACGCCGGCGAAGACGAGTCCATCACGCACGAGCCGGACTGCGAGACCTCGTCGTACGTGTTCACCTGCGAAGACTGCCCCGAGGAAGACGTGACGCTCGACGGCACGGCGTCGGACGACCCGACGGACGGCGACGACCTGCAGTTCCACTGGTCCGAGAGCAGCGGCGAGCTCACGATCGAGAGCCCCGACAGCGCCACCACTCGCGTGGTCACCCCGTCGTTCCCGTCCACGTACAACGTGGCGGAGGTCCGCTCTTGGACGGTTGAGCTGGAGGCCAGCGACTGCGCGGACTCCGACACCGACACCGTCACGGTTACCTACACCTGCACTGGCAGCTTCGGCTCATAGGCGGACCACATGCGCACCTCTTCTCTGCTCTCCCTCGCAGCGCTCTCGGGCGTCGCCTTCTTCGCCGCCTGCGGGACGAAGAACCCCGGCGACTCCCAGAGCGTCGTGGTCAACCCCGACAACCACGCGCCGACGGCGAACGCCGGCTCGGACCAGACGCAGCCCGCTGATGCCACCATCACGCTCTCGGGCGCGGCCTCCGTGGACGCTGACGGCGACGCGTTGACCTACGTCTGGTCGTTCGACCACGTCCCGGACGGCTCCACCATCACCGAGCGTGAGGCGCCGTTCACGGTGAACCACTCGACGGCCGCGGTGACCACCACGTTCCAGCCCGACAAGGTCGGCACGTACGTGATCGCCCTGGTCGTGACCGACACTTCGGGCGCCTCGTCGGCGGCTGACTACGTGATCATCACGGCCGCTGACCCGGAGAACATCCCGGTCGCGAACGCCGGCGCGGACCAGTCCATCGCGGTCGGCAGCTCGGCGTCCTTGAGCGGCACCGGCAGCTACGACCCCGTCGGGCGCGCCCTCACCTACTCGTGGACGCTCGTCGACAAGCCGACGAACTCGGCGGTCACGGCCGTCAGCGACCCCACGTCGGCCACCCCCACGCTGTCGATTGACGCGAAGGGCGCGTACGTCGTCAGCCTCGTCGTCGACAACGGCCTCGCGCCGTCGAACGCGGACGAGGTCACCATCACCGGGACGGCGGACGACAGCGCGCCGACCGCGAACGCGGGCCCGGACCAGACCGGCGCGCAGGACTGCACCACGATCACGCTCGACTGCTCCGCATCGTCGGATCCCGACGGCGACGAGCTCACCTACTCGTGGACCCTGCAGAACAAGCCGTCCAACTCCACCGCGACGCTCGCCGACACCACCGCCGCGAAGCCCACGTTCTACCCGGACCAGGCGGGCACCTACGTGTTCTCCTGCGCGGTCAACGACGGCACCAACTGGTCGACGCCCGACACCGTGAACCTCGTCGCGGCAGAGCGCGCCACGAACACCCGGCCAGTGGTCAGCGCGGGCGCGGACCAGGGCATCGACGCCGGCTCGGCCTCGTGCGCGCCCAGCGGCTATGTCTACGACTGCGACGAGTGCTCGGACAAGACCGCGTCGCTCGGCGCGGACGCTAGCATCTCCGACCCGGACGGCGACCCGATCACGATCGAGTGGACCGTCGTCAGCGGCGACGCCACGATCTCGGACCCCACGTCGATGTCTACGCAGGTCCTGCTCCAGAGCATCGCTCCTACGGAGCCGAGCCTGTGCGAAGACGTCGTCTACGAGTTCAAGCTGTCCGTGACGGACTGCACCGGCGCCGTCTCGACGGACACCGTGCGGTTCACCGCCTCGTGCTGCGGCACCGAAGACACCTCGACGCGGTAAATGGCCGGGTTGGCGGCGCTCGCCGACATCCGGCCCGTGCCCGTGCTCCAGGCGGGGCGCTGCGCCGACGACCACTACCCGGCGCTCGCCGGGGCGTGGGTCGTCGGGTGCGTTGGTAGTGACGCCGTGAACGTGGCCGTCTCGTTGGTCGACGGGCGCGTGGTCACGCTGACCGACCCGGTCGCGTCGCCCGGGCTCGGCGACGGCTGGCTGTGGGCGCCCGGGCGAGCACCCGGCGCTTGGGCCCTCCCGGCTGCCACCCGCGGTCGGCTGCCGGGCCTCGCGCCGCTCGTGATCGTCCCGTTCGAGGGGGTGTCGGCGCCGGCGGTCCTGCGCTCGGAGCTTGGCGCGAGCGCCGCGGTAGCGTACGCCGATCACGTCGAGGTGATCGACCTGCTGGTCTCCGCGTGGCCCCGGTACTCGGCGCACCCGCTGCCCGGGGAGCCGGTCGCCGTCGGACCGGGCTGGGCGGCCTGGACCGAGCGGGGGGCGAACGGTGAAGACGTCTGGGTCGTTGGAGACGCGGTCGATGCGGCAGAGCCGCGCGTGCTGGCGGGCGGCCCCGGCGACCAACACTTCGTCTCGGGCGCCGGCTCCGTCCTCTGGTACGTGGACGCGCGCTTCGTGTGGCGCCAGGACCTGCGGGAGACGATGCCGACGTCGTTCCCCGCGGACACCGGCTTCCAGGCGCCGCTGGCCGTCAGCGCGGACGGCACCTTCGCTTGCTGGGAGGACCGGGCGGGCCTGCGCGACGGCGGGGACATCGATCTCCGCTGCACGTCCGGGCTGGTGCTCGACCGCGCGGGCGACCAACGCTGGCCGTCGATCGGCGGCGGGTTCTTGGCCTGGCGCGAGGGCACCCAGGTCATCGTCGGGCGGCTCGTCGCCCCCTGATACCCATCAGACCAGGGCGTCCTGGTTCTCCTTCTTCGACAACACGTACAGCGTGTACCCGCCGATCAACGTCCCGAGCGGGAAGTTGAAGAGCAGGAACAGCGACAGGAGCGCGGCGACCACCGCCGCCCACTTCTTGCCCTGCGAGAGGCCCCAGGCGGCGATCAGCCCGGGGAGCGACATCACGAGGAACATCAATGCGAACACCGTGGCGAGGCCGATGAAGATCCCGCCGATCATCGCGCCGTCCTTGTCGCCTGACAGCAGGGGCACGAACCCGAACAGCCCGAACATCACGCCGAACGCGAGGCCCGCCACGAGCTGAAATCCACCGAACACCGCCCAGATCACCGAGAGGTTCTTCACTTCGTTCATACGACAGGGTATCTCGCCACGGTGCCTAGCCTCCCCCTCGTTCGCTGGCGTGACGCCGCGCTCGGCGTCGTGCTCGCCGCGCTGATCGCGGGCCCGGCGCTCGCGCGGGGGGAGCTGGTGGGATCGCCACGCGCCGAGACGTACGGGCACGCGTGGGTCCAAGCCTGCGCCGCGGCGCGCTGGCCGGCGTGGCCGACCGGGACGGACCTCGCGCTCGGGACGACCGACCGCCCCGTGATCGACCCGCTCCCGACCTGGATCGCGGGCGGGCTCGCGAAGGGTGCCGGGCTCACCGGGGCCTGGAACGCGCTGGTGGTGGGCTGGATCGTGCTGGCGGCGGTGGGCGGCGCGGCGCTGGGGCGCGCGTTCGCGGTGTCGCCCGCGTGGGTCGCGTTCGGCGTGGTGCTCTCGCCGATCTGGCGCGGGTCGCTGTGGAGCGGGCTCTCAGAGGACGGCGCGGTGGGCGTCGGCGCGCTCGCGATCGCGCTGCTGTGGAGCGGGTCGGACCCCGCGCGGGGCTCGACGCGATGCGCGGTGGCCGGCGGCCTGGCGCTCGGGGCGCTCGCGTGGTGCGGGCTGTACCTCGCGTGGCTGGGCGCGGCTGCGGCCGTGGCGGTCACGTGCGTTCGTGCGCTGCGCGCAGGTCGGCGGCAGGCGCTCGGGCGGTTGCTGGCCGCGGGCGCCCTCGCGCTCGTGCTCGCCGGCCCGGCCGTGCTGCCGTTCCGCGCGCGCCTCGCGGGCGTCGGCCACCGCTTTGGCAGCGCCGCCGCGCTGTCCGAGCCACTCTGGAGGGTGAACCCCTGGCGCGCCGGCGACCTCGCCAGCTTCGTCGGCCCCCGCCAGCAGGACGCCACCGGCCAGTGGGTCACCGGCGAGGTGGACCTCCGCGACGCGTTCGTGCGCGAGCACCCGACGTGGATTGGCTACCCGACGCTCGCCCTGGCCACCGCCGGCGCCGGTCCGGCCATCGTGCCGATCGCCGCCGTCGCGCTGTGGGCCACGGGGCCTTCGCCTTCGCTGCAGGGCACCCCGCTCGGCGTCGTGAACCCCGTGGCCGTCGCCCTGGACCGCCTCCCGCTCGCGGCCAGCTTCAACCACCACGCCCGGCTGTGGATCCTCGGCGAGATCGGGCTGGTCCTCCTCGCCGGCCGCGGGCTCGCCCGGCTCGGCCGCGTGTTCCCGCGCGCCGCCCCGGCCCTCGGTCCCGCCGCCGCCCTCTTGGTGCTGGCCGACGCCCGCTGGCTCGCCCCGGGGCCGTTGTGCTTGCCGGGCACCTCCACTGACAGCCCGGCGATCTACGCCGCCCTCGCGTCCTTTCCCGCCGGCCCGGTCACCGTGCTCGGCGCGAACGGCCCGGGCATCCACCCCCAGCGCGGGTACTTCGACCAGCGGGTGCACGGCCGCCGCCTGTTGAGCAACCCCGACCGGCCCGAGCCGGTCACGCTGGACCACCTCCAGCCCGGCGCCCTTGTCGTCGCGCTCGGCGCCCCGACCAGCCCGGTTGTCCTGCAGGCGACCGCCCGGCTCGGGCCGCCCGCCGTCGCAGACGCGAGCGGGGCGATCTGGCAGGCCCCTTGATGGGGGGTTCACTTCGGCGGCGTCACGCTCGTCGGGCCCGAGGTCTCGAGCGTCCCGTCGCTCGGCTTCACGACGATGGTGGGCTGAGCAGCGGGCTGCACGGGCGCGACGGCCGTCCAGTGGCTCGTGAGCCAACCCGTGACGTTTCCCTCGAGCTCGGGCTCGCGGTTCAACATCGCCGTGCCCTTCCCCGCGGTGTCGAACACCTCGATCTTCTTCACGCCCACCGCGAGCTCCGCCAACCGCGCCAGCGACTGGTACCCGTACGCGTCGTCCTTGCTCGCGGCCATGTAGAACGGCCGGTCTCCGTAGCGCTTCACAGCGTCCGTCGCGATGACGCCCTTGTAGGTCATCCCCGGAGACAAGAGCACGACGTCCACCACCCCCGCGTCGTCCGCCGCGGCGTTGATGACCAGGTTCGCCCCGACCTCCGCCCCCGCGAGCGCCACGTGGGTCACGCCCTTGGAGCGGAGGAACGCGATCGCGGCCTTCACGTCTTCGTGCATCTTCGCGAAGTCTTCCGGCGTAGCCGGCACCGCCGTCGCGCCCTTCGGCACGTTGGCGCCCATCCCGCGAAGGTCGACCGTGACGACCCAGGCCCCGGCGCGCCAACAGTTGTCTGCCACCGCTGCCCAGTCCTCCTTCGTCCGGCCGTTCATCGGGATGAACACCACGCCGTTCGTGCTCGCCTTCGCCGGCTGCCCGTAGCTCGCCTGCAGCGTGACACCGTCTGCGGTCTTCAGCGTCGTTGCAGCGGGGAAGGCAGCCGTCCCAGCGAACGCGGGCAAGGCACAGGTCAACAACGCAAAGACGCCGATCATCCAGACTCCGCCGGGGCGAGAAGTTAGCCCGCCTGCCCGGCCGCCGCTCGCCAGACGCGCGCCATCCAGCGCTCGACCGCAGCGGTGTCGCTGGGCAAGCTCGCGGAGAGGTTCCGGTAGCCGGTGGCGGTGACGAGCAGGTCGTCCTCGATGCGCACGCCGATCCCCCGGTACTTCGCCGGGACCGTGAGATCGTCCGGCTGGAAGTAGAGCCCGGGCTCTACGGTGAGCACCATGCCGGCCTGCAGCTTCCCGAACTTGTAGGTCTCCTCGCGGGCACGCGCGCAGTCGTGAACGTCGAGCCCGAGCATGTGCGAGACGTTGTGCAGCGTGTACCGGCGGTAGAACTGGTGCTCCTCCTTGAGCGCGTCCTCGGCGTCCCGGAGGATGCCCATCCCCTCGAGCCCGTACGCCAGCACCCGCATCGCCGCGCGGTTCGGCGCCAAGAAGTCGTTCCCGGGCTTCACCTCGCGGAACGCCGCGCGCTGGGCGTTCAACACGAGCTGATACATCTCGCGCTGCTCCGGCGAGAACCGGCCCGAGATCGGCAGCGTACGGGTGATGTCGGCGGTGTAGAGCGAGTGGCCCTCCACCCCCGCGTCCAACAGCAAGAGGTCGTCCGCGCGCAGCGGGCCGTCGTTCTTCGTCCAGTGGAGGACGCACGCGTGCCGCCCGGCGGCCGCGATGGTGCCGTAGCCGACGTCGTTGCCCTCGCAGCGGGCGCGCAGGCCGAACACGCCCTCGACCTCCCGCTCGGACTTCGCGACGGACAGCCTGCGGATCACGTCCTCGAACCCGCGCTTCGACGCCGCGATCGCGGCAGAGAGCTCGGCGACCTCGGCCTTGTCCTTCAGCAGTCGCTGCTCCGACAGCGCCTGGCCGAACGGCGTGTCCTTGTCCGACTGCGGCTTGAGGCGCGCGTCGACGAGCCCCGAGATCCCGCGCAGCGCCCGGAATGGCCCGGTGACCGCCGTGAGGAACTGCGGCAAGGTCGCGAGGCTGTGCGCCTCGTCGACGCCGAACCACGCGGCGCTCTCGCTCACGCCCCGCCGGGCGCCGACCCAGAGCTCACCCTTCGCGCGGTCCGTGAAGAACGTCGAGTCCGTCTTGCCCGGGTTCGGCTCGACGAACAGCACGTGCTTGTGGCCCTCCCCCTCGGGGACGAGCACGAGCACGCTGTCTGGCTCGTGGCTGCCGGTCAGGTAGAAGAAGTCCGTCCCCGGGCGAAACCGGAACGCGGTGTCATTCGCCCGGATCTTCTCGTGCCCGGTCGGCACGACGAGCGTCTCGCCCGGAAATGCCGCGCCGAGGGCGACCCGGCGCGCCTTGTGCGCAGCGGCGGCCTTGACCTGGCCCCGCTGTGGGCGCGGCTTGGCCCACCGCTGCGTCATGAAGCGCAGCAGCGCCTCGGGGTTAGCGGGGTCGTGCGACGCGCGTTCGTTCTCGGCAGGCATAGGCGCTCCAGCGGCGAAGGGAAGTGCGGCGCGTCATATCAAACCGCGCGGACGAGCAGCCGGTCGCAGCCCTCGCGCACGGGGCTGCCCGAGTGGTCACCGTACAGCTGGTCGGCGTAGAGCCCGGCGGCCTCGAGCATCCACTCCAGCTCGGCCGGCACGATCAGCCGGAGCGCCAAGTCGGAGACGTGGTCCGGCAGGCCCTGCCGCGGGACCGCACCCCCGGACACGCCCAGGTAGTAGCGGTCACGCAGCAGGAGCCGTTGTTCCACGGGGAACCGGAACACCTCGCGCGTGCGTGTCCAGCGCCCCGCGGCGTCGACGCCCTCGTACGCGACGGCCTCCGGCGTGTGGGGGTGCCCCAAGAGCGCGAAGTCCGGCATCGGGACGTCGATCCACACCGGGCCCTGGACCACCGCGCGTACGCCCTGGAGGCACTGCAGCTGCTGGCGCCGCGTCGGCAAGAACGAGAACGCCGCGTTGGGCACCACCGCAGCGTCGAACACCCCGACGCTCGGCAGCGCGGTCATGTCCCCCACGACGTAGCGCACCGCCGGCGTCGACCGGTCCCCCAGCGCGGTGGTGGCCTCCGCGCGGGCGATCATCGGGCCGGAGATGTCCACCCCGACGATCTCGCGGCCGGCGCACCTCAAGCCCTCGCTCACTCGGCCCGTGCCGCACCCGAGCACGAGCACCCGGCGGCACCCGTCCAGGTCGCCGTAGAACGTGCGAATGTCCGCGGAGGCGCCGGCGAACTCGGCGTCGTACAGCGCCGCGATCCGCGCGTAAGGATCTGCCGCCGCGCTCACTCGGTGGGGAGCGTCGTGGTGGCCCAGGCTTGCCCGCCGACCTGGACGTCCAACCGCACAGTGCCGACCGGCGCGAGGAACGTCCGCCCGGTCGCGCTGTCGAGCACGGCGCCATCGGCCGCGCGGGCCGTCCACCGGCGGAGCGGCTCGCCCTCGTCGAACCCCGTAGCCGGGGCCGACCACTCGTCCGCCGTGCGCTCCAGGCGCGCGGTCGTGACCGGGCGCGGCGCGGCGCCAGCCCCCCGCGAGCCGTCGAAATACCCGGGGTCGAGCCCGTCATCTCGCCAGTCGCAGTGGGTGTGGCCGTCCTCGTACAGGCCGACGTACCCGGCGTCCAAGGTCGTACACACGTCGCCGAGCTCCTCGACGGACCACCCGTCCGCCTGGAGGTCCGCGCCGTCCCCGTACATGTGGCGGGAGTACTCCACGCCGCCAATCTCGGCGTTGTAGCCCGGCGAGCGGTACCCGCTGTTGATGATCAGCGGCCCACCGATGAAGTCCCGCACGTCCTGCAGGTGGCCCGTCATGTGGTCCTGGAGGATCCCGTACCGGCCCTTCCACGACTCCATGAACTCGCTGACGATGAAGTTCGGCGCGAACGCCAGGTCCGCTTCCACGGCGTCGATGTCGACGAACCGCACCGGCACGGCGTACTGCGGCGAGCCGTCGTAGGGCGCCGGGTAGGTGTAGTCGGAGCCAAACCCCGAGTCGTACGGGATCGTCGGCTCGCAGGTGGTCCACCCCCGGTCCGCGCCGAGCCAGCACGTCTCCGGGCTCGTCCCCGAGTCGGACGTGTCCACCGTGTCGGCGCTGTCCGCGGTGTCCCCGGTCTCGACGGTGTCGGCCGTGTCGATCACGCCGGTGTCGTCCCCCCAGGCTCCCGGGGTGATCCCGCCGCGCGGCAGGTGCCGGACGAGCGGACCGTCGTAGTGCCGACAAGCGAGGAGCGTCAACAGCAGCATCTCAGAGCCCAGGCAACCAGGGGCGACCGACGATGGCGCGGAACGGCCAGGGCATCGCGACGAGGATCAACAGGAGCGCGATGCCGTAGGCGATCGCGGCCGCCTTGTGCTTCCCCGCGTCTGTCACGGCCTTCTTCACACGCACGTTCCCGACGTGGCCGGCGATGACGGCCCCGACCAGCACCGGGCCGTGCTCGACCAGCCAAAAGCGCATGTACGGGTCCTTCATCGCGCTGCCGACGTCCTCAAAAGCGGCCGAGGTAGCCGGGGAGAGCCCGCAGTAGAGCCCGAGGCCGAGCAGCAGCTGGACGTCGAGCGAGATGATCGCGCCGATGCCGAGCAGCCGATCGACCTTGGTGAACGCACCACCGCCAGCGGCCACCGCACGCGCCAAGCGCGCGACGACCGCCGCGACGACGACCCACCGCCAGAGCGAGTGCGCGACGAGGAGCATGGAGTACGCCAAGGCGGCCTACTCCTCGTCCCCGTGCCCGTGGTCGTGGCTGTGCCCGGCGTGGTCGTGCTCCTCGCCGCAGTTCTCGTCGTGCTCCATCTGGGCAAAGTGGACCTCGGCCGCGGCCTGCACCTTCGCGAACAGGTCCTCGTCCTCGATGGGCGCGAAGCTCTCACCGCCGTCCTCGTCGGCCTCGTAGTGGAACAGGAAGACCTCGGTGTTCTCGGTCTCCTCGTCCTCGTCCGCGGGGGTGAGCGCCGCGAACTGGCCCTCGCCCTCGACCTCGACGACGGTGAGGAACAAGAAGTCGGTCTCGTTGCCCTCGGCGTCCATCAAGGTGACGATGTCGTCCTCCTCGTCGTCGCCCTCCTCCCCATCGCTCCACTCCTCGTCCATCTCCTCGTCCGAAGAGACCTCCGGAGCAACGGGGGGGATCATCGTGATCTTGTCTTCCTTCTTGGCCATGGAAACCTCGGGGTGCGGCGCGCGCTATCCGGTCCCGCCAGCAGGCACCCGTCCGAAAGCACGGGCCACGTAAAAAAGGCGACGTGTGTGCCGCCGCTAGCCCACGCGGCTCACTGCATCGGCACCGTGTACACGCCGTTGAAGGTGAACTTCCCGCTCGCGAACGTGGAGAGCAACGTGTTGGTGTCGGTGAAGTCAGTCGAGTCCGAGTGCTTCAGGCCAGCGACGCCGAGGCCGTAGATGCTCTCGGACCCGAACGCCCCGCCCGGGATCTCGACGCGTACGGTGCCGACGCCGTGCGTCCAGTCGTAGATCGCGACGATGTCGGTCGGGCGGTTGTCGAACGTGATCTCCTGGTTGATCAGGTCGTACACCACCACGAACGCGCTGTCGTAGTCCTGGTCGGACAGGTCGACGACGATGCCCTCGCCCACCTCGTGCTCCTGGGGGACGGAGAACTCTGCGGGCTTCGGCGAGTCGATGTCGGCCGTGTGCTCGCCATCCCACTCCACCGAGATCTTGACGGCCTCGCCGGGGGTGTAGGTGAGGCCGTTGTCCGACGTCGCTTGGTAGTCGCCTGCCTCGCCCTCGACCAGGTCGACGGTGCCGTTGGTGTCGCTGCGCAGCGTAGCGGCGGCCCCGCCGACGGGGTTGTCGGCCATGTCGCCGACCGCCGCGGCGTCGGCCAGCACCGTGGTGACGAAGGCCGTTGCGGCGAACTCGGTCCCGTCCATGTTCATGTTCGGGTCCGTCGGCTGCTCGATGCCGACGTACACGCCGACCATGACGAGCGGGTTGGTCAGCTCGTCCACCGAGTTCTTGAGCTTGTTGAAGTCGGCGCAGCCGGTCATCATGATCGGGAGAAGCAACACGAGGCCTCCTAAGGATTCAGGTTCGAACCCTAATACGATGCAGCCCGGCCGGCGGACTGCCTCACCCAGGATGTGCCGCGAGCGCTGCGGCTGCGCCTCGCGCACACTACCCGAGCCAGGCGCTCTCGGTCACGTCGTTGAACACGTCGAGGTTCAACAGCCTGCGGCCTTCGGCCCCGCGCGAGATGACGTCCACGAACTTCCACCCCCAGGCCAAGTGCCGCCACGTGTAGCTGTGCCGGGCGTGGATGGTCGCGTTGAAGCTCTCGTCGATCCCGGTGAACGTCACGACGAGCTGGGCCTCTGCGGCCGCCAGGCTCTCGGGGGTGTCCCCCCACAGCGGGCTGCGCTCGTCGATGATGTGCTGCGCGAGGAACGTGAGCACGAACACCGGCGAGTCCGCACGGACGAGCTCCAAGTCGTAGATCTTCCGCATCCGGTCGCCGTCCGGCTCGACGATGTTGCGCGCGACCGCGACGCGCACGCGGCCCTCGACGACCTGGTTCTGGCGCCCGTTCGCGAGCCGCAGCTGCAGCACGTTGTTGGCCCCCCGGGCGAAGATGACCGGGCGCTGCGAGAACAAGATCCGGGCGGTGGGCCGCGCGAACTTCGCGAACATCAGCCCCGTCGCCATCGCGTTCTGCAGGATCGACACGAACGAGATCACGGTCACCAGCGAGTGGCCGTAGAGCGTCTTCGGGAGCATCCCGCCGTAGCCGATGGTCGCGCTGGTCTGCACCGTGAAGAAGAACGCGTCCTTGAACGACCCGGGCTCGGCGTTGGCGATGTTGTCCCCGCCGACCAGGAACAGGGCCCCGAACACGAGGTTCGTGAGCAACCAGAGCATCGCGAGCACGCCGACCAGGCGTGGCCAGGACGTGGTGAGCAGCGTGTGGTACAGGTCCCCGAGCGGGTCGAACCGCAGGCCCTTGGTGTCGATCGGGATGGTGGCGACGCCGCCCGAGATGTAGGGCCCGACGTCGTGGAGCGGCCGGGCGGGGAGCGGTTCGCGCATGGGGCGATCTATTCAGGACCTCGGCGGGCGGCTCGCCGGGCGGCAGCGCCGGCCGGAGCGCGATTCTCGCCTCACTTTGCTTGCTGGGTCGGGGCGCTAGGGCGCCCCGACCGCGGCCCAACGGCGAATACGACGGGTGAGTACACCCGCCGGATTCGCCCACGGTTCGGCCCCGCCGAAGACGGCGGGACCGAGACCGCGCGGGCCGGGCGGGTTTGAGCCCACCCGATCAGCTTCCCAAGTGGCACACTTTCAGGCCACCGAGCGCGGATCGACGTCTACGACGAGGCGCACCCCGTGCGGCGGTGTCCAACTCGCGTGGTGCGCGGCCAACATCGCGCGCAGCGGGGCGAGCTCGCGCCCCCGGATCACCACCTGCACGCGGTAGCGCCCGACCAGCTTCGGCAGCGCCGCGAACGCGGGGCCGAGCACGTCAACAGCGGGCGGCGCCTGCGACTTCAGGAGCCTCGCGAGCGCCTTCGCCGCGTCGAGCGTCGCCTCCCGCTCAATGCCCTCGCAGCGCAGCAGCACCAGCCGGCTGAACGGCGGGTACCGGAGCATTCGCCGGATCACGCTCTCGTGCTCGGCGAACGCCGCCATGTCGCCGATGCAGCCGAACACGGGGTGGTCCGGGTGCGTCGTCTGCAAGAACACCTGCCCGGCTACGTCCCCGCGGCCGGCGCGCCCGCACAGCTGGGTGACCAGGGAGAAGCACCGCTCGGCCGAGCGGAAGTCCGGCATGCCCAGGATGTGGTCGCAGCCCAGCACGGCCGCGACGTGGACGTCCGGGAAGTCGTGGCCCTTCGCGACGATCTGCGTGCCAACGAGCAGGCGGGCGTCGCCCGAGCGAAACCGCTCGAGGATGCGCGCGTGGCTGCCCCGCTCCGCGGTCGTGTCGGCGTCCATGCGGGCGATGGGCACCCCGGGGAACGTCTCGGCCATCAGCTCCTCGACGCGCTCGGTGCCGAGCCCGAGCACCGCCAGGCCCGTGCCGCACTTTGGGCAGTCGCTCTGAAAGCGCTGGTGAAAGCCGCAGTAGTGGCAATCCAGACGCCCCGAGCCACGGTGATACACCATCGACACACCGCAGCTCGGGCACTGGTACGCCTGGCCGCACCCGGGGCACTCGACGAAGCTCGCGTACCCGCGCCGGTTGTAGAGCAAGATCGCCTTGCCCCCCGCGTCGAGGGCCTCCTGGACGGCGCCGCGGACCACCGCCGAGAGCATCGGGGTCTTCCCGTCCGCCGTGCGTTCGAGGCGCATGTCCACGACGCGCGGCGAAGGCACCGCGCGGCGGGTCGCCCGCTGCGTGAGCGACACGAGGCCGTATCGGCCGCTGCGGGCGTTGAACCAGGTCTCGAGGCCCGGCGTCGCGGAGCCGAGCACCACCGGGCACCCGAGCCGCTTCCCGCGGACCACGGCGACGTCCCTCGCGTGGTACCGCACCCCCTCCTCCTGCTTGTACGAGTCGTCGTGCTCCTCGTCGACGACGATGAGCCCGAGCGCGTGGAACGGCGCGAACACCGCGCTGCGCGCCCCGACCGCGATCCGCACGTCGCCCGCCTCGATCTGGCGCCACTCCCGCAAGCGCTCCGCGCCCGTGAGCGCCGAGTGCAGCACGGCGACCTCGCCCGGGAAGCGGTCGTCGAAGCGCGCGGTGAGCTGGGGCGTCAGCGCGATCTCCGGCACCAGCACCAGCACCTGCTTGCCGAGCGCGATCGCCCGGCTCGCGAGCGCCAGGTAGACCTCGGTCTTCCCCGCCCCGGTCACGCCGTGGAGCAGCGTCGGCCGCGGCGCGGGCTGCCCGCCCTCGGGGAGGATGGCCTCGACAGCGAGCGCTTGCTCCGCGTTGAGCTGGGGTGGCGCCGTCCGTGGCGCTCCCTTCGGTCGTTGCCCCTTCGGCCGGCGCTCCTTCCGCACCGCGCCCAACACCTCCAGCCTCCGAGCCGAGTCCGCGTGCACCTCGGAGAGCCGGCATGGGCCACCGTCCGCGAGGCGCGCAAGCACGGCGCGCTGGTGCGCAGACCGCAGGCCGAGGCCGACGGCCGGGGCGAGGTCCGTCGCGACGACCCAGGTCTCCAAGTCGGCGACGGGGCCGACGATCACGTCTTCGGGGCGGATCAACCCCGCGGTGAGCAGCGCGGCGATGCTCCGCGGCACGTCCTCCACCTCTGCCGCGAGCTTGCGCTCGAGCGCCGCGCGCGTGATCCCCGGGCGCGCGACGACCTCGCGCAACACCTGGCCGAGCGCCCCTACGGGAGGCTCGCCCGCGATCGCGTCGATCCCGGCGTCCGTCGCGTTGTAGACGTGGCGAGTGCGGCTGCGCGTGTCTGAGGGCGTAGCCGACGCGATCACCTCGCCCAGCGGCGAGAGGTAGTAGTCGGACATCCAGCGGTACAGGGCGAGCTGCTCGGCGCTGAACGCGGGCCGCTCGTCCAACACCCGCGCGATCGGCTTCGCCGGCACCGGGGGTGGGCCGGCTTGGTCGATCACCCAGCCGACGAGCTCCCGCCGGCCGTAGGGGACGACCACCGCGGTGCCGGGCGGCAGCAACTCGGGGTGAGCGTAGGTGTAGAGCGCGTGCACGGGGAGCGGCACCGCGACGTGCAGGTAGACGGGGTCCCCGGCCACCGCGTCAGCCCTTTCGACGGCGCGGGGCGGCGGCCAGGTACTGCACCGGCCACGGGGCCGCGAACCCGCTCGCCGTCGCGGCGTGGAGGGTGAAGTACGGGTCAGCCAGGTGGCCCCGGGCCAGCGCGACGAGGTCCGCGCGGCCGGCCGCCAGGATGGTGTTCGCCTGGTCGGCCGTCTGGATGTTCCCGACGGTGATCGTCAGCACCCCTGCCTCGTTCCGGAGCTGGTCGGAGAACGGCACCTGGAACATCCGGCCGTACACCGGCTTTTGCCCGGGCACCACGCCCCCCGCCGAGCAGTCGACGATGTCGACCCCGGCAGCAGCGAGCGCACGCGCGACCTCGATCCGGTCAGCGTCGTCGAGCCCCCCGGGCGCCCACTCGGTCGCCGAGATCCGCGCAGCGAGGGGCCGTTCGGCCGGCCACGCCTCGCGCACGGCGCGAGCCACCTCGAGCGGGAACCGCAGCCGGTTCTCGAGCGAGCCACCCCACTCGTCCGTCCGCCGGTTGGTGAGCGCCGAGAGGAACGTGTTCAGCAGGTACCCGTGGGCCATGTGCAGCTCGAGCAGGTCGAAGCCGGCCGTAGCGGCGCGCTTGGCGGCCGCTACGAAGTCGTCCCGCACGCGGTCCATGTCGCCGCGCGACATCGCGACCGGCACTGGCGAGGCGGCGTCGTACGCCTCGGCCATCGGCCCGAACACCGGCCATGCCCCCTCGTCCGCCCCCAGCGCGGCCCCGCCCCGCTCCCACGGGACATGGCACGATGCCTTGCGCCCCGCGTGGCCGATCTGCAGCCCGATCGCGGGACGCACGCTGCCATCCTCGCCGTCGGAGACGCAGCGCGTGTGCACGAAGGAGACGATCCGCGCCCAGGCCGCCGCTTGCTCGTCGGTCCAAATGCCGGTGCACCCGGGGGTGATGCGGCCGTCGGGGCTCACCGCGGTCGCCTCGGCCATCACGAGGCCCGCTCCGCCCACCGCGCGGCTACCGAGGTGGACCAGGTGCCAATCGTCCACCCTCCCATCCACCGCCGAGTACTGACACATCGGTGATACAACCATGCGGTTCGGGAGCGTCAAACCCCGCACGCGCAGCGGCGTGTGGATGGGGTCGCGCGCGGTCACCCCGTGCGTCTCGCACCACTCGCGGCGCACCGACGCGATGAATGCAGGGTCGCGGACCTTCAGCTCCTCCCAGGTGATGCGCTTGGACCGCGTCATCAACCCGAACGTGAGGCGGTTGATACTGTGTGTCATGTATCGGGCGGCGTGCTCGAACCACTCCAGGCTGGTCTGCGCCGCGGCCTGCAAGCGCTCGACCTCGGGCCTGCGGTGCTGCTCGTAGCTCGCGAGCGCTGCCGCCACGCCCTGCTCGGACCGCAGCGCGCGCGTGAGCGCGATCACGTCCTCCATCGCGAGCTTGGTTCCCGAGCCGATCGAGAAGTGCGCCGTGTGCACGGCGTCGCCGACGAGGACGACGTTCTCGTGCGACCACTGTGCGCAGCGCACGTTCGGGAAAGCCCGCCAGAGGCTGCGGTTGGCCAGCAGTCGGCCCTCGCCCAGGCGGTGCTGGAACACGCCCTCCAGGTACGCGATGGTCTCCGCCTCCGACGCCGTGTCGAGCCCCGCGCGGCGCCAGACGGCGTCCGTGCACTCCACGATGAACGTGCTCCGCGCCCCGTTCACCGCTGGCGCGCCCTCCGGCACGAACGGGTACGCGTGGACCTGGAACAGGCCGTGCACCGTCTCTTCAAAGTAGAAGGTAAACGCTGGCAACCGCACGTCCGTGCCAAGCCAGGTGAAGCGGCAGTGGCGCCCGTCCACCGACGGCTGGAAGACGTCCGCGAACCGCGTGCGGACCTGGCTGTTCACGCCGTCCGCCGCCAGCACGAGGTCCGCGTTCGCCCGCAGCTGGTCCAACGCGGCGTCGTCGACGTCCACGCCGTCCTCGATCACGCACCCGAGCGCCCGCGCCCGGCGGTTGAGGATCTCGAGCAGCTTCACCCGTGCGAGCCCGCAGAACCCGTGCCCCGTCGACCGCACGACCTCGTCTCCGACGAACACGTCGATGTCGTCCCACCACGCGAAGTGCTCGCGGATCTCGGCGGCGGACACGGGGTCTGCGTCGTCGAAGTGCCCGAGCGTCTGCGCGGAGAAGACGACGCCCCAGCCGAACGTCTCGCCCGTGCGGTTTCGCTCGTGGATCCGCACGTCGTGCGCCGGGTCCCACAGCTTGAGCAGGATCCCGAAGTAGAGCCCGGCGGGCCCGCCGCCGATGATCTCAACACGCATCGTCACACCAAGGAGAGGGCGGGGCGGGTATCAAGAAACCCCCGTCCCCGCGCACGGCGTTCGGCCGACTGAGCAGAAACGACCCATCCGTTTCTGCTCAGAAAATCGTCCAGAATTGGATGGGTCGTTTCTGATCCATCGCTACCTCGCCCCGGCGACGAAGCGCCCGGCGCCGGCTTGGGCATCGCCGAGCA
This sequence comes from Bifidobacterium breve, assembly GCA_943328795.2. Taxonomy (GTDB): domain Bacteria; phylum Myxococcota_A; class UBA796; order UBA796; family SXON01; genus CAIUMM01. The sequence goes on from CALQBK020000023.1 coordinate 34,967, forward strand.
CCGCCAGCCCCTGCTCGTACTCGAAGCGCAGCGCGTCCTCCAGCCCCAGCGGGGTGCCCCGTCGCGCCGCGCGGCGGTCCGCCCGGAGGCACGCCTGCGGGAACGCCGCGATCTCGTGCGCCAACGCGATCGCAGCCGCGCGCGCTTGCCCCGCGGGCACGACCCGGTTCACGAGCCCGATCGCCAGCGCCTCGCTCGCCGGCACCGCGCGCCCGGTGAGCACCAGGTCCATCGCCCGGGAGAGCCCGATCAGCGCGGGCAACCGCGCCGTGCCGCCGTCGATCAGCGGCACGCCGTAGCGCCGGCAATACACCCCGAACGTCGCGGTCTCCCCCGCTACCCGTAGGTCCGCCCACGCGGCCAGCTCGAGCCCGCCGGCGACCGCGTGGCCCTCGATCGCCGCGATGACCGGCTTGTCGAGCACCAACCGCGTGGGGCCGAGCGGCCCGGGGTTTCCGGGCTCGACCGGCAGGACGCGGTTCGGATCCCCCGCCGCGATCGCCTGCAGATCCGCCCCCGCGCAAAAATCCGACCCATCGCCGCACAGCACGGCGACCGACGCTCCAGGGTCTGCGTCGAACGCCGAGAAGGCCTGGAACAGGGCGTCCGCCGTAGCGCGGTCGATGGCGTTGCGGCGCGCGGGCCTGTCCAACGTGATGATCCAGACCGGGCCGTCCTGCTCGACGCGGGGCATCAGCTCGGCCAGAACGCGACGGCTGCGACGATGACCAGGAGCCCGACGATAGCGACCACGACCCACCCCATCCCCGCCGCGGGCGCAGGATCGTCCAAGCGCAAAGGCCGGCTCGGCCCGGCCGGCAGGTGGCTCGCGAGCTCCTCGGCGTCTCGCCCGGACTCGGTCCACTTTCCAGGGCCCTTCTCGTGCGCGCGGTCGCTGTTCTGGGTCACCCCCACCGCGCCGCCCCACGCGGGGCCGCTGTCGACACCGGCGGGGCGCACGAACACGTCCCCCGGCTCCTCGATGCCATCGGGCCGAGGGGTCAACACGGGACCGCGTTCGGGCTCGACCGCCCGCGACGGGGGCGGGACCCGCGCCGCCAGGAGGGCGTCCCGGTCCACGCGGTCGACCAGCCCCGCGACCGGTGCGCCCCCGGGGAGGGCCGGGAACACGCTCGACGCCTCGAGCACGCCGTCGCCGAAGTCGTCCTCCGGGCGAAGGAGCCGGACCTCCGTGCCCTCCTCGGGCAGGAGCCACCGCGTGTCACGCGGCGTCGGCTCGGTCGCCACGGGGCCAGAGACGTCGGGCGCCGAGGCCGCCGGCGCAGCCGCGGGGGCCACGAACGCCGCCGCGGGGGCCACGAACGCCGTCGCGGGGGCCACGAACGCCGTCGCGGGGGCCACCGGTGCAGCCGCGGGGAAGGGCTCACGCAGCGGGGTGTCGGAGGCCGCGGAAGCAGCCGCCGGGGCCGGCGTCCACCGCTGCACGACCGCGGCGCGTGCGGGTGCGTCCGGGACCGCCACGGGCGCGTCCGGCGTGGGCCGGAGCGGGGGCAACGAGGCCGCGGAGCCCGCTAGGGGAACCGCCGGGGGGAGGCCGACGAGCGAGGCCCAGGGCTCCGGGGGGGCCACCGGACCGCGATCCAGCGCCGGATCTACCAAGACTGCCGACGGGAGTTTTGGGACATCGGCAGGCGCGGGGTCGGCGGGCACGGAGTCGGCGGGCGCAGCGCCGACTTGGGCGTCTGCGGGTTCGTCGACGACCTGCGCGGGGGTGGGGGGGGCGGTGGGCGGGGGCTCGGGGGTAGCGAACACCGCCGGCTCGGGGGTGGCGAACACCGTGGGCTCAGGGGCGGCGAACACCGCGGGCGCCTCGACGGGCGCCGGATCTCCCAAAACTGCCGACGGAGGTTCGGGTACATCGACCGGCTCGGCCTCCGGCGCCTCCGCCCCGGTCGGCTCAACCGACACCGGATCGACCAAAACTGCCGACGGAGGTCTTGGCACATCGACCGGCTCGGGCTCGGCCATGGGCTCCTCCACCGCCGCGGGCGCCACCGCCGGCAGCGCCGTCTCCTCCGTGCCCTCATCTGCCGGCGCGCCGGGATCGGTCGGCAGCACGACCGGGTGCCCCCCTCGCTCGCTCCAGGGCTCCACGGCCCGCGCGGGCACGACCTCGACGATCTCGGCGACAGACGCCGTCTCCACCCGGGCGACGCGGATCCCCGGGATCGACAGCCGCACCGACTCCGGCGGGGCGCTCGCCGGGGCGCTCGGCGTAACTACCGGACCCGCCAGGACCTGCGCCACCGCCCGCGGCGCGTCAATCGCCAGCGACGCCGGGGCGACCCGCAGCTGCGCGGGATCGACGCTCTGTCGGACCCGCATCTTGAGCCGGTCGGTCATCCCCCGGTGCTCTCGCACCTGCTGGGACACCCGGGCGCTCTCCTCGCCACGGAGGCGGTTGAGCTCGGTCTCGACCCACCGCCGCGCGTTGTCCCCGCTCGCTTGCGGGAGCTCCAGCACCGGCGCCTCGCGCTGCGCCACCGGCGCCGCCGACACCCGTGTGGCCCCCACACCGGCGTTCGCGCGTCCGGGCAGCCGCGCCCCGACAGCCGAGAGCCACTGCTTGAGCGCTGTGTCCACGCCCACGCGCCCGATCACCGCTAACAGCGCCTGGCGCGCCGCCCGCGCGTCCCGGAACGCCACGCGGGACTCCGTCGCCCCCGTGCCGCGGAGCCAGAACTTCAACCGCGGCGCGCTCCCCGCGAGGGCCGCGACGACCGCGCCGATAGCCTGCACGTCGGACTCCCGCGGCGCCCCGATAGGCGCTGCCCGCAGCACGCTCGGCCGGACGACGAACACGCCATCTGCGTCGAACCCGAAGCCCTCGACCTCGATCGCCCCGTGCGCCCCGCCCGCGTCGTGTACGTCGGCCAGGTCGGCGAGGACCCGCTCCGTCAGCCCGAGCACGACGTCCACCGACGGCGCGAGCTGCGCCAGCTGACGGGTGAGCGCCGGCCCCAGATCGAGCCCCCCAGCCAAGCGCTCGTACGGCTGAAACACCCCGCCCGAGGGGGGCGAGAGCGAGAGTCCTCGGCCGGGCGCTGCGTCCACGCGCTCCCGCGGGAGGGCGCTATCCGTGGAGACGAGGGAGCGGCGGACGTCCGCGCGCGCCGTGGGAAGGGGCGAGAGCACCATCCGCTTAGGCTATCCCGCACCGTTGGGGGCACGGACGCGGCTTTGCAAACCGCCTCGAACGAGGCATGATGCCGCCTCGGAGTCCCCCATGCGCCACCCAGCCCTCCTCGCGCTCGTCAACCCGCTGGTGGTCACCCTGCTGGCCTGCACCCTGCCGTCCTGCCGCAAGGACGACCCGCAGGACAGCCCCGTCGTGACCCCCGCCTGCGACCCCGCCGAGGAGAACGCGTCCCAGCCGAGCATCGTGCCCGGCGCGCCGATGGCCGGGGTCGCGGAGGCATGGCTCGAGCTCCCCGTGGGCTCCCCGCTCTCCGGGTACACCTCGCGCTGCGGCTGTTTTGGCGGGGACGGCAAGATCGACCACCGCGACAGCAACTACGCCAGCGAGTTCAAGCCCTCCGCCGGCGTGCAGTCCCCGATCCCGCTCAAGGTGTTCTGGCTCTCGAACGGCGACCAGGACCTCGTCATCGTCAAGATCGACCTCATCTACTCGTTCGACGGGCTCGTGAAGGAGATGGAGACGCGGCTCTCGGCCGACACCGGGCGGGACCTTGTCGGCAAGGTGGTGTTGGCGACGAACCACTCGCACAACTCCTACGGGGACTTCACCGACCAGATCACCTACTACCTAGGGAGCGACCGCTTCAACGAGGAGGTGTTCCAGCGCATCGCGACCCAGGTGGAGTCCGTTGGACTCCAGGCCTTCGACTCGATGCAGCCCGCCAAGCTCGGGGTCGGGTTCGCGAAGGACTGGGATCCGGACGACCAGGTCTACCACGACCGCCGCGGCGACAACGACGACCTGCAGTTCTTCGACGACATCCCGGCGGGGTCCTACAAGGACCCGACGCTCACCCTGCTCCGCATCGACGACATGCAAGACAACCCGCTCGCCGTGCTCTTCGATTTTGGGATCCACGGCACCGGGTTGGACAGCGACAACGCGATGATCAGCGGCGACGCGCCGGGCCAGGTCGAGCGCGCGTTCGAAGAGAAGTTCGATCGCCCTGTCGTCGTCGCGCTGCTCCAAGGCGGCACGGGGGACGCCTCCCCGTCCAGCTCCGACGGCGGCTACGCCGGCTTGGAGTCCACGGGGGACGCCGCCAAGGACGCGATCTTCGCCCTCTGGGAGTCTACCCCCACCTCCGCCGATCCCATCCGGCTCGAGACGGTCTCGCGCGCGGTCAAGGAGACCCACGACGACATCCACGTCACCCGCGGCGGCACCACCGACATGCACTACGTGCCGTTCACCGAGGGCCTCGAGCCCGACAACGTCGTCTACGACGAGAACGGCGCCGTGATCCCGCTCATCGACGAGTTCAACGTGCTGGACGGAGCGGCGTTCTGCGGCGAAGACCCCGCGTACCTGCCCGGCTACGCCCCGGCCGCGGCGTTCCCGTACGTCAACTGCGTGAACGTCGACATGATGGTCGGCCTCATCAAGGGCTGGTTCGCCCTCACCGACGAGGAGGCCGGCTTGCCCATCACGGAGTCCACCCGCGCGCACGTCACCGCGAGCCGCATGGGCCCGCTGCCGATGCACACGGCCGATGGCCAGACCATCACCGACGACTTCTTCGTCGGGTTCTTCCCCGGCGAGCCGACCTCGATGTTCACTGAGCAGTTCCGACGCCGCGCGGCGTCCGAGCTTGGGTACGAGCACAGCATGGCGGTTGGGTACTCCCAAGACCACGAGGGCTACCTGCTGATCCCCGAGGACTGGCTGCAGGGCGGCTACGAGGCCGACATCAACGTGTGGGGGCCGCTGCAGGCCGAGCACATCATGGAGCAGCTCCTGGTGATGTCGGGCGAGGAGCTCTCGACGGACACCGTCGAGAAGCACGACCCTTGTGGGCTTTATGAATCCAACAGCTACGGCGAGCCGACGCCCTTGCCGACGCTCGCGCCGGACGAGGCGCCCGAGGCCGGGACCCTCTA
>CALQBK020000024.1 GCA_943328795.2 Bifidobacterium breve
GGACCAGGCGCATCGCGGCTTCGTCTTCGAGCAGGTTCGGGCTGGCCGCGCCCAGGAGGGACTTCACGGCGAGGAATTGGTATTTCACGATGATCCTCGCGTCACGGACGGCTCCATCTAACGACACGCCCAGCACCAGTCCATCGGCGGTCGCGTGCGTCGCCCAGGTCTGCGCCCAGCCCTCGAGCGCGCGCGTGCGCAACGACGCGTCCCCGGTCCACGCCCCGAGCCGACAGAGCGCGATGCCGTAGTCCGTCATGATGTCGAGGTGGTCGCGCTCACAGCCCTCGTGGGCGGGGACGAGCCCGTTCGGCCAGCGGTGCCGCTCGACGACGTCGACGAGCCCGAGGGCGAGCGAGGTGGCCCGGTCCGCGTCGATGCCGGCAGCCGCGATGTCGACGAGGAGATCGACCAGGAACACGTGCGCGGCGAGGTCGAACCGCGAGGGCCGCCCCGGGTACAACGGCATGTGTCCGCACCGGTTGAACTCTGCCTCCAGGGCGACCAGCAGCCTCCGGATCGCGCCTGACCACTCGGCGTCGGGCTCGAACGCGTGCAGCGAGAGCAGCCCCCACGCGCAGTTCGTGTTGTCCTTGAACACGCGGACCGGGCCCACGCGCGACGCGCGCCCGAGCAGGGTGCCGAGCATCGGCACGCGGGGGGTGCTGAACCGCGAGAACATCCCGTGCGCGACGAACCAGGGGCTGCGGACCAGCGCCCTCGCCCACGTCTTCGCCCAGGCCAGCGGCTCGGGGCGACCCGTCAGGCGGTGGAGGTCGACGGCCGTCTCGATGTACCCCCCGTTGAACGGGCTGGCCCGCAGGGAGTGGATGCCGAGCGGGCCCGTGCTGTCTACGAGCGCGCCGCGCACCGCGAACGTGCGCGCGATGCGCTCGAGCGCGGTGGTGGCGCGGTCCAAGAGCCAGCGCTCGCCGGTCTGTTCGTAGAGATCGAGCCACCCGAGCACGAGGTCGTGGTTGTCGAACAGGAGGGTCGTCCGGCCGCTCGGGAACAGCCCGTTGACCAGGTGGGTGTCCGCCGCCCGGGCCATCGCGAGGGCCGCGGGGGCGTCTCCGATAGCGGCCAAGAACGGCGCGGTGTCCCCCAGGTCGGCGATCAGCGGGGTCGGATCTGTGCAGTCGGCGCCCACGAACAGCGTCGCGAGCGACCCATCGGGGCGGCGCCAGTGGGTGCGCAGCCGTGCGAGGTGCGCCTCGGAGCCTGGAAAGTGGGAGAGGGGGAGCATCAGTAGCGAAAATCCATGAACGGGCGTCCTACCGCGCGCTCCGCGGCCTTGTCGGCGAGGGTGAGCGCCCGGCGCGCCCCGTCCCGGATCGTCCAGTCGGCGAGGAGCCCCGCCTCGGCCCGGACCGACCGCCGGGACGGCCGGCCAACGACGTCCACCGCCCGTCCGGTGCCGTTCAGCGGCCCGCCGCCGTTGAAGCCCGCCCACGCACCGCTCGAGCGGGTGCGCAGCGCCAGGAGCGCGTCGCCCGCGGCGACGATCAGCTCGGCAGCTCCATCGTCGTCGATGTCGCCGAGCACCGGCGACCCCCGCACCGGGCCGCGGAGGTCGAGCGTCGCCCGGCTGACCCCCGACGCGGCGTCCACCACGTGGAGCCGCCCGTTGTTCGAGCCGACGGCGACCTCCAGGCGGCCGTCGCCGTCGAAGTCCGCGACGCAGGGAGTGGTGTACGAGCGGCACACCGCGCGGGCGGTGTCGTACGGGAACCCCGGCGGGTGGCAGCCCGGGGAGTGCTCACACCCGTCCGTCGGCCCGAGCGTCGCGCGCCACGCCTCGCGCCCGCCGCGCATCCCAACCAGCTCCCCTGGCCCGAGGGTGGCCGCGAACGCCATGTCGGCGCCGTCCACCCGCGCGGTGGCGAGGCAGGCGTCCACGCCGGCGCCGATCGCCACGTCCCAGCGCAGGTTGCCGTCCCCGTCCACCGCGATCACGCGGTTGTCCCCGCGGCCGTTCAACGCCTCCCCGGTGCCGAGCAGCGCGGTGTCGCCGAGCTGGCACGCGGTCGAGTCCACGCCGTACGCGAGGCGCCGCCACCACGCGAGCCGCCCGGTCGCGGCGTCCAGCGCGTAGATGCGGAACGCGCGGTTGCCCACCAGGACGCGGGCCGTGCCTCCCAACATCACCACCGCGGGTGACGAGACGATGCCGTCTTTTCCGATCCACACGGAAGGCGGCAGCCAGCGCGTCCAGACCATCGCGCCCGTGTCGGCGTCGAGGGCCAGCACCCTGTCACCGTACACGCCGACAAAGGCGAGCGAGCGCCCGTCGATCCGCGCGAAGGAGGCCGTCGCGCGGATCGGTCGCCCGAGCGCACGCTCCCAGGCGATGCGGCCGGTCGACGGCTCGAACGCGACGAGCCGGCCACCATGCGTGCCGACGAGGACGAGCCCGCCTTGGTTTGGAGACGCGGTCACCTCGGCGCCGAGCGAAAGTCGCCACTGCTCGCGGAGCCCGCTGTCCAGCCCGACCACGCTGCCGTCCCGTGCCGCGGCGATCACCCGGACTGCACCCGCCCGCACCAGCAGCGGGGTGGACCAGGTCTCGGCCGAGAGCAGCGCGCGCGCCTTCTCGTCGTACATCAGCGCCCCCGGCGCAGGAGCCGCTGGACCTCGGCCGGCTTGACGAGCAAGAAGTCGCTCAAGGGCAGCCCCGAGTCGCGGGCGACGACCCAGAGCACCGCTACCGCGCTGGCCGTGTACGTGATGCACGAGGTGAGCGCCGCCCCTGTGCCGCCGTAGAGCGGCTGCAGGACCAGGTTGAGCAGCGCGTTCGCGCCGGTGCACGCTACGCCGATCGTGATGAGCGGCCTGAGCTGGCCCTTCGCGACCAGGTTGCTCGCGGCGACGAGGTAGACCGTGCCGCTCACCGTCCCGGGCAGCAGCACCCGCATCGGCAGCGCGGCGGCGGCGAAGTCCGCGCCGTAGAGCAGGCCAAGCAGCCAGGGCGCCAACAGCGCCATCCCGAGCGCGGGGAAGATCACGACCAGCAGCGACCAACGCGTCGCAGCGGCTGTCAGCGCGGCGGAGCGCTTGCCGCCGTCCTCGACCAGGCGCGGCAGCACGACGCTCCCCACGGCGGTCGGCACTTTCCACAGCATCTGCGCCAGGCCGCCTGCGGTCGCGTACAGACCCACCTCGGTCGCGGTGGTCAAGTACGGTGCGAGCGTGATGTCTTGCCGCATGTGCAGCGTCCACGTGATCGCGTAGACCTGGTACGCCGCGCCGTAGGACACGAGGTCGCGCCACGGCAGGGCCCCAAGCCGGGTGCTCGACGGCCAGGCGTCCACGCGGACGTACGCAGCGAACAGCACCAGCAGGCGCACCACCCAGCCGACGAGGACGATGTCGAGCACGTTCACGACCGAGAGCGGGTCGCTCGTCTGCCACAGGTGCAGGCCGACGCCGCCGAGCGTGACCGCGAGCTGGAGCAGCGCCGAGGCGTTGATCGCCAACGTGCGCTGCCGAGAGCGCAGGAGCCCCTCCAGGTTCCCAGAGATCATGAACGCGCACGCCATCCCGACGGCCGCGACTTGCACGCCGGCCGGGAGGTCGGACGGCGAGAACAACAGCACCGCGGCGGTGACCGCGAGGCACATGGGTACCGTCATCCACCACACCGCTGCGTAGACGTCGCGCGGGTTCACGCCGGGGCGGTTCGCGACCTGGATCGTGGCCTTGGAAACGCCGAAGCTGGCGACCGTGGTGCAGATGCCGATCAGGCCCGTCGTCGACGAGAAGATGCCCTTGCCCTCGGGCATCAGCGCCCGCGTCGTCGCGATGTTGAAGAAGAACTGCATCACGAACAGCCCGGCCTCGGTCGAGACGGCCGAGGCCAGCTGGTGCTTGAGCCGCTCGCCGGTGGGCTTCAGGATGCACCGAGGCGGGCGTCGAGCTGGCGCCGACGGGCGTCGTAGGCCGCCCGGTCTTCCGGGGTCGGTGCGGTGTGGGCCTGGGCGGCGAGGGCGTCGCGCGTCCCCGTGAGGCTGGCGACGGTGACGACCGCCAGCTTCGCGACGTACCCGGCGACGAGCCGGGCCCGGGCGGGCAGCGGGGCCTCCTTCAACGTGGCGGCCACGCGCAGGCGCGTCCGCGTCGACGCGTAGTACTTGCGGAGCGACCGGCTCTGCTCCTCTCGGTACACGTAGAGGATGTCGGGCAGCTCGGCGAAGTCGAAGGTCCGCAGCGCGCGCATCATGAAGTCGTGGTCTTCCGAGGTCCGGAGGTGCGCTCGGTACGGGAAGCGGTCGAGCACCTCGCGGCGGAAGAGCAGCGTGGGGTGGGCGAAGCGGTTCCTCGCGTGCCCGTCGAGGCGGTGGGGCTCGGGGAGGCAGCGGCCGAGCACCCCCACGAGCGCCTCAGCGCAGTTCGCGACCGCCGCGCGCGACCCGACGAGGTGCGTCCGTGGGGAGCCGCGGAGCGCGTCCAGCTGCACCGCGAGGCGCTCTGGGTACGACCAGTCGTCGGCGTCCTGCCACGCGACGAACGGCGTCGTGACCGCCGCGAGCCCGGTCTGCCGGGCGGCGCCGCGGCCCCGGTTCACGTCGTGGCGAACGACGCGGATCCGCACATCGCACAGCTCCTCGACGATGTCGCGCAGCGGCGGCGTAGAGCCGTCGTCCACGACAACGCACTGCCAGTCGGACCACGTCTGCATGCAGATGGACGTTAGCGCCCGCGGCAGGTCGGCGTGCGCGTTGAACGCGGGGACGACCACGGTGATCATCCGCGCGCCGCCATGTCCTGGTACAGCTCGAGGGTCGTGCGCGCCGCGAGCGCCCAGTCAAAGCGCTTCGAGCGCTCTAGCGCTCGCCCCGCGAGGTCGGCCCGCAGGGCGGGCTCACCGGCCAAGGCGCGCATCGCGGCGCCGATCGCGGAGACGTCCAGCGGGTCCACCAGCAGCCCGCCGTCGCCTACCACCTCGGGCAAGCTCGTCGCGTTCGCGGCGATCACCGGGCAGCCACCCGCCATCGCCTCGGCCGCCGGCAGCCCGAACCCCTCGAACAGGGAGACCATCGCGAACGCCGTGGCCTGGCGGTAAAGGATGTTCAGATCGGCGTCGTCGACGAAGCCGAGGAAGCGCACTCGGTCGCGCACTCGCGGGTCGGTCATCGAGCCCCAGATCTCGGCGTCGTCCCAGCCGCGCGAGCCGACGAGCACCAGGTCGTGGGGCAGTTGGTCGAGCACGCTGGAGAACGCTTGCACGAGGCGGACGACGTTCTTGCGGGGGTTCAGCGAGCCCGCGGCGAGGAAGAACGGTCGATCGAGGCCGTGGCGTGCGCGTAGGGCGGCCGCCGCGACGTCGTCGACCGGCACGTGAAACACGTCAGCCACCCCCTCGGGGATGACCTCGACCCGCGACCGTGCGCTCACGCACGCGCGCCACTCGGACGCCGTGTAGCCGGACACCGCGATGATGCGGTCGTCCCGCCGGAGGATCTCGCGGATCTGCGCCCGGAACGCCCACGGGTAGGACTTCGCGAAGAACCCCGGGTGCGTCCACAAGCCGATGTCGTGGATGGTCACGACGCACGGCTTCTTCGTGGGTGTCGGGTACCCCGGGGACGTGATGTGCACCAGGTCGACGTCGCGGGGTAGGCGACGCTCCAGGTACGGCCGGCCGAGCAGGGTCCAGCGGAGGATCCAGCTGCGGCGCCCGCCGGGGAGGACGACCCCGCCGGTTCGGGCGCAGAACGCGTCGAGCTCTGCGTGCTCCATGTTGGACCAGCTGCCGCAGGGCAGCACGTCGACGCCGAGCGCACGGAGACCCGCGTCGAGCTCGCGCGTGTACCGCGAGAGGCCGAGCGGGATTCGGTGAAAGTAGTGGTCGCAGTAGTGCGCGACGGAGAGTGACGTCGTCATTCCGGCGCGACGATCACGACGAGCGTGCCGGCCAGGATGCGGAGGTCTCCAAGGAACGACGCGGTGTCCAAGTAGTCCGTGTACATCCGAATCTTCGTCGGGAGCACGTCGTCGATGTAGGCCCGCTCGGGGTCCTCCGCCCGCGCGAGGATCTCCTCCTCGCTGCGAAAGCGCACCGTCGCCGGGTCGGTGAGCCCCGGCCGCACGCTGTGCACGGTCGCCTTCTCCTCCGCGGAGTAGTGCGCCACGTACTTCGGCACCTCCGGGCGCGGGCCGACCAACGACATGTCGCCGCGCAGCACGTTCACGAGCTCGGGGAGCTCGTCGAGCTTGGTCTTCCGCAGCACGCGGCCGACTCGGGTGATCCGCGAGTCCCCGCCGGCGGTGACCTGCGGCCCCGTCTCGCCCGGCGTCGCGACGCGCATCGTGCGGAACTTCAACATCTCGAACGGCTCGCCGTCGCGTCCGACGCGCGTTTGCCGGAACAGCGCGGGGCCGGGGGACGTCTTGCGGACCACGAGGGCGATGACGCCCAGCAGCGGGGCAACAGCGACGAGCCCAGCTGCCGCGGCGGCGATGTCGAGCGCGCGTTTCGCGGCGAGCTCGCGGCGCGTGTACATACGCTGGCCTACCCCAGCTTGCGGTGCTGTCGAGCGATGTCGCCGACAACGCGCACGACGTGCTCAACCTCTTCGTCCGTCATGGACGGGAAGATCGGCAACGAGACGAGGCGAGGCCACACGGCGGCCGCGACCGGGAAGTCGGACGGCACGTATCCGTAGGTCTGCACGTAGTAGGGCTGCTTGTGGAGCGGGAGCCAGTGCACCGAAGCCGCCACCCCGCGCGCTTTCATCTCCTCGATGAACTGGCTGCGGTCGATGTCCAGCAGGTCGAGGCGGAGCTGCACGGCGAACAGGTGCCACGAGTGCTTTCGGTTCGGCAGCTCAACAGGGGTCTCCACCTCCGGCACGTCGCGCAGGCCGGCGATGAACCGCTCTGCGACGCTGACGCGCGCGGCGAGCAGCTCGTCCGCGCGACCGAGTTGGGAGAGCCCGAGCGACGCGGCGACGTCCGTCATGTTGTACTTGAAGCCGGGAGCGACGATCTCGTAGTACCAGGAGCCGCGGGCCGTGAAGCGCTTCCACGCGTCCTTGCTCATCCCGTGCAGCGACATGATGCGCATGCGCTCGGCCAGGTCGTCGCGGTCCGTCACCGCCATGCCGCCTTCGCCCGTCGTGATGCACTTGTTCGCGTAGAACGAGAAGCAGGTGACGTCGGCCGTGGACCCGACGGCGCGCCAGGGGGCGCTCGCGGACGACCGGTAGTGCGCCGGGAGCGTGTGCGCGGCGTCGTCGATGATCGCGAGCCCGTGCTCCTTCGCGACGGCGGTGATGGCGTCCACGTCCACCATCTGCCCGCCATAGTGCATCGGGATGATGGCCTTCATCGGCCCGTAAGGCAGGGTCATCCCCGGGAGCTGCTCGCCCCGACGGATCTTGGCGGCCGTCTCCGCTGCGGCCGCGGGGTCCATGCACAACGTGACCGGGTCAGCATCCACGAACACCGGCACAGCGTCGAAGTAGCGCACGACCTCTGCCGTCGCGGCGAAGGTCAGCGCCGGCACCAGCACGAGGTCGCCCCGGCGGACGCCGACAGCCTCGAGCGCGAGGTGCAGCGCGGCCGTGCATGAGTTCAGCGCGATCGCGTGCTTGGCGCCGACGAAGTTCGCGAACGCCTCCTCGAACGCCTTGGTTCGCGGGCCGGTGGTGAGCCAGCCTGACTCCATGCACGCGACCACCTCTGCGATGTCGGCCTTGGCGACGGAGGGGCGGAAAAAGGGGACGTTCATGACAACTCCGGAGTAGCCCGCGGCGCGTGTAGGCACACGCGGGAGCGGCGACGGGGGTGATTCTTACAAAGGTTTACGTACACTACGCGACCGTCCGGCCCAGGAGGGCCGCGTACACGTCGAAGATGCCGCGGATCACGCGCTCGTCGGCGAAGTGCGCGAGCACGCGCTCTCGCCCGGAAGCGCCCATTCGAGCGCGCAGCGCGGGGTCGACGATGAGCTTGCGCAGGGCGTCGGTGAGCGCGTGGGCGTCCCGGGCGGGCACGATGAACCCGGTCTCTCCGTGCACGACGGCGTCCCGGCAACCCGGCATGTCGGACGTGACGGAGGGCCGGCCCGAAGCGGCGGCCTCGAGCAAGAACAGCGGCAGGCCCTCCCGGTACGCGCTGGGGAGGCAGGCGATGTGCGCCTCCCGGAGCAGCGCCGCGACGTCCTCGACGTAGCCCGGGTTCTCCACCACCCCCTCTGCGACCCAGCCAGCGAGCACTTCTGCCGGGATCGAGTTGGGGTTGGCCGAGTCTGGCACCCCGGCCAGGACCACTCGGAACGCCAGGCCCTCGGCCCGCAGGATCCGCGCCGCCTCGACGAGCTCACCGACGCCCTTGTCCCACAGGAGCCGCGACGCGAGGACGATGGTCGGCACCCCGGTGGGCTCCGGGGTCGACGCGAAGCGCGTGGTGTCCACACCCGACCCGCGGACGAGCACGCACTGGTCGCGCCGCACGATGCCTCGGTCCAGGAACACCTGCTGGTCGTCTTCGTTCTGAAAGATCACCCGCAGCCGCTTGCTGGACAGAGCGAACTTGAGTGACGTGGTGATCACTCCCTGCAGGGCGCGGCGCTTCCGATCGCCCGGGATGAACGCGTAGCCTAGCCCCGTGATGCTGTTCACGATCGCGGGTACCCCGGCCAACCGTGCGGCGATCGACCCGTGGAGGGCTGCCTTCACGGAGAGGTGGTGCACAACGTCGGGTTTCAGGGTGCGGTAAATCCGATGGATCTCGGCGACAGTTCGCGCTTCCTTCAACGGGTTGGTGCCGGTGCGGTCAAGCGTGATCGGGATGACGGTAAAGCCCTCGGCGCGCAGCTTCAGCGCGGCGTCGCTGACGGGCGCTACGAGCGTGACGTCCATGCCCGCCGACAAGGCCGCTCGGCCGAGCGAGAGCCGGTGCTTCTGGAACGCCCAGTCCTCGGTCTCGAGGAAGCAAAGGGAGATCGGGGCTGTCATGACGCCATCCGCGCCGGAACCGCCGTGGAGGCGGGCGTCCCGTTCTCGGCCAGGAGCGCAGCGTAGGTCTGCGCGATCGCCTCCCAGATGCGCTCGCGCCGGAACTCGGACTCGACGCGCGCGCGCCCGGCCCGCCCGTGGGCAGCGCGGAGCGTGGGGTCGGTGACGTATCGCTCGAGCGCGGCCTCCAGGGCGCCGGCGTCGGCTGGCGGGACGAGCGTGCCCGTGAGCTGGTCCGCGACCGCGTCGACGCAGCCGGGGATCCGCGTCGCGACGACGGGCAACCCCATCGCCGCGGCCTCGAGTGGCACGTTGGGGAACCCCTCGCGGTAGGTCGGCAGCGTGACGATGTCCATGGCCGCGTACAGGGCGGCCGTCTCTCGCGTGAAGCCGACGATGTGCACGCGCTCGTCGGACTCCAGCGCGGATCGCACGCTCCCCGGCACGGGGTCCTGGTCCTCCCACGGTCCGACGAGCACCAGATGCAGCGCGGGGTGCCGCTCGCGCAGCCCCCTCCAAGCCGAAGCCAGCTCCACCACGCCCTTGTCCTTCACGAGCCGCCCGACGAAGCCGACGACGACGGCGTCGTCCGGCACCCCAAGCTTGGCGCGTACGCTCGCACGCGTCCCACCCGGCAGCCGCGCGGGGTTGAACCGGCCGTCAGAGTCCACGCCGTTCCCGCTCCCCGCGAGCATGACGACGATGGCGTCAGGTGAGCACAGCGCCTCGGCGATCGCCACTTCGCGCAGCGAGTGGCTCACGCAGATCACCCGCGACGCGAGGGCGCACGACACGCGCTCGGTCGCCACGAGCAACGCCCGCTTGGGGCCCTTGGCGGTCATCAGCGGCAGCCCGCGCATGTGGTAGACCCGCACGGGCACCCCTGCGAGCGTCGCGCTGATCATCCCCAGCAGGCCGCCCTTCGGCGTGTGCGCGTGCACGATGTCCGGTCGCACGTCCCGGAAGATGCGCCACAGGCGGAGCACGGTGCGAAGGTCTGCCAGCGGGGTGACCCGCCGCGGCATCGGCACCGCGTAGGCGGTGACGTGCTCCTGCTCCGCGAAGGCGTCCAGCTGCTCACCGGGCGAGGTCACGACGCTGACGGCGTAGCCAAGGCCCTGCATGTACCCGACCTGGCCCCGTAGGAAGAGGAGCGAATCGGGGACCGTGGTGACGTGGACGAGCTTCACTGCGCCCCGAAGCGGGCCCGGGTGGTCCGAATGACGTGATTTTGCTCGTCCTCCGTCAGGTTACTGGAGCTCGGCAGGCAGATCCCGCGGGCGAACAGGTCCGCCGCGACGTCCCCGCCGACGGTCTCGGAGTCTCGAAACAGGGGTTGAAGGTGCATCGGCTTCCACACCGGGCGCGACTCGACGTTGGCGTCGTTCAACGCGCGGATCAGCGCGTCTCGGTCCGGCCCCCCGGCGCCGTCGACCAGCAGCACGGAGAGCCAGTTCGTGTGCCGTCCGAAGCTCGCCTGCGGCATCAGCGAGAGCGCCGGGATGTCCGCCAGCGCGTCCCGGTACCGGAACGCGATCTCCCGCCGGCGCCGCACGCGGTCCTCGAGCACCATCAACTGGCCGCGCCCGATGCCGGCGAGCACGTTGCTGAGCCGGTAGTTGTAGCCGACCTCGGTGTGGTCGTACGCGATCCCAGGGTTGCGTGCCTGGGTCGACCAGAACCGCGCCTTCTCCACCGCAGCACGGTCCCGGGCGACGAGCATGCCGCCGCCGGTCGTGGTGATGATCTTGTTCCCGTTGAAGGAGAACGTGCTCACCGGCGCGCGTGTGCCGACCGGCTTGCCCTTGTACTGGGTGCCGAGCGCCTCCGCAGCGTCCTCCAACACCGGCACCCCGTGCCGCGCGCAGACCTCGAAGATCGCGTCCAGGTCGGCGCTCTGGCCATACAGGTGAACGACGATGACCGCGCGCGGCAGCCGCCCCTCGCGCGCCCGTGCGTCCAGGACCTGCGCGAGCAGCGCGGGATCCATGTTCCAGGACGCGCGCTCGCTGTCGATGAAGGTGGTCCGCGCGCCGAGCCAGCCGACGGGGTTCACGCTCGCGACGAACGTGAGCGTCGGCGCGAGGACCTCGTCGCCGGGTCCGACTCCCAAGAGGCGCAGGCCGAGATGGATCGCGGCCGTCCCGCTGCCGAGCGCGAGCGCACAGCCGGGCTCCAGCCCGAGGAGATCGCAAAACTCTTTCTCGAACGCGTCGATGTTCGGCCCTACCGTCGAGAGCCAGTTGGTGGCGAACGCCTCGCGAACGAACACCTCCTCCTGGGCGCCCATGTGTGGGACCGACATCAGGATTCGCTTTTTCGGGATCATGGGCGGACTCGCTGGTGCGGGGCGTCGGGTTCGTTAGAAGGGGGCGCGGGTTCCCGGTGGAGAGGACGTGCCGGCACGCCGACCACCGTAATCCCGGGCGGGACATCTCGCGTGACCACCGCGCCGGCGCCCACGGTCGCGCCGTCGCCTACGGTGAGCCCCTGGAGGACCTGCGCGCCGGTGCCGATCAGCACGCCGTCACCGATGGTTACGGCGCCCGAGAGGTTGGCGCCTGGGTTGATCACGCTGCCGCGGCCGACGCGGGTTTCGTGCCCGATCGTGCACGAATTATTGACCATCGCGAAGGCGCCGAGGTGGACGTTCACCGTCGCCACCACCCCGGGGTGCACCAACACGCCGGGTCCGATGGTGCAAGAGCCGCGATCGAAGAGGACCGACGGGTGGATGACGGACGGCCACGGGGTGTCCGCGCCCCCGAGCGCCGCGACCAGGTCGGCGGCGACCTTCAGCCGCGCGCGCGGGGTCCCGATACCGATGACGATGCCGGCGAGCTCGGCTTCGTGGTCCCGGATCCAGCCGTAGTCGCCGAGCACCCGCTCACGGCTGTCGAGGGGGCCGAGGCGCGAGAGGTCGGTCACCACGAACCCGCACACCTCCCACGTCGGGTACGCGGCCGCGACGATCCACGCTGTCTCGCGGGCCTGGCCGCCGGCGCCGACGATGACGACGCGGGTCAAGCCGCCCCCGCCGGGCTGCCCATGAATTCGGGCATCGTCGCGTTGCCCGCGCTCGAGATCCCCGACGCCCCCACCACCCGCGCGGCCGTCATCAGCAGGATCTTCGCGTCCAGGCCGAGGCTCCAGTGGTCGATGTACCAGGTGTCCAGCCGGAACTTCTCCTCCCAGGAGATCGCGTTCCGCCCATTCACCTGCGCCCAGCCCGTCAGCCCCGGGCGCATCTCGTGGCGGCGGGCCTGGGCGGGGCTGTACCGGGGGCCGTACTGTACGAGCAGGGGCCGCGGGCCGACGAGGCTCATCTCGCCGCGCAGGACGTTGATCAGCTGGGGCAGCTCGTCCACGCTGCTGGTGCGAAGCAGACGGCCCAGGGCGCCGAGGCGCTCGGCATCCGACCGCGGCGTGCCGTCGGCGTTCGTGGCGGGCCCCATCGTGCGCAGCTTGTAGAGCCGAAACCGCGCGCCGTGGAGGCCGAGCCGCTCCTGCACGAAGATCGCGTCACCGCCGCCCTCGAGCCGGATCGCGACCATGGCCACGCCGAGCACTGGCGCGGTGAGCACCAGGAGGGACGCCGCCCCGACCCTGTCCACCAGCGCCTTGATCCGCATGGCGCCTCTGAAGCCGGGGGTTCCTCCTGACATGTGGGCTCCCATCTCCAGTTGGGACCCCAACGGTAGCCCGGTGCGGGGCGGTCGCAAAGCGCGAGATCCCCGGAGGCGCCTGGCGGGACGGCATTTTGTCCCCGGCGGGGGTACACCCCGACGGGCGAGATCCGATCTTTGGCTCGCTACGTACGGGTTATCGAGTAATGTCCGCTACAAGTGTCTTGGGAGTTGAAAGTGCCGAAGTCGAAGCTCGTGAGCCGCTCCTTCATCGTGTACGCGCACGACGTGTTCATGGCCGCCGCGTCGTTCCTCGTCGCGCTGTACTTGCGGCTCGGGAACTACATGTTCACGATGCCGCAGAGCTGGCTGGTGGTGAACACGGTGCTGTTCACGGTGTGCGCCGCGGGCGTGTTCCGCGTGATGGGGCTTTACCGGGGCCTCTGGCGGTTCGCGTCGTTGAACGACCTGCTCGCGATCACCCGCGCGGTGCTCGCGACGATGCTCGTCTACGTGCCGCTCACCTTCGTTGTCACGCGCTTGGACCAGTGGCCGCGCTCGCTTGTCGTGATCCAGGCGCTGGTGTTGATGGTGATGATCGGCGCGCCGCGGTTCGCCTACCGCCTGTTCAAGGACGGCCGGCTCGACCTGCGCCGGAGCACCGAGAAGCGCGTGCCCACGCTGCTCATCGGGTCCGGGAGCGGCGCGGAGATGTTCATGCGGGCGATGGACCAGACCGACGGGCAGTACCGCGTGCTGGGCATCATCGAGACGGAGCGCGCGCGCGTTGGCCACCGGATGCACGGGATCGACGTGCTCGGGCACGTGGATGACAACCTGGAGGCGTTGATCGAGCGGCTCGGGAACGAGGGTGAGAAGCCCCAGCGCCTGGTCATCACCAGCGACGATCTGCGCGGAGACTCGGTCAGCGCGCTGCTTGCGCTCACGGACAAGCTCGGGATCGCGCTCTCTCGCCTGCCCAAGCTCACCGAGTTCAAGCACGGCGTGTCGGACCGCCTCGAGGTGCGCCCCATCGCGATCGAAGACCTGCTCAACCGCCCGCAGACGGTGCTGGACCGCGTCGGGATGCGTGACCTGATCGAGGGCCGCTGCGTGCTCGTGACCGGCGCCGGCGGCAGCATCGGCAGCGAGCTGGTACGCCAGATCTCGGACTTTCGCCCGAAGCGGCTCTTGCTCGTGGACAACTCCGAGTACCAGCTGTACCTGATCGACATGGAGATCTCCGAGCGGCACAAGGACCTCCCCCGCGCCCCGATCCTGGCGGACGTGCGCGACCGCGACAAGATCTTCGCGGTGCTCGGCGCCGAGCGCCCCGAGCTCGTGTTCCACGCGGCGGCGCTCAAGCACGTGCCGATGGTGGAGATGCACCCGACCGAGGGTGTGCTCACCAACGTGCACGGCAGCCGCAACGTCGCGGACGCCTGCCGCGCCGTGGGCGTTCGAGCGATGGTGATGATCTCGACGGACAAGGCGGTGAACCCGACCAACGTGATGGGCGCGACCAAGCGCCTGGCAGAGAGCTACTGCCAGGCCCTGGACCTGGTGGACTCCGAGCGGCAAGGCGGCACGCGGTTCGTGACCGTGCGGTTTGGGAACGTGCTCGGGTCGACGGGCTCGGTCGTCCCGCTGTTCCAGAAGCAGCTCGCGCGGGGCGGGCCCATCACCGTGACGCACCCGGACATCGAGCGGTACTTCATGACCATCCGAGAGGCCGTCGAGCTCGTGCTGCAGGCGTCCGTGCTGCGGAGCCGGGAGGTGCACGGGGAGGCCGTCGGCGGGCGGCTGTTCGTGCTGGACATGGGCGACCCCGTGCGGATCGTGAACCTCGCGAAGCAGATGATCCGGCTCGCGGGGCTCAAGCCGGACGAGGACATCAAGATCACGTTCACCGGCATGCGGCCCGGCGAGAAGCTGAAGGAGGAGCTGTTCCACAACGCGGAGGAGCTCGTCCCCACCTCGGTGAAGGGCATCCAGCTCGCGTCGCCGCGTACTGTCGACAACGCCGTCCTCGCACGCGCGCTCGACGGCCTCGTGGACTGCGCGCGCACGGGGCACACCGAGGCCACGCTGATCCGGCTGCGCCAGCTCGTCCCCGAGTACGAGGCGAGCGTCGGCCCGGTCGAGGCCGCGCTCGCGGCGAAGGCGCTGACGGACCGCGTGAACTAGCCGGCGGCTACCAGGCCCGGTAGACCGCTGTCCCGAGGTCCGCCGAGGTGACGGCGACCAAGCCACCGCCGGCGTCCAGGCTGGTGATGCTCTCCTGCAGGTCGATCGTGCCGGTGGCCGCGGGGTTTGCGGGGTCGTGCACGTCGATCGCGACGACGTCGCTCGGGTGGTCCCCCTTCGGGCCGTATCCGACGAGCAGCGTGTCCGTCTCGGCGTCGAACGCGACGGAGGTCACCCCCTTCGGGGTCTTCTGGGCGCCGAGCGCGCCGGCGAGCGCCTGGGAGAGAGCGGCGTCTTGCGTGCACGTCTGGCCGATCCCGAGGCGGGAGAGCTGCTCGATGCGCGTCACCACGAGCCCGCTGTCGGCGACGAGGTAGAGCAGCTCGCCGAAGCCCGGCAGCGTGCCGAGGGCCAGCTGGGGAACGTTGCCCCACCCCTTGCAGCTCACCGCGCGCTCCCAGGGCGCTCCGGGTGCCGGGTTGCTCGGCAGCAACGTCAGCGGGACGCTCGAGCCGGCGGCGATGAGCCAGCCCCCCGTCAGCTCCAGGTCCCACGTGGTGCCCGGCTCGGACCCGACATCCGCTGCAGCGACGAGGTTCGGCCCATCGGCCGCACTCCAGCTCCACGCCATCACGCTCGGCGGCTCGCTCGCCAACGCGGCATACGCCATCACTCGCGCGCCATCTTGCCGCGCGGCGACCGCGGTAGCCGGCCAGGTGCGTCCCTCCGGCTGAGGCAGGGGCGTGAGCTCGCCGCTGCTGCTGCGCGCGTGCAGGAACACGCCGTCGCCGTTCCCGATCACGACCACGTCGTCCGTGGCCGCCACGTCGCGGATGAACGACTGGCCGCGGGCCCGCTCGAAGCCGGGGCGGCTCCAGACTTGGGCGACGCTTGAGCCTTGTTCGTCCAGCGCGTACTCGGCGCCGCCGAACAGCAGGTCCGCGACGAGGATCCGGTCGCCGTCCAGCACTGCGCTGTTCACCACGCCACCAGGGATCACGGTGCGGATGAGCTTCGCTGCCGTGGGGTCGACCTTGACGATCCCGTAGTCGTCGTGCGACACCAGGAACCGGGCCGCGACCGGGTCGCTCGGGATGTCTCCGACCACGACGCCATCGTTGGTGTTGTCGCCCCAGATCCTCCGGGCGGGCCCGCACGTGGCGCCCGGCTGACCGCACGCCGGCAAGCGCGGGGCGGGCAGCCACTCGGAGAGGAGGCCGAGGTAGGCTAGGCCGCCCGTTGGCTGGGGGAAGTAGCCGACCACGAGGCGGCCCTTGTCGTCCAGGTTGAGCCAGGTCGGCCAGTTGGTCTCCCCGTAGGTGCGGTGGCGGGGCGAGCCAGCGCACGCGTGCGACTCCGGCGCCGTGCCGCAGGTGAGCAGGGCCCCGTTCCCGGCGACCAAGAGCCTCCCATCTTGCACCTCCATGTCGAGCGCGACGTTCGCCCAGTTGGATGGGGCCGTGAACGTGAGCGATGGCGCGGCAGGGTCCGAGACGTCCACCTTCGACCACACGCACACGCACGACCCGTTCGGTCGAAGGCACGGCCCGTCGTCCGTCTCCCCCGCGCAAGTCCCCGCGCGGGCGCCGGCGCGGCCCAAGTACACCGACGCGGTCGCCGGCACGGCCGTGCAGTCCTCCTCGAACGCGATCGCGGAGGAGTACCACGCCCGCTGGTCCGCAAGCGCCCCGACCCGGACAGGGAGCAACGGCCGGGTGACGTCGACGATGTCCACGCCGTTCCCGTCGGCCAGGTAGGCCCGGCGCGCGGGCGGACCGCCCGGGCACCCCTCCGCGACCCGGATGCCCTCGACCGCGGGCGCGGCCCCCAGCTCGGGCGCCGGGGTGGCGCCGGAGTAGTGGCTCACCTCGCCGACGATCTTGCCGGTGGCGTCGGTGTCGACGACCACGAGCCCGTCGTGCGTGTTCCCGATGTAGAGCATTCCGCTGCCCGTCGAGCGCCCGTCGCCCACCCACTGCAGCGCGTGGATCTTGTCGAACGTCGCGAATTGATCGATGACCGCGTCGGTGGCCTCGTCGATCACGTACACGATCACCCCTGAGCCGCCGTAGACTATGCCAGGCGGCCCATGGGTGATGACGTTGCTCTGCCCGTGCGCGGTCGCGACGCGGTGGAACCCGTGCCACTCGCAGCTGCTGAGCGGCTCCCAGCCGGGGTCGCGATCGCCGTACGCGAGGCGGAGCACGGGTGGGCTGTCCGACTCAGTCGCCCAGATGTTGGCGCTCTCCGAGCTGGCCAGGGCCCACCCGAACGGCCGGTCGTCGGTCCCAGCGAGCACCTTCAGCACGTCGTCGAGCACGTCGTAGCTCAGCTTGCCGCCGACGGCCGAAGCCCGCCGCGCGCCGGCGCCGAAGCTCGGGAGCAGCCGGGCGTCGCCATCCGGGCGGCCGCGCCATCCCCAGCGACGGGTCGAGTCGCACGCCAGCACACCGTCGCCCGGGGCGTCGTCGGCTGCACACGCCCAGGTCGCGCCGGTTGGCGAGAACGGGACCGAGATCGGGCTCGCTACGAAGCACGCGTCGGCCGGACCGCTCGCGACGACCAGGTCGAGCCGCGCAGCGGTGGGCAGCTTCCCGCGCGCGAGCCGACGAAGCTGCTCCGCGTCCACCGACCAGGCCCCGTAGGCCATCGCCGGCTCGAGCTCGACTTGCGCCGAGGTGGAGCGGTTGCCGTCTGGGTCGTCGCGCCGCACGGTCGTCTCGGCGAGCACGGGGATGGTCTCGTCAACGGGCGGGGGGCGCATCACCGAGCCGCAGGCGAGGAGCAGGAGGGTAGAGGTCAGGGGGACTCCGTGTTCACAGTGTACGCCGCAGCCGGTCGGCGAGATCAGCGGCTGTGAGCCAGTGTCGCGGCCGGTTACGGAGTAGCATGGCCGGCTCTCGCAAGTCTCCGACGACCGTTGTGCGGGAGGAGGCGTGGGCGTGGCTCGAGGCCTCGCTCGGGTGGATGCCGGGGCGCACGGGTCGGATCGTGCGAAGGCTCGCGTACCGCCCCTTCATCGCGAGCATCGGGTTCCTGGACGTCGCGGAGCACACGCACCTGCGGTCGCCCCAGTGCCTGCGCGTCGGTCGCGGGGTCTCGATCGGCCGCGGTTCGCAGCTCACCTGCGGCGGCGGGCTCGTGATCGGAGATGACGTGATGATCGCGCAGGAGGTCACCATCATCACGAACGGTCACGTGTTCGACGACGTGACCGTGCCGATGGTGAAGCAGGGCATCTTCGACAAGCCCGTGTTCATCGAGGACGACGTGTGGATCGGCACTGGCGTGCGCATCATGGCCGGGGTGCGCATCGGCAAGGGCGCGATCATCGCCGCGGGCGCGGTGGTGACGCGAGACGTTGAGCCGTACACGATCAACGGGGGCGTGCCGGCCCGGGCCATCGGCAAGCGGACGCCGGGTCAGACAGGAGCGCCAGCCGACGCGGCGCGGAGCAGCGCCAGCGCGGACTCGTAGGCCGCCAAGGCGTCGGGGGGGAGGGCGCCTTGCGCGCGCTTGTCGGCGACCCCCCGCCGCCCAACCGCGGCCAGCAACGCAACCACGGCCAGCTTGCCGAGGTGTGTCCCCAGGAGCACCGCTCGATCGACGGGCGCGATCTCGTGCATTGCGGCCGCCACGCGGACGCGCGTCTTGACCGACTCGGTGTACTTTCGGAGCGAACGGCTCTGCTCCTCGCGGTACGCGTAGAGCACGTCCGGGATCTCGACGAACGCGTACTCCCGCAGCGCGCCCATCAGGAACGCGTGGTCCTCCGACGTGCGGAACCGCGCCTCGTACTGGAACCGCTCGAGCACGCTCGCGCGGAACAGGAGCGCGGGGTGGACCACGTTCGGGATCTCGCGCCCCTTCAGGTAGCGGGGCGCCGGGGCGTCCTGCCCGAGGGTGCTGACCGGGCGCTCCTGGGCGTCGACGATCACGGCTCGAGGGGACACGAAATGCGTCCGCTTGTCGGCGTCGATCGCCTCCAGTTGCCGCTGAAAGCGACCGGGGAGCGACCAGTCATCTGCGTCTTGCCACGCGACGTAGGGCGTCTTCACCTCGCGAAGGCCCGTCACCCGCGCCGCGCCGCGCCCCCGGTTCTCGGCGTGGCGGATCACGCGGATCCGCGGGTCGGCGAACGCCTCCACCACCGGCGCCAGGGGGTCCTTGGAGCCGTCGTCCACGACGATGCAGGTCCAGTCCGAGAAGGACTGGAGCTGCAGCGAACGCAGGGCGGTCGGGAGGTCGGCGTGGGCGTTGAACGCCGGGACGATGACGGTGATCATTGTGCCGCCGGGCGGCTCACCCCTTCCGCACGTACTCGAAGTCCACGTCCTGGCCGTTGATGCCGCGCCGGGGCGCGCCGATCCAGTTGGCGATCTTGCCCGGCTCGGTGACGGGGTGCATCAGGCTCGCTACGTAGTCGCGGTCGGCCTGGCTGGGGATCCAGCTGTCCCGGTTCTTCTCCCACGCCTCCGAGCCGATGAGCTCGCCTTCGCGGTTGAAGTCGAACTCCGAGTACACGCCCTGGCGGCGGAAGAAGCGGGAGCTCGGCAACGAGACGCGGAAGTCCACGCCTTCCTCCTCGAGCGCCTTGTTCCAGCGCTTGATCACGCGCTCGCAGTCCAGGATGTACGACTGCCGGAGCACGTCGTTCATCGCATTCCGCATCGGGACGCGCTCGTCCACCAGCATGCCGTTCTTGACCACGGGCAGCGTGTAGTACTGGTCCAGCGCCTTGTGGTCGGTGTAGTCCTTGGCCTCGTTCCAGCGGCCCTTCAGGCCGGTCGCGAAGAACTCCGCGCCGTTCGAGCTGATCTCGCTGCCGAACAGGTCGAGCGAGTAGGCGAACCAGAAGTTGATCCACTTCTGCACGGTCGGCAGGTCGATCCCGCCCTGGGCGCGGGCGTCGCCGTTCTTGTCGAGCTTCGTGAGCTGCGCGGAGCGGCGAAGCACGCGCTCGACGCCAAGCTCACCGACGGAGAGGTGGTGGGCCTCCTCCGTGAGCATGAAGCGGCAGGTGCGGGCCAGCGGGTCGAACCCGGACTCTGCGAGCGCGCCGAGCTGGTACTTCCCGTCGCGGTCCGTGAACATCGTGAAGCAGAAGAACGTCAGCCAGTCCGGGCACGGCTGGTTGAACGC
This sequence comes from Bifidobacterium breve, assembly GCA_943328795.2. Taxonomy (GTDB): domain Bacteria; phylum Myxococcota_A; class UBA796; order UBA796; family SXON01; genus CAIUMM01. The sequence continues at coordinate 19,916 of CALQBK020000024.1, forward strand.
GTCGAGGATGCGCGGCTTGTCGGCGTCGCCCGACCGGCGAGCGAGCAGCTCGTCGGCCTCGTCGCGGCCGTCCTTCCCGAAGTGTGCGTGCAGCAGGTAGACCATCGCCCACAGGTGGCGGCCCTCCTCGACGTTCACTTGGAACAGGTTGCGCATGTCGTACATGCTCGGGGCGGTCTTGCCGAGCCAGCGCTGCTGCTCGACGCTCGCGGGCTCGGTGTCGGCCTGCGTCACGATGATGCGGCGCAGGTTCGAGCGGTACTCGCCGGGGACCTCTTGCCAAACCGGCTGGCCCGCGTGGTCGCCGCAGGGGATCACGCGGTTCATGTCGCGGTCCTCGAGGAAGATGCCCCAGCGGTAGTCGGGCATCTTCACGTGGTCGAAGTGCGCCCAGCCGCCGGGCTCGGTGGAGATCGCGGTGCGCAGGTAGATCTCGTCGAGCGCGGTGCCGACGGGGCCGACGTCGCGCCACCAGTCGAGGAACGCGGGCTGCCAGGTCTCGAGCGCGCGCTGGAGGCGCTTGTTGCTGGAGAGGTCGACGTTGTTTGGGATGCGGTCGTCGTAGTTGATCGGCATGGCGGGCCTCTGGAGTGACGGGGGAGGGGGTTTGGCTAGGTGCGGCGGTAGTCGAAGACGGCGCGTTCGGGGGCGCCGAACATCTTGAGCGCACCGCGCTCGCCGACGGCGTTCGGGCGCTGGAAGATCCAGTTCTGCCAGGCGGTCAGCCGGCCGAAGATCTTGTTGTCCATGCTCTCCGGGCCGCCGAAGCGCAGGTTCTGCTCCATGCCGGTCAACGCGTCCGGGGACAGCGAGCAGCGCTCCTCGATCGCGATGCGGACCTCGTCGTCCCAGTCGATGGCGTCGGGCGCGAACGTGACGAGCCCCATGTCGTCCGCCGTCTCGGCGTCGATCACCGACTTGCGGGCGGCGGCGGCCTCGGCGAGCAGCCGTGCGTCTTCGTCGCCGGGGAACCGCGCCTGCAGCCGCGTCATCCCGTTGTGCATCGGGAACGTGCCCGTGGACGCCGACGACAGCGTGATCGCGTTCTCCCCGTCGTCGTCGGCCAGCATGTAGCTGCGGTCGACCACGAAGAGCATCTCGGCCAAGGAGCCGGCGAAGCAGTTGCCCGGCTCCACGATCGCGAACAGGGTCTTCGCCATGTTGTCGAGGCGCCGGAGCACACGCGCCTGGAACCCACGCACCTCGGTCGCGAACCAGCCGTCTCCGGCCACCGACGCGTCGTGGGCCAGGACCAGCGCGGGGTCGCCGTTGGAGCGCAGCAGCAAGAGCCCGATGTCGAGCTCGTTGATGCGCAGCCGGAGCAGCGCGTCGTCGAGCTCACGCCAGAACTGGAAGGCCCAGCAGCCCGCGTCGGCCGTCGCGGCGTCGACGGGCCGCTCGGTCGGCCCACGCAGGTCGACGCTCGCGACGCGGGACGCCCGGTCGAGCTTCACGGTCACGTTGCGGTAAGTCCAGGTGTCGCCGTCCACGGCGGGGGTGACGGCGGGGAGCGTGATGCTGCGCGCGTCGGCGGGCCGGGCAGGCGCCGCGCTGGCGACCGTCGCGACGCGGGCCTTGATGCCCTCAGCCCACTTGGAGCGGGAGAAGCTGCCGTCCACGACGTGGTGCTTCACGGCGTCGCGCGCCTTGAAGCCCTCCGCCTTGGTGCAGAACACGTCGGCGATGTCACGGCGCACCTTGCGCTTGTCCGTCAGCCGCGTGAGCCCGCCGGTCCCCGGGAGCACGCCGAGCAGCGGGACCTCGGGGAGCGACACGGCCGAGTTCCCGTCGTCGACCAGGTAGATCTCCTTGCACGCCTCGGCAAGCTCGTACCCGCCGCCCGACGCCGTGCCGTTCAGCGCGGCGATCCACGTCTGCCCCGAGCGCTCGCACGCGTCCTCAATGTAGGTGCGCGTCTCGTTCGTGAACTTGCAGAAGTTCACCTTGAACGCGTGGGACGCGCTGGCCAGCATGCGGATGTTGGCGCCGGCGCAGAACACCTTGTCCTCGCCCGTCACCACCACCACGCGCACCTCGGGGTGCTCGAACCGCAGGCGCTGCACCACGTCGGCGAGCTCGATGTCCACGGACAGGTCGTAGCTGTTGAGCTTGAGCTCGTACCCTGGCCACATGCCGCCATCTTCGTTCACGCGCATCGTGAGCGTCGCGACGGCCCCTTCTATCACGAGCCCCCAGTGCCGGTAGCGTGAAGGGTGGGTGTCGAAGCTCACCGGGGGGTAGGACATCTCGGCCATGGTCTCGCTGGGTTGAGGATGAGCACTATACTGCGTTTTACGTATGGGGAAGATGCGCTATACTGCACTTTCCAAAATCGCCTCCCGCGGCTTTGGAGACTGGAGCCGCCCGACTGTGCCTGCATCCCGCTTGAAACCTGTGTTGGTGCCGATTGGCGGCGGGCTGTTGGGGCTCACGTTGGCGTGCATCGTGCTGATGTGGCTCGCGTGGGTGACGCTCGACCCCTGCGCGAAGGACACGCCGCTCCCGCTCTCGATGCTCGTGTTCCTGCTCACCGCCGGCGCGATGTTCGGCGGGGCCCTCGCCCACGTGTTTGAGCCCGGCGCGCGGCTCCTGGTCGGGGCGAGCGTCCTGGCTGTCGGCGCGGCGGCTGCGCTCTGGATCGCGCTGCTCGGGCACGCGGCGAGCGCGTCGCTCGACTGCACGTGGATCCTGAACCCGCCCGTGGAGGCCGGGTGACCCTCCTCGCGGAGCTGGGCGCGCGGATCCGCGGCCAGCGCGAGACACGCGGGTGGACGCGGGCGCAGCTCGCCCAGCGCGCCGGGATCTCGCTGCGGTTCTTGGCGGACGTCGAGCACGGCGACGGCAACCTCTCGGTCCAGCGGCTCTCGGAGATCGCGCAGGCGCTCGGCATGCCGTTCGGGGCGCTCACGGCGGACCTCGGGAGCACGGCCAGCGGGCCGAAGATCGCGCTCGTCGGCTTGCGCGGCGCGGGCAAGTCTACGATCGGGGCGGCGCTGGCCGCGTCGCTCGGCTGGGCGTTCGTGGAGGTCGACGCGCGGGTCGAGGACGCCGCTGGGATGCGGCTCGGGGACCTGTTCGAGTCGCTTGGCGCCGGGCGCTACCGGGAGCTGGAGCACGAGGTGCTGGTGTCGCTGCTGGCGGCCCCCGCCCCGGCCGTGCTCGCGACCGGGGGCTCGGTGGTGACCGCCCCGGACACCTGGGATCTGCTCCGACGGCGCGCGCGCACGGTGTGGCTGCGGGCGTCGCCCGAGTCGCACATCGCCCGCGTCGAGGCCCAGGGGGACTTGCGGCCGACGATGGGCCGAGCGAACGCCCTGGCCGAGCTCAACGAGATCCTGCTCACCCGCAGCCCGCTCTACGCGCAGGCCGCGCTCACGGTGGACACCGACGGGAAGGGCGTCGTGGACGCGGTCGAGACCATCCGCGCGGTGGGGTAGAGGGTCACTCCGAATCAGCGGAGCTGGCGGACGAGCTCGCCGAGGGTGGTCGCCCGCCCGTCGAGCGCGAGACCCGGCCCGTCCACGAGCTCGACGGGGATCCCGCGGCGCAGCAACCACAGCAGCGCCAGCTGGGTGTCCGGGTCGCGCCCGTCCGTCCCCGCCCGAACGCGCGCTCCCGGGGTGGACTGCAGGACACGGCGGCTCGCTGCGCGGGCCGTGCCCACCGCCACCTTTCGCGGGTCGTCCGCCGGGCCGAGGTCGAGCAAGCGATCGAGGAAGCGCGGCATGGGACGATCTACTCCGGCGGCGCTTCTTTGGCTGGGGAGGTGCGCTATCGCGCCCCTCCCGGCGGCCCTTCGGCGAATCTGGCGGGCGAGTACACCCGCCAGATTCGCCCACGGTTCGGTCCCGCCGAAGACGGTGGGACCGAGACCGCGCGGGCCGGGCGCGGTCGAGCAATGACGGCCGGGCGCGCGCCCGTTTTCAGAATTGCGGTGGTGCGGCGGGGCGAGAACGCCGGCACGTAGCCGGCGCCTGTCCCGCGCCTTCCCAAAAACCGGTACGATGTCCAGATGCAGTTCTTCACCGGCCGGAGCGCCTACGACAAGCTCACGCAGTCCCTCTACCGCACGCCGGAGGAGCGCGACGCGCTGATCCACGAGGTGCGGGCGAGCGGTGTGCGCTCCTCGCAGAGCGTTGTCCTCTTTCTGCACGCCGATCCCGCGGTCCGCACGCTCGGCAGCGACATCCTGCTCACGAAGGGCGAGACGAGCACGCTGATCGAGGTGTTGGACAAGGCGGTGGACGTCCCCGCCGCCCGTGGACACGTCGGCCGGCTGTGGTCCCGCCTCGGCCCGGAGTCCGCCCAGCGCCTGATGGACGCGCTCTTGTCCGACAAGACCCAGCAGCGCCGCCGCCAGGCCTGGGAGCTCGTCATCCAGTTCAACGGGGACTGGCGCCACCGGTACCTCGAGCGCGCGTTGAGCGACGCGCCCGCCGCCATCCGGCTGCCGGCGCTCCAGAAGCTGTTGGCGGAGCGCCCGGCCGCTGCGCAGGCGGACCTGTTGCTCAAGCTCGCGATGGACGACGACCCCCGCGTCGCCGGCAGCGCACTGGAGGCCGTCTCCAGGCTGCAAGACCCCCGGCTGCTCGAGCTCATGCTCGACCGCCTGGGCAAGGGGGACGGCAACACGCGCGAGCTCGCGCGCAATTGGCTCCGGACCGCGGCCAGCCGCAACCCCGCGGAGCTGCGGGCGAGGATGATCGAGCTCCTCGCGGCGGGGGAGGAGGGCACTCGCCACGCCTGCGTCGAGATCGTCCTGGCGACGGGCCCCCACGACGAGGTCCTGACGCAGATCCTGATGTTCTGCCGGAACCTGGTCGGCTGGCTGCGCACGCGCATCCTGGAGACGTTGCGCGGCTTCGGCGAGATCATCTTCCGGCCGGCGTGTGCGTTGCTGTCCCACCCGGACCCGGAGGTGCGGACCGCTGCGCTGGTCCTCGCCGAGAACTTCAGTGACCCCCGGCTCGTCCCGCCGGTCACGGAGATGCTCAAGGACCCCGACTGGTGGCTCCGCATCACCGCTTGCGACACGCTCGGTCGGCTGAAGGACGAGCGCGCTGTCCCCGCCCTGGTGCACGCGCTCGAGGACGCCGACACCCGGTGGGCGGCCATCGACGCCCTCGCGATGATCGGCTCCCAAAGCGCGTTGAAGTCGCTGGTGCAGATGCTCCGCGACCCGCGCGCCGAGATCCGCCTCGAGCTCGTGCGCGCGTTCTCGCGGTTCACCGACCCGAGGCTGGTGCCGCTGTTGGCCCAGGTCAAGGAGAAGGACACCAGCTCCGAGGTCCGGACGCGCGCGAGCGAGGTCCTGCGCGACATGCAGGGTCGGCTCGAGATGACCGTGGACGACGCCGAGCGCGGGACCGCATCGGTGCTCTCCTCGTCCATCACCAAGCCAATCGACCGGCTGCTCGCGCAGATCCGGGAGCAGAACTGCTCCGACCTGCACCTGACCGTCGGGGAGCCGCCGTTCGTACGTACCAACGGCAAGCTGGTCCGGATGGGCGACGTGCAGCCGATGTCCGCGGCGAGCACGGAGGCCGCGGTGTTCTCCCTGTTGAGCGAGCGGCAGGCCGCCACCCTCCGCGAGGTCGGAGAGATCGACTTCTGCTACTCCATCCCCGAGGTCGGGCGCTACCGGGTCAACGCCTTCAACCAGCGCCTCGGCTGGTGTGCCGCGTTCCGCGTCATCCCGAACCTGCCCCCGACGTTCGCGTCGCTGCGCATCCCCGGCCGCCTCACCGAGCTGCTGGACTACCACCAGGGGATCATCCTCATCTCCGGGCCCGCAGGCTGCGGCAAGTCCACGACCCTGGCCGCGCTCGTGAACCTGATCAACGAGACCAAGGCGGACCACGTCATCACGCTCGAAGACCCGATCGAGTTCGTCCACCCGGTCAAGAGCTCGCTCGTCAACCAGCGCGAGGTCGGTACGCACACGGGCTCGTTCTCCCGCGCGCTGCGCGCCGCGCTCCGCGAGGACCCTGACGTGATCATCGTCGGCGAGATGCGGGACGCCGAGACCGTCCGGCTGGCGCTCACCGCGGCCGAGACGGGCCACCTCGTCATCGGGACGCTGCACACGACCTCGGCATACGCGACCATCGACCGGATGATCAAGAGCTTCCCGCCCGAGGAGCAGGCGCAGGTCCGGATGGCCCTGTCCGAGTCGATGAAGTACGTCGTCTGCCAGTCGCTGCTGCCGCGCAAGGACGGGATGGGGCGGGTGGCCATGTTCGAGGTGCTGAAGGGCACGATGCCGATCAGCACGCTCATCCGCGAAAACAAGCTGCACCAGATCCCGACGATGATGCAGCTCGGCCGCCAGTTCGGCATGCAGACCGTCGACCAGGCGCTCGTCGAGCTCGTCCAGGCCGGCCTGATCTCCGGCGAGGCCGCTTGGCGTCGCGCCGAGAAGCCCGAGGACTTCGAGATGTTCTGCGACCCCCTGTTCTTGAGGGAGAGCGCCGGGATCGAGCCCGACCTGAAGACCCAAGAGGTCGAGAAGCCCGCCCCGAAGCCCGCGGCGGGGCCCAGCACACCGCCCGCCGCCCCCGGCACACCGATCGTTCGGCCGCTCTCCCCGCCGAAGTAGCGGAGACGGCCTCTCCGCTCCCAATACCCCCGAACTGACTTGTGAGGCCTGATGGCTGAACCCTCGAACCGAATCGACCGCTTCCTGCGCCTGATGAACGACCGCGGCGCGTCGGACCTCCACCTCTCCGTGGGCCGTCCGCCGATCTTCCGGCTGTCTGGCCGGATGGACCCGATTCGCTACCGCGTGCTCGACGATCCCGACCTGATCGGGCTCATCCAGCCGATCACGCCGCCTCACCTCTGGGCGGCATACCAGCGGGACGGCGACGCCGACTTTGCCTACGAGGTGCCCGGCGTCGCGCGGTTCCGGGTGAACCTGTACCGCCAGCAACGCGGCTACGGCGCGGTGTTCCGCATCATCCCGACGAAGCTGATGACCATCGACCAGCTCGGGCTCCCCCCTTCGGTGCGGAAGCTCACGCAGCTCGACGGCGGGCTCGTGCTCGTGACCGGCCCGACCGGGTCGGGCAAGTCCACCACGCTCTCGGCGATCATCCACGAGATGAACGAGCACCGCGCGATGCACTTCGTCACGATCGAGGACCCCATCGAGTTCGTGCACCCCAACCGCAAGTCGCTCGTCAGCCAGCGCGAGATCGGGCCGCACACCAAGGGCTTCTCCAACGCGCTGCGCGCGGCCGTTCGCGAGGATCCCGACTGCATCCTGATCGGCGAGATGCGGGACCTCGAGACCATCGAGATGGCGTTGAAGGCGGCCGAGACCGGCATGCTCGTGTTCGGGACGCTGCACACGAACTCGGCGGCGAAGACCATCGACCGCATCATCAACGTGTTCCCGTCCGAGCAGCAGGACGGCGTGCGCGGGGTGCTCGCGGGGGTCATCAAGGGGGTGCTCGCCCAGCAGCTGCTTCGACGCGTCGGGGGCGGGCGGGCCGCGGCCATCGAGATCCTGTTCGGCACGCCCGCGCTCTCCTCGCTGATCCGCGAGGGGAAAACCCACTTGATCCCCGGGCTCATCACGCAGGGCCGGTCGGCCGGGATGATGTCGATGGACGACAGCTTGAAGTCGTTGGTCATTGGGCAGTCCATCGACCCGCATGCCGCGCTGGAGAAGGCGCTCGACAAGGACGAGATGCGAAAGTGGCTCGCCGAGCGCGGGGTGGAGGTCGTAGACTAGGAGGCCGGCTACGCGGGCCCTGTGCACGCCGGCCGCCCTTCGATAAGGGGCCGGTTCCCCTGGTGCCTGCTTGACTCGTGATCGACTCTCCCGACTCTGCGCGAACCTCTGGTGGTGTTGGGACGCCCAGGCCACCGAGCTCTTCGCCGCGCTCCACCCCGAGCGCTGGGAGGAGGTCCACCACAACCCGCTGATGCTCCTCGACGAGCTGGACGACAGGGCGTTGGACCGCGCCGTCGCGCGGTCGCCGGCGGCGCTCGACACGGTAGAGCGGCGCTTCGATGCGTACATCGCGGCGAAGGACACCTGGGCCTCTCGCGAGATGGCCGGGTTCCGAGGCAGCGTCTGCTACTTCTCGATGGAGTTCGCGCTCCACGAGTCCTTGCCGATCTACTCGGGCGGGCTCGGCGTGCTCGCGGGTGACCACCTGAAGAGCGCCTCCGATCTCGGCTTGCCCCTCGTCGGCGTCGGCCTCTTGTACCGCGAGGGGTACTTCAAGCAGGTGATCGCCAACAATCGGCAGGTCCCCGCGTGGCCCGCTACGCCGTTGGAGCACACGCCGCTCCGGAAGCTCGACGTGTTCGTCGACGTGCCGCACGGGCACCACACCTACAAGGCCCAGGTGTGGGAGCTCGACGTCGGCCGCATCCGGCTGTTCCTGCTCGACTCGGACGTGGAGGGGAACCGCCCCGAGCACCGGAACCTCTCGATGCAGCTCTACGGTGGCGACGCTGCGACGCGCATTCAACAAGAGGTGCTGCTCGGCATCGGTGGCGTCCGGGCGCTGCGCGCGCTCGGGATCGACCCCACGGTCATCCACATGAACGAGGGCCACGCCGCGTTCGCCGTGCTCGAGCGCTGGCGCGAGGAGCTGCTCGCCGGCCACCCGCCTGCGGAGGCCTTCCAGACCGTCCGGAAGGGCTGCGTCTTCACGACGCACACGCCCGTGGACGCGGGCCACGACCGGTTCAACTGGGACCTGAAGAAGGAGGCGCTCGTGGGCCTCCGCGAGGACATGAACCTGCCGGAGGGCGCGTTCATGGACCTCGGCCGGGTGCAGCGCGGGAACGTGAACGAGCCGCTGTGCATGACGGTGCTGGCGTTGCGCGGCAGTCGCGCGGCGAACGGCGTCGCCAAGCTTCACGGCGAAGTAAGCCGCAAGATGTGGAAGAGCCTGTACCCGACCGTCGCCGAGGCCGACGTGCCGATCGGCTCGGTGACGAACGGGGTGCACGCGCCGAGCTGGATGAGCGCCGAGATGCAGCGGCTCTTGGACGAGGCCTCGCCCCGGTGGCGCGAAGGGGTGCTCCCGAGCCTCGCGACGGTGTCGGACGAGCGGCTCTGGGAGATGCGGTGCTCGCTGCGGCTTCGGCTCGTGGCCTGGGCGAACCGCGAGCTCGGCCGCGACTGGCTCGACCCGGACGCGCTGACCATCGGGTTCGCGAGGCGCTTTGCCCCGTACAAGCGGGGTAACCTCCTCTTCACCGACCCGGACCGACTGGCCGCGATCCTGACCAAGCGCCCGGTGCAGATCCTTTTTGCGGGCAAGGCCCACCCGCGCGACGCCGCCGGGCAAGGGATCTTGCGCGACGTGCTCGAGTGGACGCGCGACGAGCGCTTCCGCGGCCGGGTGATCTTCTTGCCGGACTACGACATGGCGCTCGGGCGCCGGCTCACCCAGGGCGTAGACGTGTGGCTGAACACCCCGCGCCGTCCCCGCGAGGCCAGCGGCACCAGCGGGATGAAGGTCCCGTTGAACCTCGGCATCAACTGCTCCATCCTCGACGGATGGTGGCCCGAGGCGTTCGACGGCACCAACGGTTGGGCGATCGGCGACGCGGTCGAGCGCCCGACGCCCGAGGAGCAAGACGCCGTGGACGTCGAGAGCCTGTACCAGCTGCTCGAGCGGGACATCGTGCCCGAGTTCTACCGGCGCACCGACGACGGCGTGCCCCACGACTGGGTGCACCGGATGCGCCGCAGCCTCGAGACGTGCGCGCACCAGTACCACACGAGCCGCATGGTGGCGGAGTACACGCGCAAGTACTACCTGGAGGGGTGAGTCCTCCCCGCCCGCCCACCGCAATAAATGGAGGAGACGCTTGACGTTGCCGGAGGAGCCGGAACGGGGAGGACCGAGACTTGATGAAACAGTCTACGCCTGCCGGTTCACAACACGCAAGTCGTTTTATGTATTTCCGAGGGTGCGGTGGATCACCTCGACCAGCTCTTTCATCCGGAACGGCTTGCGGATCACCGCCACCACGCGATCGTTGACGAGTGAGCTGCTCACGACCGACTCGCCGTAGCCCGTCGCGATGATCGCCCTGGCCTGCGGTTGCCGGGCCTGCAGGTCCAGCAGCAGGTCGCGGCCGCCTACGTCGGGCAGCGACCAGTCCAGGATCGCGATGTCCAAGGTCGCCGGCCCGGCGATCCGCGCGCGGGCCTCCCGCCCGGACGAGCAAGTGAGCACCTCGTGGCCGCGGGCCCGCAGGACCTCCGCGACCACGTCGAGGAGTTCCGGCTCGTCGTCTACGATCATCAGCTGGGCCATGCGCGGCTTGTAGCGCGATCCCGGCGTCAGTGACTTACCGCCAGCGGGCTCAGTCGCTCGTCCAGTCCCCGCTCGCCGTCCGGTCGGAGAGCTCGAACACCCCCGCGGTGAGCGCCGCTTCGAGCGGGTCCTCGACGTCTTCGGGCAACATGGTCGCGTCGTCCCCCTCGAGCGAGAGCGGGAGGTTCGGGGGGTTGGCGCCCGTGTTGCCAGCGAGCCACTCGGTCCCGGGGTTCAGGCGCGTCCAAAAGGCCCCGCTCGCCTGCAGCGCCTGCCCGATGGCGTGGACGTGGGGGTGGTCGGTCCAGGTGTCGATCACGTGGTCGACCTCGCTGCCGAGGATCATCACCGGCAGCTCGGGGTTTCGCTCGACGAAGAGCTCGGTGCGCCGCCCGGCGTCGCGGTAGAGCCACCAGGCGTCCACGTCCTCTTGGCTCGCGAACCCCGGCACGTTCAAGCCCTGGTCGGCTACCGCGCGCCGGAGCGTCGGGGAGAGCATGATCTCGCCGTTCTCCTTGTTCTCCGTGCCGTGCACCACGACGTCGTTCTCCTCCACGCACGTGCCGTCGTCGTCGAGATCGAAGCAGAGCTGGGCCGCCCCGCCGCCGTTCACGGCGATCAGCTCGTCGGCCGGGAAGGCGCAGGTCACACCGTCCGTGGGCTCCCAGCTGCAGGTGCCCGGCTCGTGGACGGAGGGGGAGTTGCCGAGCTCGACGTTCGCGAACATCGCGGCGACGGGGGTCTCCCACGTCAAGAGGCCGGACACCGCGGGGAAGGTGAGCGAGTCGTCGGTGAGCACGGAGTAGGCGAGGTTGCCGCCGTTCGACGTGGCGACCAGGTACAGGTCGTCCAGGTTCGCCGCCGGCACGCGGTCAGACAGGTGACAGCCGCCCGAGTCGACGCCGTCGCCGTTCGCCCAGCGCAGCACGGCCGCGACGGCGGCAGCGGCGATCGGCCCTCGCCGGTCGTTCGTGCCGCCGCTCAGCCCCGCGCCGGGCAGGTCCACGTGGATGTCGACGATCGGCTGCGTCGTGTCGAGGCGGGTCGTGTCCGCGGTGACGGGCGTGCCCTGCTGATCCCAGCCGCCCTGCAGCGTGATGCCGACGGGGGCGGTCCCGGGCTCCCCCATGTCCTTCGCCCACCGCACCACCACGTGCAGCTCGTACAGGCCGTCGTCGTCTTGCACCATCGTGCCGACGGTGCGCCCGTCCTTGGCGAGCGGGTCTTCGCTGAACTCAAAGCTACAGACGTCGTCCGCCGAGCCCGTGCCCTTGCGGCAGGCGACGAGGGCGAGGACCGTGAGCAGGGCGGGGAGGTGTCTCATGTGGGGCGAAATCCTGGGGGCTCGGGGCTCTCGATGGTGAGCCGGTCACCCGCCGTGGGCCAAGGTAGCACCAGCCGGAGCGCGTGAAGGAAGATTCTGGGTGCGGGCGGCCCGCCGTAGTCCTCGTCGCCTACGATGGGCGCGCCGACGGAGCAGAGGTGTGCGCGCACCTGGTGGGTGCGCCCTGTCTCCGGGTGGGCGAGGACGGTCGCGCGGGTCCCGCTGCGTGCCAGCACCGTGAACCGGGTGAGCGCCGGCCGGCCCTTGCCGATCTGCACGCGCCCGCGCTTCCACTCGCCCAGCGGGAGGTCCACTGCGCCCTCGTCGGGGAGCTGGCCCTGGCAGAGGGCCAGGTAGGTCTTTTTGACCGTGCCGCCCTCGAACGCGGCCGAGATCACCCGCTGCCCGTGCGCCGTCCGCGCGAGCACGAGCACGCCGGAGGTCCCGACGTCCAAGCGGTGGCACACGCGCAGGTCCAGCAGCTCGGCGAGGCCCCGCTCGCCCGCTCGCCCGCCCTGGGTGCCGATCCCGACGGGCTTGTCGACGATCTCGATGTGCGCGTCCTGGTAGAGGACCACGGGTCGCGGGGTCACGGCCCGCCCGGAGCGCCCGGCTGGCCCGGAGCGCCCGGCTGGCCCGGAGCGCCCGGCTGGCCCGGAGCGCCCTGGGCCCCGGCCTCGCGGTGCAAGTGCGGCCGTGCGACGAGCACCTTGCAGCGTTCCTTGAGCAGCGGGTCCACGATCCGCTTGCAGTACTTCTCGGAGTGGGGGTCAACGTCCCGCGTGATCGTGAGCCACGCAAAATCCCGCGTCGTCGGGTCGCTGATGCCGGTCGTCGTCAACTCCACGCCGCGCGCGGGGTCGGCCCGGAAGATGGCCGGCAGCAGGGCCAGCAGGCACTCGTCGCGAGCCTGGGCGTCGGCGAGCGCCGCGCAGCCCTCGGCGGTCGTCGGCGCGGGCGTAGCGCACGCGCTGAGCAAGACGAGCAGCAGGGGCGACATCCGCCGGGGTCTAATCCGCGCGGGTCAACCCGTTGCGCGCCTGGGCGATAGGCTGTGAAGATGGTCCCGTTGCCGAGAGATGTGCTGCCTGCCGTCGCGAGGGCGCGAGCCGTGCTCGAGGACGCCGCCGAGGCGGACGTCATGCTCGACCGCTGGCTGCACAAGTTCACCGTGATCCAGGACCGTGGCCTTCGGCGCAACGTCCTCCTCGAGCTGGTCGAGAGCACAGATGACGGCACGTTGATCGGGCTGCTCCCCCGGCTCGACGCGCGCGCTGAGCAGGGCGAGCGGGCCGTGCGCTGGCTGCAGACCGAGCTGGCCCTCACCCCCTCGGTGCTGGCCGAGCTGCCGTACGACCGCATCGCGGAGCTCTACGCCATCGCGCGGGCCGCTGGCCAGGAGCGCCTCGCGCTGCGGTTCTTGACCGACAAGCCGATCGTCCAGCGCGTCGCCATCGAGAACCCTCACATGGACGTGTCCGCCGGGGAGCGCACGGCCCGGGCCAAGTCACGCGACCGAATGGCCCTCGATCGCCTGATGCACGACCGCGACCCGCGCATCATCCGCGTGCTGCTCGACAACCCCATCGTCATCGAGCGCGACGTCGTCCGGATCGCCGCGATGCGCCCGACGAACCCCGCGGTCTTGGAGCTCCTGGCGTCACACCCGCGCTGGTCACCGTCGTACCGCGTGCGCACCGCGCTCGCGTTCAACCCCTTCACGCCGACGAAGCTCGCGCGACAGCTGTTGCCTACGCTGTTCCGACAGGACCTTCTCGAGCTCCAAGGCTCGAAGATCCTGCCCCTCGAGCTGCACGCAGACCTCCACGCGCTCCTCCACCCCCCGCGCAGCCGACCAGCCCTCCCCGCGCCCCCCGCGTCCGACCCCACCCCCGCGTCCACCCCCGCGTCCGACCCCACCCCCGCGTCCGACGCCACCCCCGCGTCCGACCCCACCCCCGCGTCCGACCCCTCCGACCCCGAGTCCACCCCGTGACCTGGCTCCTCCCCGACGCCGTGCTCACCGACGCCGGCCTCGAGCCCGGGCTCGCGGTCGAGATCGTCGGCGATCGCATCGGGCGCGTCTGTCCCCTGCCAGCCGGGGTGGTCCCCGAGCGGCTCGCCGACCGCGTGCTGCTCCCCGGCTTCGTCAACGCCCACTCCCACGCGTTCCAGCGGGCGCTGCGCGGCCACGTCCAACACAGGAGCTCGGCGTCCAGCGACAGCTTCTGGAGCTGGCGCGAGGCCATGTACGGGCTCGCCGAGACGCTCGACCCCGACGGCGTCGAGCGCATCTCCACGCTCGCCTTCCGGGAGATGATCGCCGCGGGGTACACCACCGTCGGCGAGTTCCACTACCTCCACCACCAGCCCGACGGCGCGCCCTACGCAGACCCCGACGAGCTCGCCCACCGCGTCATCGCCGCCGCCCGCACCGCCGGCATTCGGCTCGTGCTGCTCTACGTCGCGTACGCCCGCGCAGGCTTCCAAGTCGCGCCGAACCCCCGGCAGCGCCGCTTCCTGGCGCGCTCTCCGGACGACGTGCTCGCCGCCGTCTCGCGCTTGACCGCCCGTGGCGACCGCGAGGGCTTCGGGGTCGGCTTGGCGCCGCACTCGATGCGCGCGTGCCCCGCGGACTGGCTCCGCGCGTTCGCCTCCTACCAAGGCGTCGTCCACGCCCACGTCGACGAGCAGCCCGCCGAGATCCGCGCGAGCCTCGCCGAGCACGGGAGGCGCCCATTGCAGGTGTTCGCCGACGCTGGGCTCGTCGGCCCGAGGTTCGCCGCCGTCCACCTCACGCACCCGGACGACGCCGAGGTGCGCCTCCTCGTCGACGCCGACGCGTCCGTCGTCGCGTGTCCGACCACCGAGCTCGACCTCGGAGACGGCTTCCTCCCGCTCGACAAGCTCGACCCGGCCGGCGCCCGCATCAGCATCGGATCGGACAGCCACGCCCTCGTCGACCCCTTCGCCGAGCTACGGGCGATCGAGTGGCACGCCCGCGCGCTCTCCGGTCACCGGAACGTGCTCACCGCGGCCCCTGCGGCCGATGCCCGCGACGGCCTCGCCCTCCGCCTGCTCTCCATCGGCACGCGCGCTGGTGCCACGGCGCTCGGCCTCGACACCGGTGAGCTCAAACCTGGGAAACTCGCAGACATGATCACGATCGACTCCGCTCGCATCGAGCTCCAGGAGTGTCGGCTCTTGCCCGCGCTCGTCTTCAACGGGTCGCCGGCGGCGGTGCGCGACTGCTGGGTCGGCGGACGCCGGGTGAAGGGCGCATGATCGTCACCCCCACGCATTTTGCGGCCAACGGCGAAGCCGAGGTGCCGAAGGGTGACCTCGGCTTGCCGATGCGCCTGGTCGGCGCGATCCCCGGGGAGGAGGCCGAGGTGAAGGTGCTGCGGCGCGGGGGCAACTTCGTGCACGCGCGGTGGGTGTCGAGCCCCGTGCTCTCGGCGGACCGCGTGGACGCCGGCTGCGAGCACGTCGAGGCCTGCGGGGGGTGCCCTTGGCTGCACGTCTCGCGCACCCGGGCGCACGGCGAGCGGGCGTCGCGGGTGAGCGCGGTGTTCGCCGCGGCGGGCGTACACGTCGACGTGCACGCCGTCCCCGCGCCCCGGAACGACGGCCGCCACGTCGTGAAGTTCGCCGCCCAAGACATGGGCACCCGCGGCGTCCGGCTCGGTGCCTACCAGCCGCACTCCCACGAGGTCATGCGGATCCCCGGCTGCATCGCGCTCGCGCCCAAGCTCCGCGCGCTCACCCGCTTGCCGTTGCTCCCGGTGCCCGCGGGCATCATCCGCCACCTCGTCGCGCGGCAATCGTCGTGGGACGGCGCTGTGTTGGCAACGTTGGTCGTGCGGGACGATCACCCAACGCTCCACGCGCTCGAGGCTGTATTTCGGCGCGCGGGGGTCGACGGGCTCGCGATCCACCGCAACACGCGCCCCGGGGACGCGATCCTCGACCCCGCCGGCCCGACCGTCCACGCCTGGGGCGTCCCCCGCCTGCGGGAGTGGGTGTACCACGACGGCGGACCGGTCACGGTGGACGTTGGGCCCACCGACTTCTTTCAGACCAACCCCGCCGTCGCCCGCCAACTCTGGGCGGACCTCCCCGACCCCGGCGACACCCTCGTCGACTTGTATTGCGGGGTCGGCGCCGTCGCGTTCGCCCTCCACGCCCGGACCCGCGCGGCCGCGGTGTTCGGCGTCGAGGAGAGCCCCGGCGCGATCGAGCGGGCCAAGGCGACCGCCGCCCGCCTCGGGGGCGACTTCACCTTCGCGGCCGGCGCCGCGGGCACGGTCCCTATTCCCGACCGCTTCATCGGCGCCACCGTCGTGCTGAACCCGCCGCGCAAGGGGACTGGGGAGCTCGTCCGGGCCCAAGTCGAAGCGTTGGCGCCCTCGCGAATCGTCCAAATCTCGTGCCACCCGGAGCCCCTCGCGAAGGACCTCGCGCATTGGCTCTCCCGTGGCTGGCACGTCGAGACCGCCCGCGTGTACGAGATGTTCCCCGGCACCCCGCATGTCGAGACGGTCGTGGTCTTGGGGAGGTAGGGGGGGTGGTGGGGTGGAGGCTGGGAGTGGATCGCTTCCCACCGATCGCAGTCCTGCAACGCCGCCTTCGGCGTGCTCGAACGGCTTGCGGACACTGCGACCAGGGTGTACCCTGCCGAAGCTCGGTGTCCACGAGGAGCTGGCAATGAAACGTCGCACCCTCGCGGGACTCTCCCTACCGTTGGCTCTTTCACTCGCTCCGGCGTGCGTAGGCAAGGCCCCGGACGACTGTGCACCAGCCTCCGAGATCCCCTACGACGGCATCGACCAGGACTGCGATGGCGCCGACCTGACCGACGCGGTCTTCGTGCTAAGGTCTGAACGCCTGAGGTCGAGTCGATGCGGCACCTGAACCTGCTGATTCCGTCCCTCGCGCTGGTGTTGTTGAACTCCGCGCCGCTCAGGCCGCAGCGTCAGGTGACGCCGGCACACGACGCCGAGGCTGGCCCAGCCGCCAGCGCCAACCCGAACGGGATGGCCGAGGCCAGGGCCCGGATCCCGGACGCCAGTCACCAGTTCTTGCCCGACGCTGGCGAGTTCCGTGCCGACATCCCCGAGCGCGGCTTGACCGCCCGTTTTGACGACGCGGGAGCCCACATCGCTGTCGGGGCCGAAGGCGGGCCGATTTCACTCCACACATCGGGTGTCGGCCGCACGGGTTCCCGTGAGGCGGCAGTCGCGACGCCCACGCTCGGCGAGTGCCAGGGGAAGGCAGACCCGATGGGCCAGTGCGTCCCGCGACTGGAATATGCGAGCGGGGAGTTTACCGAGTGGTGGGTGGCCAGCAGCGGCGGGTTTGAGCAGGGCTGGGTGGTGAACGAGCGTCCGGTTGGGAGCGGCCCGGTCCGGATTGACGTTGCCGTCGGGAACGCGGACGCCGAGGTCGAGCATTCGAACTTGAAGCTTCATGACGATAATGGGAGCGCGCTGGTTGTGAGCGGGCTTCGGGCCTGGGACGCGCGGGGAGAGAGCCTTCCGGTGCGTTTTGAGAGCGGGGAGGATGGGTTCAGCGTGGTGGTGGAGGATGAGGGCGCGACGTACCCGGTGGAGGTGGATCCGGTTTACACGACTGCGGATTGGGAGGTGACGGGGCAAGGCGGGCTCGGGGATTCGGTGGTCCGCGGCGTGGCAGCCGGAGACATGAACGGGGACGGGTACGACGATGCGTTCTTGCAGGACTCCTCCGGCATCGTGTACTTGTACGAGGGGGATCCGTCGGGCGTGAGGGTGCGACCCATGACGAGCATGACCGCGATTCATGGGGCGGGAGATGTGAACGGCGATGGGTACATCGACGTGGCGGCGATCATCGACTCCGAAACGGCCGGCGTTTACTTCGGGGGTCCGGAAGGGCTCCCCGTTGACCCCTCGAGCACCGTGTTGAGCCCCGACACTGCGGATTGGGGGGGATCGGATTTTGACAACATCTCCGGCGCCGGCGACGTGAACGGGGACGGCTATGACGACGTCGTCGTCGCTGCGTCTCAATTCGACCTGGCCGAGGGCCGCGTCTACCTGTATCTCGGCGGCCCGTCCGGGATGGCTGAGACGCCGGCGACAACCCTGACGGGCTACATGTACACCGAGCTCGGCAGCGAGTTGTTCGCCGCCGGGGACGTGAACGGTGACGGCTTCGCGGATCTCCTGGCTTCCGCGCCGCGGTCCGAGTATTCCGAGGCACTCGTCTACGCCGGCTCCGAGACCGGGTTGGACGCCTCCCCGCTGTACGATGTGAACGGGGGCAACTACTACATTGGCTCAGTGGCATCGGCGGGCGACGTCAACGGGGACGGGTATGACGACGTCCTGATTACGACGGACGGCTGTTGGATCAACTGTCACTCGTACAACGGAACCCTGAGCCTGGTCCTGGGCTCTCCAACCGGCCCCGACGTCACCATCTATGTCAACGGGGCGTCCAGAGAGGACTGGGATTCTTATGACCACGTCGCGGGAGTGGGAGACGTGAACGGCGATGGTTACGACGACATCCAGGTCGGGAGTTCCTTGTACGTTGGAGCCGCGGCTGCCGTCGACTTCAGCGCGCCCCACCCGATTTCCCTGGATGGCACGCTCTTGGCCACGGTCGGAATAGGCGACGCCACCGGGGATGGGTTCCCGGACGTCATCGAGGCGTCTTCCGGCTCCACCTCGCTCTACCTCGGCTCCGACTCCGCCGATCTCTCGGACTCCATCCCGATCGATTCGACCGGCGACTACCTCGGCGCCGCCATCGCAAACGCCGGCGATGTCAACGGCGACGGCTACGAGGACGTCATCCTCGGCGCCTATGGCCACGACCGGTTCAGCGGCGAGTCCCTTGTGTACCTTGGGTCTCCGTCTGGTCTCGGCGAGACGCCGGCGACCACCCTCCTGGGCGCAGACCCTGACGCCCAGTTCGGGACCTCGGTCGCAGGCGCCGGCGACACCAACGGGGATGGGTACGACGACATCGTGATCGGCGCCGACGGGAGCGGGGCCAACGGCACGGCGTATGTCTACCTCGGCTCGGAAGGGGGCATCGTCGATGGGCCACGGACCGCCATGGCGGGGGACTCCACCGTGAGCGGGCTTGGCCATCGGGTGGCGGGAATCGGTGACGTCAATGGAGACGGATACGCAGACGTGGCCATAGGGATGTCACCTGGAAGCAATTCAGTTTGGCTCTACACCGGGTCCGCTTCAGGGATCCCCGCCGAACCCGACCTGAAGCTCAGCCTCTCGGCAACTCCCTCCGCAATCGCGTCGGCGGGTGACGTCAACGGTGACGGATTTGGGGACCTGGCGATTGGTTTCGACGACGTCGGAGCCGGAGAGGTGGCGGTGTTTGTGGGGGCCGCGCTCGGGCCACCCGATTCGCCGTCCACGACGCTCGTGGGGGAGGCCGAGGGCGATCACTTCGGCAGCTTTGTCTCGGCCGCGGGCGACGTCGACGCGGACGGGTTCGGCGACCTGGCGATCGGCGCGAACGGGAGCGACGGCAACACCGGTCGCGTCTACGTCTTCGCGGGTGAAGCAAGGGGGGTCGGGGCCAGTCCGCAAACCACGATGCTCGGAACAGCCGCCAACGATCAGCTCGGCGCGTGGGTGGGGCCAGCCGGGGACATCGACGGCGACGGCTACGACGACCTCCTCGTGGCGGCGCCAGGCGTCAGTGGCACGGGCGAGATCCTCTCGTACGCCGGCTCGGCAACTGGGGTTGCGGCCACTGCACGCAGCACAGCAACGGGTTTTCACTCGCTCGGCGGGGACATCGCAACGGCCGATGTCAACGGGGATGGATTGCTCGACTATTTCGCGAGCGACTTCGACGAACCCGGCCAGGGTGGGCGCGTCGGTGGCTGGTACGGCTGCATCGATGCCGACCTCGACGGCTACTGCGTGGGGATTGACTGCGACGACGCAGACCCATCGACTGGAGCATTGTTCTCCGACGTGGACGGCGACGGTTTCGGGGACGCTAACGCACGGCTCGATGCGTGCGTGATGACCGCCGGCGTGCCGGACTCCACGGACTGTGACGACACGAACGCGGCTGTGAACCCGGCGATGGATGAGCTTTGCGATGACGCCGAGGTCGATGAGAATTGCGACGGATCGTCGAACGGTCCGGACAGCGTGGATGCTGTCACTTGGTACGAGGACGCGGATCAGGACGGGTACCCAAACCCTGATGTGGCGCTGATTGCCTGCCTCCAACCCCGATACTACGCCGAGGCGGGCGCAGCGTGGGACTGCGACGACACGGATTGGGACATCAGCCCTGGAGAAGCCGAGACCTGCGACGGTATCGACAACGATTGCAGCGGCAGCATCGACGACAACA
>CALQBK020000025.1 GCA_943328795.2 Bifidobacterium breve
CCGAGCCGGTCGATGGCACGCGGCATCGACGCTCACGGCGTTTCCCACCGGGGTCGCGTTGACGTGTCAGGGGTGGTGTCGAATTCAGGTGAAGGTGGCGCCCGGCCACATGCGCGCCCTCCCAGCGGGTGGTGCTCCCGTCGAGTACTGAATCAAAGCCGTACAGATCGCGGTTCACCAGGCTGAACCCGGGGCCCGGCGAGGGCCGCGTCACCAGCCGCGCACGCGCTCCGCCACGAGGCCCTCGACCTCCCCGACTCCGACGTCCCGCCCAAGCTCCTCGCTCACGCTGGTCATCACGGCCGAGTCGAACCCGCAGGGGTTGATCCGGCGGAACGCCGACAGATCGGGGTTGACGTTCAGCGCGAGCCCGTGCCACGTGACCCAGCGCCGGCACGCCACCCCGATCGAGCACACCTTCCGACCCCGGATCCACGCGCCCGTGTTGCGTTCGTCCCGCCCCGCTGGCAGCCCGAGCGCGCCGCAGACCTCGATAGCGAGGTCCTCGAGCCGCTGGAGGTGCGCGTGCAGGTCGCGCGCCGCCCCCTCCAACCTGAGCACGGGGTACACGACCAGCTGGCCCGGCCCGTGCCAGGTCACGTCGCCCCCGCGCTCGACCTCGATCACCGGGGTGTCGCCCGCGTCGAGCACGTTCGCGCTCGCCCCGCGCTTGCGCCCGAGGGTGTAGACCGGCTCGTGCTCGCAGAGGATGACGGCGTTCTCCGCACCGTCGATCACCGCGGTGAGCTCCTCCTGCTGGCGGGCCCAACCCTCGCGGTAGTCGACGCGCCCGAGGGCGATCAGGCGGGCCAAACGGCCTTCGTGACGCGGGCGGCGACGTCGTCGGCGGTGCCGTCGGCGGGGACCCTGACAACGGTCCAGTGTCTGCCTGGGGGCTCTGCCCCAACCGCGCCCACCGCCCGCACCGCGGCGTCATAGCCAGCCGCGATCGTCCGCAATCTCTCGAGGGTCTCGAACCGGTCGCGCGGCAGCCCGCGGGCCGCGATTCGGGCGAGGCACTCGGCGGGGTCCAGGTCCAGCAAGATCACGAGGTCGGGGGGCGGAAAATCCTCGTTGAGCCGCATCACCTTCCCGAGCCCGTGCGCCTCCGCTTGGTACGCGAGGCTCGACAGCGCGCAGCGGTCCGACAGCACGTTCTCCCCGCGCGCGAGCGCCGGCAAAATCACGGAGTCGAAGTGGTCCCGGCGGTCCGCGGCGAACAGGTACGGGAGCACGCCGTCGCTCACGCCGCCGGCCAACTGCGCGCGGATGAGCTTGCCAACCGGCCCGTCGCTGGGCTCCCGCGACACGACGCACGCTTGGCCCCGACGCTCGAACTCCGCCTTCAGCAGGGCGAGCTGGGTGCTGCCGCCCGAGCCGTCCAGCCCCTCGATGGCGATGAACCGCGCCGCGCTCACCGCAGGACCTTGAACCGGTCATAGAGCTCGGTCTGGTGGTTCACCAACGGCTGGTCGACGCCGAGCACCACCACCTTCTTCACCGACGATCTCGGCTCGAGCGGGTCGCCGTCGCTCACGACAAAGCTCGCTTCTCCACCGACGCGCAGCGTGCCCTGGTCGAGGCCGAACAGCGCGGGTGAGTTGCCGGTGATGGCCGCGACGGCGGCTGCGTACGGCAGCCCCCACGCGACGGCGATGCCGGCCTCGGTCGTCAGGTCGTAGGTGCGGTGCGGGTCCCCGATCCGGATGCCGAACGTCACCCCCGCGGCGTGGAGCAGCGCGGCGTTGTCGTAGCGGGCGTTCGGGTGAGCCCAGCTGTCCGGCTGCACGGTCACCGGCCCGAGCACTACGCCACAGCGGGCGTCCGCCAGCTGCCGCGCCACCATCCACCCCTCGGCGGCGCCGATGATGACGGCGTCGAGCGCGTACTCGCTCGCGAGGTCGAGCGCGAGCTCGATGTCGCTCGCCCGGTCCGCGACGAACAAGGCCTTGAGCCGCCCGCCCCGGAGATCGTGCCACAGCACCTCGGCGCGGGTGGGCGGCTTGGGCGGCTCCACGGGCGCGTGCTTCTTCTTGTCCGGCGGCGGCACTGCGGCTGGATCTGGGTTCGCGTCCAGCACGTCCCGCAGCCGCGCGAGCACCCCCAACCTGGAGGTCGGGCCCTTGTCGCTCGCCCCGGCTTTCCCCAGGTTCACGACGAGCCCCGCGGGCGCCATCACGGTCGCGTCCGCCAGCGTGGCACCGCTGGTGCGCATCCACGCGGCTTGACCGCTGACGACCCCGCCGCCGGGCAGCACCAGCGCGCCAAGCACGCCCCGCGCGCGGAGCACAGGCAGCACCTCGCTCTGTGGGTTGAACCCGTCCACCACGCGGACCTGGGGCTGGAACGCGTCCAGCGTCTCCACGTCGTCGCGCGTCGAGGGCTCGAGATCGATGTCCGCCAGCCCGATGGTGGTCCCCGTTTCCCAGGTGCCCGGCCAGACCGTCGCGCCCGCGAGGTCGGTGCCTCCGGTGACGTCGGGCCCCATCGCGACGATCTTCCCGCCTTCAACGCGGACTCCGCCCCGGATCTCGGCGTCCCCTGCGCCGATGGGCAAGCCGGTGAGGATCCGGCCGTTCGACCAGGTCATCGCGGGAGCCGCGGACCACGGCTCGTCGGCGAACGCCCGGCGGCCCGCCAGCGCGGCCGCGCCGACGATCGCGGCGTTGCGCAGCAGGTCCCGGCGGTTCACTGGGCCACCCCCGCGCCCGCGCGGTCATACACCACCTCGCCGTCGATCCACGTTCGCTGCACCCGCGAGTACACGGAGAGCGGATCGCCGTTGTACAACGCCAGGTCTGCGTCCTTCCCGACCTCGATGCTCCCCACCTTCGCCTCCACGCCCAGCATCCGCGCGGGCACGATCGTGATGCTCTGGAGCGCTTGGTCGGCGGTCCAGCCGTAGCGCAGCATCTTCGCCGCCTCCAGGTTGAGCCGCTGGACGAAGCTCGCGGAGTCGGAGTGCATGGACACCCCGACCCCCGCTTGGCTCGACAGCACGGCGTTCTGCGGGATGGCATCCCACGCCTCGAGCTTGAAGCCCCACCAGTCCGAGAACGTCGCGAGCATCGTGCCGTGGGCGGCGATCACGTCGCGGACCTTGTACGCCTCGAGCCCGTGCTGCAGGCTCTGGATGTGGAAGCCGTACTGGTCGGCGATCCGGTACATCCCGAGGATGTCGTTCGTCTCGTAGCAGTGCAAGTGCACGAGGATCTTGTCGTCGATCACGTCGAGGATCACGTCCAGGTCCAAGTCTCGGGCGGGCGGGTTTGGGCGCTTGCGCGCGTCCCGGTAGTCCAGCGCGGCTTGGAATTCACGGCGCAGCGCGGCGAATTCGCCCATCCGGGTCTGCAATTGGTCGCCGTCGGGCGCGAGCTCTGTCGACGCGCCGTACACGCGCTTCGGGTTCTCCCCGATGGCCATCTTGATGCCCGGCGGCGCGGCCTTGAACAGCATCTGGTCGAGCAACCTGCGCTGCCGCAGCTTGAGCACCGCCGACCGGCCGCCTACCAGGTTCGCCGAGCCCGGCAGGACCTGGATCGTGGTGACCCCGCCGGCGCGCGCGAGCTCGAACGCGGGGTCCTCCAAGTTCACGCTGTCGCCGGCCCACACCCGGGGCGTAAAGGGCTCGGACGCCTCGTTGCCGTCGCTGTGGCCGTTCCCGTCGGGCCAGGAGTAGTCCCCCATGTGCGAGTGGGGGTCGATCGTCCCCGGCGCGAGGTACATCCCGGTCGCGTCGAGCGTCTCTGCACCCGCGGGGACGGGGCCGCCAACGCTGGCGATCACCCCGTCGTGGATGACGACCGTGCCGTCCGCGATCGGCGGGCCGGCGGCCGTGAGCACCGTGGCGTGCAAGATGGCGAGGTCCGCGGCGAGGGCAGGGAGGCAGAGCAGCAGCATGCGCCCGACTTTATGCCCTTTTCACCGCGCCGGCTCGGGGGGGACACGAGCGGCGGCGTCGGCAGGCCGGCCCGGGCGGTGCGCGAGGTCAGCGTCGTCGTCGCCGCGCCGATGGCACGAAGCTCAGTCTCTGAGTTTCGTTCGATTTCGGGCGTAGGAGAGGGAGGCGAGGAGGGCGAGGAGGGCGGCGGGGGGGCTGCCGGGGGTGGCGCAGCCGCAGGGGCCGGGGTCCTCGGTGAGGGTGGGGCCGCTGGAGTCGTCGAAGCACGCGGACTCGAGCTCGGCGCGGTGCACCATGCCCCAGACGTAGGCCCCGGCGCCGAACCCGAGCATCGGCGCAGGCCCGGCGTAGTCGCCGTTCGCGGGGTCGTACAGCTCCGGGATGGTGTCGTGGTTGAGCACCGCTTGGGAGGTGATCCACGCGTCCAGCGCGTCAGCGGCCTCGAGGTCGCACGAGCGGCGCAGGGCCTCCGCGAGCCGCAGGTCGATCACGGCCCACTCGGCCTGGTCGTAGCTGCTGCCATCGTCGTTCCGCGCGTAGCCGTTGTCGGACGCGGCCCGCAGGCGGTCCCAGGCGGCGTAGCTGGCGTCCCACTCGGGGCCGCCGGGCGCGAGGATCTCGTGGTTGAATGCCTCGACGGCAGCGAGGTCCAGGTAGTCCGAGCCGGCCTCGAGCTGGTCCTTGCTCGCGGCGATCACCCCGCTCGCGTCGAGCAGGTGCTCGGGGATCGCCGTCGCCACGGTGAGCGCGGCGTCGCGGTACGTGGCTTCGCGGCTGTCACCCAAGTCATGGGCGATGTTCGCCGCGGCGGTGAGCCCCGCCACGGCTTGGATGCTCGAGTACGCGAACTGCTCCTGCTTGCCGTTCCAGTGGCGCTCCCAGATCGAGGAGTCCGGCTGGAGCAGGCCCGTGTTCGGATCGATGAGCCCCACCAGCACGTCCGCGACGCCGTCGAGCGCGGCGGGGCCCCGCCCCTCGACGACGTCCATGCGACCTGCCGCCCGCACCTCGCCGAGCGCCCACAAGTACAACCCAAAGTCGTCGAACTCTACGTTTGGGCCGTCAGCGTCGCTGTCGGACCACTCGCTGCCGTCCCCGTACACGCGGCACACGCTCACGATGTAGTCGGCGTCCCCCACGTAGGAGCGGTACTCGCCGGTCTTGCCCTGCGAGAGGAACGCCAACGCGTCCGCGGCCTCCTGGGTGCGGCCCGCTGCAGCGAGCGCGGCGGCAGCGTAGGACCCGTCGCGCACCCACGTGATGTTCCAGATGTGCTCGAACTCGGGGTCCGTCGCGGCCACCGGGAACGACGCCGGGATCTGCCCAAACGCGTCGCCGGGCTCCTGCACCTGCGCCATGCGGAGGTACGCCAGCTGCTGTTGGTACACCCCCAGCTCGTCGTCCGACAAGCCCTCTGGCGGGTCGACCCGGCCTTGCCACTCAACCCAGTCAGCCAGCTCGTCCAGGTAGAGCTGCTGCGCCGTGCGGCCGGCGACCCAACTGTCGGCCCCGCCCGCGCCGCCGGTGAACACACCGATCCAGGCCTCTTCCCCCGGGCCGAGGGCGTCGATCTGCCAACCGAACGCGGGGACCACGTCGTCCCCGGACTGCGCACACCCTCCGCCGATGGCTTGGCCAGCGAGGACGGCGTCGTACACCCCAGAGCAGCTCACGTCCGTCGCGGACGCGCCGACCAGGTCGAGCGTCACGTCGCTGCCGGACTCGGACAGGTGCGTGGCGTCGGGTGACGACGCGCTCTCGGTCCCGCCGACGTGCCAGTTGTGCAGCGACACGACTTGCAGCCCCGAGAGGGTGGTGCTCCCTGCGTTGAGCACCTTCAAGACTTGGACGAGGCCCATCCCCGGGTAGCTCATCGGCGCAAAATCATACTCGGTCAGCACCAAGTCTGGCTGGGCGGACGACGTACGCTCGGCCACGACGATGCCGGTGCCGCGCTCGTAGTCGACGGCCCCGGCGCTCGTGAGCCACTCGCCGTTGCCGCCCCCGACCAGCCCAAAGTAGCTGTCGTACAGCAGGTTGGGCGTGACGTCCCCGGGCGTGTACTCCTGGTAGATGTGCGGGTACGCGGTGGTGAGCCGGTCGCCTTCGAACACCATCGCGCCGTAGCCGTTCGCCGTGCCGAGGTTGGGCAGCGAGTAGTGGGGTGCGGAGCCCGCCAACGCGGGGCCCGTGAGCCACAGCAAGAGCAGGGGGAGGGGCGTCACCGGTAGCCCTGCGACGCGATCCACCACTCGGCGCCGATGCCGAACGTGTGTTGGACAGGCCCGGCGGCGACACGCGTGTCGTCGGGGTCCAGGCGATCGAGCGCGTCTTGGTTCACGAGCGAGAGGGTGTAGCGCACGTGGATGTTGGGCCGCGCGAAGGTGCCCTTCCCGAGCTGCACGCCGGGCATGAGCGACACGCGGGTGACCGCCGGACGCTCTTGGACGTTGGTGCGCGGGTCCAGGCCCGCGGGGTAGGCGGCCTCGTGCGAGACCTCGGCTTGGATCGCCACGAAGCGCGTAGGGTAGAACGCGGGTCGGATGGACCCAACCCACTCCCAGCCGTCATCGGGGTCCGTCGCGTTCGCGTCGGCGTCCGCCCAGCTCCGCAGGTACGCCCCCGCGGCGATCGACGCGTGCCCGAGCTCCTGGTTGAACGCGAGCGCGCCGAGGTCCTCCCGCGCCGCGTTGACGCTGCTGTCCAGCGCAAACCCCGCGGTCGGGACGGTCAGCTCGCCTACCGCGGCGATCCCGGTCGCGTGCCGATAGTACACGTTGACGTAGCTGTCCTTCGACCATCCGTATGCCGAGAGCTCGCCCCCGACGAGCAGCCCCGTCTCGGCAGGGAGGTCCTCGGAGACGCCGCCTTCAACCCCGTCCGTCTCGACCAGCCGCGTGCCTGCTGGCAAGCTGTGCAGCTCGCCGTACAGCTTGGGCCGGACGTGGACCGCGCCCGCCGGCACGTCGTAGCTGGCCTTCAACGAGCCGATCGTGCGCTGCCGGTCCAGGTACGTGATGCTGCTCGCGCCGACCGAGCCCGGCGTCGTCTCCTCCAACGCCTGGTACTGCCAATCGTCCGCTGAGAGCCGGTTGAACCCGACGTGCGCTGCGACGTTGAGCCGCTGATCGCGCCAATGCGCGCCCCCGCCGAGCGTGTTGAGGTTGTCGAGCGGCCAAAAGTCGAGGAGGTACACGTCGTCGCCGCGGTACATCCGGGAGCCTGCCCAGACGCCGAGGCCCTTGACGCCGAAGTCGTCGGCCTGCGCGTACACGTTGCGGATCGCGAGGCTGGCGTCGAACGTCCCGGTGTAGTGGAACAAGTCGCCGGAGAGGGCGGGGGTGACGAGGGCGCGGAACGCTGCGCCCGACGCAGTGCGGAGCTGCCAGCCGAGGTCCAGCTCGACGTAGGGGTCCTCCAACAGGCGCCCGGGGTGAGCCGTCACGCTGACCGGGTCGCCCGCGCCGCCGGCGAGGTCGGTGCCGGCCTCGACCCGGCCGTACGAGCCGACCGTGAACACGACGGGCGGCGCGGCGTCGTCGTCGGGCGCGGAGTCGTCGGCGAACGCGGAGTGGAGGCAGAGGGCGAGGAGCACCCGGGCGGCTAACCGGTCAGCTGCCGACGAGGACGCGGGAGGACAACCCCGGCACGGTGACGGTGATGCTGTCGCCGCTCGCGTAGAACACGTCCCCGGTGAGCACGTCGGTCCAGGTCGTCGCGGTGAGCCCGGCGAACCCGAGCCCGTTGGTCAGCGTGCGCTCGGCGTCGCCCTTGTTGAGCAGCACCAGCACCTCGTCCCCGCTGGTCTCCTCGTAGCGCGCGTAGGCCCACAGGTCGGCCTCCCCTTGCCACCAGTCCGTGCGTACGCCCTGGGACATCGCCGGGTGTAGGCGCCGGGCTTGCCCCAACAGCTGGACCTGGGCCAACACGTCGCCCTCGTCTGGCGACACGTCGTCGCCAAACCGCATCATCTGCCGGTTGTCGGGGTCGTTGTAGCCAGGGAGCCCGATCTCGTCGCCATAGTAGACGAGCGGCAGCCCCTCGTTGGTGAGCAGGAACGTCCAGGCCAACCGGAGCCGATCGTAGGGCTCGGACCAGCCCGGCGGCGTGTCCGGCGTGCGCAGGTTGCCGTCGTCCCCGCACGAGCTGTCCCCGTACAACGACTCGATCTCGCCGCTCGACATCGCCGTGAAGCGGGCGACGTCGTGGTTGCCCAGGAACGTGCTCATCGTGAAGCCAGCGAACGCGGAGACCGAGGCCTCGCGCGTGGATTGGAGCGAGCCGTCGCCGTTCGAGAGCCCGATCTCGTCCCGCCCGAACGCCGCGACGATGGCCCAGTACAGCGCGAAGTCGAACTGGGCGTCGAGCTCGTTCTCCCCGATGTAGCTCGCGATCAGGCCCGAGTCCCCGGAGTAGGTCTCGCCGACCGTGTAGAAGTCCTCGTCGCCGCCCGCGCTGGGGAACTCGAGCTCGTCGTGGATTCGGCTCGCGAAGTTGTGGATGACGCTGTGCGGCATGTGCTTCGCGGCGTCCACTCGGTAGCCGTCCAAGTCATACTCGCGCGCCCAGGCCATGGCGTCGTCGACGAACTGCACGAGCGGGCCGGTCTCGTAGTAGCGAATATCGGGGAGGAAGCTATCGAACCAACACGTCTCGGGGATGTCGTTCCAGTTGTTCGCGTCCCCGCACAGCTGCTCGTCGGTGAACCAGTCGGGGTGCTCGGTGTAGTACGGGTGATCTTGGTGGACGTGGTTCCCCACCCAGTCGGTGAGCACCCGCATGTTCCGCGCGTGGGCGGCGTCGATCAGCGCGTGGAGCTGGGCTTCGTCGCCGAAGTGGCCCTCGGTCGCGAACGGGTCGGCGGGCCAGTACCCGTGGTAGCCGGAGTAGGTGGCGTTGCAGGTGGTGCCGTACGCCCCGGCCGCGTTGTCCTGCGGCGCGGTGAGCCACAGCACCGTGACGCCCATCTCCTGCAGGTAGTCGAGCTTGTCCACGACCCCGCGCCAGTCGCCGCCCTCGTAGTCGGTGCTGGCGATGCCCGTGCCTTCGCTGCCGTCGAGCGAGGTGTCCCCGTTGTTGAAGCGGTCGACGAACACGTAGTACATCAGGCCGTTCTGCCAGGTGTCGGCGTCGGTCCAGAACCGCACGTGGACCGGCTCGGGAGTGCGGCCGTCGGTGCTCGTGACCCCGAACTCCAGCACGTGGTGGCCTTCGGTGAGCCCGCTGGCGGAGTATTGGAACCCCGCGCCTGTCCACGCGTCCACCGGCGCGCCGTCCAAGGTCGCCCAGGACGATGCGATGTCCCCGGTAGCGGACACCTGGACGTCCGCAGAGTTGGCGTCGCGGTCGATGTCCAAGCCGGTGACGGTGAGCTCCGGGAGCGTGCAGTCCTCGACGACGAGCATGCTGTTGCAGCTCGCGCCGCCAAGCGGGCACGAAGGGTCCCAGGTGTAGCCCTCGTCGCACTGGACGAACGGGGCGTCGGGATCGCAGGCCCAACTCTCGGTGCCCGCGCTGTAGTCGGCTTCGATGACCTTGTAGGGCCACGCGCCCTCGGCGAGCTCCAGGTCCACGGCCCAGGCGCCGCCCCCGAGGTCGGTCATCGGGGTCGCGGTGGCGTCCCAGTCGTTGAACGTGCCGGCGATGTAGACGGCCTGGGTGCCTTCGCCGCGGGCGGTGTAGGTGACGTGCTGCACGCACGAGCCGGTGGCGACCCCCACGGTGACGTCGAGATCGGCCTCGGCGGTGTTGCCGCAGGCGTCGGTCGCCGCGAGGTGCACGCTGCTCTCGCCTTCGAAGCCGGCCTCCGACAGCAGGGTGAGCGTGCCGTCGGCGTCGACGTCCGCGAGCACCCCGTCGTCCGCTTCGACCTCGAACACGAGGTCGTCCCGGTCGTCGGTCACGAGGTCGGCGAGCGCGACGGTCTGCCGCACGTCGGGCTCGAGCGCGACGGGGTCGAGGGGGAGCCACTGCGGGGACTCGCGGCCGCAGCACCCCGTGAGCGCGAGGAGGGCCACGACGAGCGCCGCGTCGGACCTGGACGTCATGCCGACACGCGGAGGCGATCCCAGACCGCCGTGGATGTGTCCACCCCGACGTGCCGCTCCTGGTCCGCGGCGAGCTCGACGAACCCGGCGAGGAAGTCGACGACCGGGATGTCGAACACGACGTCGTGGCAGCCGATGGGCTCTCCACCGACCACGCTGACGACGCGCGCTGGCCCGCGGAGCCGCCCGGCGTCGAGGTCAACGGGGGGAGGACAGTCGAGCAGGAGCAGGTCCCCGAGCTCGGCGTGGATCATGTTCCGGGTGCGCGCGCCGGGGCGGATCACGAGGTTGGACGGGTGGAGCGCGCCGTCCCGGACGTGGCCCGTGGGCCCGGCTCGGGTCGCGCGGGCGGACTCGGGGCTGTGGTAGCGGGCGCTGACGACGCCCTCGCGGAGGAGCGTGAGCGGCACCGGGGTCACGCCACGGTCGTCGAACGCGACGGTCCACAAGCCCGAGTGCAGGCCGGCGTCGTCGGTCATGTGCAAGAGCGGCGGGGCGATACGCAACGGGGTGGTGCGCCCCGCGAGCGCGCGGGTGATGAACCCAACGTGGTCCGCGGCGAACGCGGGCGCGAGCGCGCGGGCGAGCTCGGCCATGCAGCGGGGCTCGATGAGCACGGGGCGATCGGGCGGCGCACCCGTCAGCAGGCGGCCGAGGGGCTCCGCCCGCCGGCGGAGGTCCGTGCCGAACGGCAAGCTCGCGACGTCCGAGAAGTGGCGTGAGGCGAGGAGCTGCGTGAACGAGCGGCCCGCGCCCGTCTCCACGGTGCCTTCGAGCAGGAACCGCGTGGTGGTCTCGGTGCACTCCGTCCCGCGGGTGGAGGCCTGGCTGCGGACCGTGCGCTCCTGGCGGTACACCAAGCTCGCGAGCCGGATGTCCTCCTTGGTCTTGACGAACGCGCGCTCGGCCAGGTCCATGAGCTCCACGCGGTCCGCGGGCTCGATCGCCGGGTACCGACGGTCGTTGGTGCCGAGCCCGGCGGCGCGTGCGTCTTGCCGGTCTACGGGCCCGGCGGTTTGCTCGGGCGGCGCGGAGGATGCCGCTGCCAGCGCGGCATGGCTCGCCTCGGCGGCGGTCGCCCCGACGCCGACGCCCCGCGCGCCCCCCGTTCGCCACGCGCGGACCGTCCACGTGGTGGTGCGCCCCTGGACCGGGAGCGCGTGCGAGCCCGCTTGCTCGAGCCAGTCCGTCGTGACGAGGAGCACTTCGGCAGCGAGCGCGCCTCCCTTCCTGAGGGCGTCGAGCGCGGCGAGGAGCTGGGGGCGGTCTTGCATGGGGCCAGGCTATCGCGGGCGGACTTCGCTGCGCGGCCAGGGGGATACGGGCGATCTCGCCCGATCTCCACCCGTGCAGAAGCCCAGCCGCCGCTTGACCCCCTCCGCGATGCTCGGGCGCGCGGTCTTGGGCCTGGGGGTCGCGCTCGTGCTCTTCGGCGCGGTGGAGGCTGGCCTGCGGGCGGCGTGGGGTCCGCCCGTGTCGCCGACCACCTACCACGAGCTCTTCCACCGCGATCGTCCGCACTGGGCGGAGCAGGGTGACGGCCTCGTGCGCCCGGTGTTCCAGGACAAGGACGAGGTCGCGCCGTTCGCCCCAGCGCCCGCGGACGGCGTGCGCCGTGTGTTGGTGTTCGGCGAGTCTTCCGTGCGCGGCGGCAGCGGGTTGCCGCCCGAGCAGGAGTTCCCCGCGCGGCTGCAGGCGCAGCTGCGGGCTGCGGGCCAGGACGTCGAGGTGATCAACCTCGGGCGCCCCGGCCTCGACTCGGGGGGCATCCGGGTGCTCGCCTTCGAGGCGGCCGCGTTCCACCCGGACCTCTACGTGGTGTACGCGGGGCACAACGACATCGGCAACGCCTACATGTTCGAGCGCTTCCACGACGTCGAGTCGGTCGCGGGGGCCAAGGTGCGGATCCTGCTCGATCACCTCCAACTCTACGCGGCGATGCGCCAGCTGGTGAAGTCGCCGCTGCTCGGCACGGCCGCCCCGGGCGGCGCCCCGCCTCCGATGAGCGCGGCCCAGCGTATGGTCGCGGCGTCCGGGTTCCAGCAGAACCTCGCCCGCCTGGTGTTCGAGGCCCAGGAGGCGCACATCCCCGTGGTGCTCGCCACGGTGATCTCGCGGCTGGACGCGTGGACGACGGGCCAGCCGGTTTGCCCAGGGGCGCTGCCGCCGGGCACCTGGTCGGGCGAAGGGGGGCGTTGGTCGTTGCACGCGCGCCCGGGTGACGACGCGGCGCTGCTGTTGGCCCCGGACGCCGCGCCGGACTGCCCCGAGGCCTGGTTCCTCCGTGGGCAGGCGCGCTTGCGGGCCGGGGACGAGGGCGGGCTCGCCGACCTGGAGCACGCGCGCGACATCGACGTGATCCCGCTGCGGGCGAGCACCGCGGTCGAGGACGCGATCCGGGCCGTAGGGGCGGCGACCGGCGCGCCTGTCGTTGACATCGAGTCCCTGGCGCGGCCCCGCGTACGCGACGGGGGGCGGCTGTTCGTGGACAACCTGCACCTGACCGCCGACGGGCACGCGTTCGTCGCCGATGCGCTGCTCCCCGAGGTCGAGCGGGCGCTCGCCCGCCCCTAGCGGTGCGCCTACGGGCTCGGGGGCGCGGCGGGCGCGACGCCCGGCGCAGCGGGGGGGGCGTCGGTCGGTGCGGCGGGGTCGTCGGTCGGCGCGGTGGGGTCGTCGGTCGGCGCGGTGGGGTCGTCGGTCGTCGGGGCAGCGGCGGGCGTGGCGGCAGTGGGGTCGGCGAACACGCGTTCGATGAGCTGGTCGTCGTCGTTGTCGAGGATGCGCTGGTCGGTAGAGCTCTCCAGCTTGTTCACGGCCTCGTGGTCCGTCGGGAACGTGCGCTGGTCGCACGGCGGGGGATCGCCCCAGGGCGCGTAGATGATGACCCGCGCGTCCTCGTACACCGGGGGCCCCGCCGCTGCCTCCAGGCTGTGGCGCACCCGCCGCAGTCGCGTGCGAATCGCGTTGTCCTGCAGCCCCGGGACCCGGCGCGGGGGGTAAAACGCGTCG
Source organism: Bifidobacterium breve (assembly GCA_943328795.2). Classification (GTDB taxonomy): domain Bacteria; phylum Myxococcota_A; class UBA796; order UBA796; family SXON01; genus CAIUMM01. Next base: position 12,961 of record CALQBK020000025.1, read on the forward strand.
AGCTGCAGCAGCAGGTAGCGGTAGCCGAGCGTGTAGATGGCCTCGCGGTCGGCTTCCGTGGACGGGAGGTCCGTCGACTGCAGCCGGCCGAGCGAGAGCACCCGCGCGAGCCAGGTGTTGTTCTTCTCCAGGTCCGTCAGCTCGGTCGGGGTGAAGACGATGTTGTTCTCCAGCATGCCCCCGAGGATCGGGCGGCCGTGCTCGGTCTGGTAGTACAGGTGCCCCTGGGTCCAGCCGTACGGCAGCTCGATGACCGCGCCCGCCGGCCCGGTCGCGAGGCACTTGAAGCCGGCGGGCACGGTGGCGTCCCAGGTGCTGAACGGCAGCAGGCGGTTCGTAGCGAGGTCGACGAGCCACGTGAGCGCGAGCCCGAAGATCGCGACCAGCTGCGTGCGCCGGGACCGGCGACCTAGACGAGTTCGCTACCGACAGCGTGACCGGCAAGGGCGCTGCAGCGCAGTAGTACTCGTCACAGGGAAGCTGATCGGGTGGGCTCAAACCCGCGCCCATCAGCGCACCAGCAGGTTGTCGTCCCGGTACACGCTCCCGAGCGGCGAGGGGAACATCCAGGGCTCGAACGCGAAGGCCACCTGCATGTCGTACGGCGGGAAGGGGCTCGGGTGGCGCGCGGGCAGGGGGAGCTGATCCGCCGGGCCGATGTGGTCCGCCCGGCCGTCGTGCGCCGGCTCTGGGGCGACCGGCCGGAGGGGGACGAGCTGGTGGTAGCGGACCGCCGCGAGGAACAGGCTCACCCCACCGCCGACGCGCAGCCCGCTCCAGGTGCCGATCCGCAGCGTGTACCCGACCTCCGTGTACGTCGCCGGCCCTGCATAGTAGGTCCAGTTGGTGTACCCGAACTGCCCGTTCGTCATCACCCCGGCGCGCGCGAGGCCGCTGAACGACCACCCGTTGATGTTGTAGCCGACCTCCGCCACCAGCTTGAACTCGGGCCCGCGGTAGTCGACCGGGGCCTCGCCAAACTGCGCAGACACGGCAAAGCCCATCGGCTTCGGCGCACCCAGCGTGAGCGTGAGCTCCGCCGAGGTGTACATCTGCTCCCAGGCCAGCGCGGGGTGCGCAGCGAGGATCGCGAGGAGTCCGAGCATCGGACCCGGTATCAGAGCGAGCGGAGGTACGCTTCCAGGTCGTCCAAGTCGGAGTCCGACAGCGCGGACGCGTCGCCCATCTGGCCCGCGCGGGCGGTCTCGAGCACCGCCATCAGCGTGGGGGCCGAGCCGTCGTGCAAGTACGGCGCGGTCGCCGAGATGCCGAGCAGCGTGGGGGTGTTCACGCCGGCGAGCCCGTACAGGTCATGCGACAGGTTGTCGGTGAACAGCGGGGCGGCATGGCAGGTGCCGCACGCGGTGTCCTCGCGGTTGAACAGCGCCTCGCCGCGGGCGACTGCGGCGGTGTCCAGGCTAGCGGTGGCCGCTTGCGGAGCACGCAGGGTGCCGACGTAGCCCTGGATGTCCGCGACGTCCTGGTCGGTGATGTTGTCGCCGCCCATGCGCGTCTGGCTCGTCTCCATCGCCTCGTCCGCGACGCTCGCGACGCCGTTGGTCCACGTGAACGGGGCTGTCGCGTTCACGATGCCGCTCGAGAGGTTCATCGTCTGGCGGGGGCCGTTGCTGAGCGGCCACGTGAGGCCGTCGTTCCGCGCGTCGAGGTGGCACGTCGCGCACGAGACGCCCGAGCCCTCCGCGGACATGTGGGTGCTGGTGGCCGAGTAGAACAAGCGGCGGCCGCGCTCGACGTCGTCCGAGAGCAGGCCCGACTCGATCGCCGTGCCGGCGTCCGCCCGCGTGACCTCCTCCCCGAGGAAGTCGGAGCTGACCTGCTGCTGCAGCATTTCCTGGACCTGCTTGGGCTGCAGCGCGCCGATCGAGCGGTCGAGGAAGGCGTGGACGTACGGCGTCTTGTCGAGGAACGCGATGCCGCGGGGGCCGTCGTCCACCGAGCTGAACACCGTGGGCGAGACCCAGAAGCCGCCGTCGGCGGGGAACAAGCTGCCGCCGCCCGAGTCAAAGCAGAACGAGCAGCTGTTCTGCTCGGAGAACACGGGGTCGGACGAGAGCGCGATGACGGTGTGCGAGCCCTCCATGCTGGTCCAGATGGTGTCGCCATCCGGGGAGAACCGCGCGCTGACGAGGTAGCTGCGAGCGGTGAAGGTGTCCTCCTCGTCGAGCGGGTTCGGGGCGGCGCCCGCGACGAACACGGGCTTGGCCTCGTCGCCGTCTGCGACCCCGGAGCCATCGAGGGGGACGATGACCACGCCGGGGTTCAGCCGGGAGATGCCGAGCCCGACGGAGCCGTAGCCGCCTTCGCTCGCTACGCCGGTGTCGAAGCCCTCGGTGTCGGGGCTGATGGGCGTCTGGTTGTCGACGAACAGGCAAGGCACGGCGAGCGAGCGCCCGTCGGGGGAGATCGAGAGGTCCCCCGTGATGCGGCGCGCCAGGTCCAGGTCGGGGTCGTCCCCTGCGCCGCCGAGCCGCGGCAGGTCCACGACCTCGACGCTGCCGGACTCGCCGAGGTTGACGCGCGAGAGCGTGCCGCCCATCGCGCTGCCGACGAACAAGGCCTTGTCGCTCGGGTGCAGCGCGAGCCACGTCGGGTGGCCCTCGACCGCGAACGTGCGCAGCACAGCGAGGGTCTCGCCATCGATCTCGGTGACGGTGTCCGCCATGGAGTTCGCGACGTACACCCGCTTCCCGTTCTCGCTCGCGACGATGCCCATCGGCTCGGCATCGACGCTGACGCGGTCGACGACGGAGAGCACGCCCCCGTTGTCCTGGAGCACCGCGACGGCGGCTTCGGCGCGCAAGGTGACAAAGATGCGGTCCTTCGACCGGGCGATCCGGGCGGGCTCAGCCCCGACCGAGACCGTGCCGAGGACGCCCGTGGCCGGCTCGAACCGAGAGACCGTGCCCTCGTCGACGTTCACCGCGTACAGCGCCTTGCCGTCCGCCGAGCCGACGATGGTGGAGCTGCCGGTCGCGAACGTGTGGTCGTTGAGGGAACCAGCACAGCCAACCAGCGCTGCCGAGAGCGCCAGGGTGGCGAGGATGTTGCGGATCATACGAAACTCCGGTGGGTGCCCATACGTACTTTGACACGAGCTTCACGAGGCGGCAAGGGAATTGCCTGGACCGTCCGGATCCGAGTGAGGCCGATCGGGAAGGGGACCGTCCGGATCCGAGTGAGGCGGATCGGGAAGGTGCTAAGCTGGCCAGCGAATGCTGCTCGCTACGCTGCTCCTCTCGGTCCCGGCTCGGGGCGAAGACGTGCCTACGGCCCCCGTGGCCGGGGCGAACGCGCCCGCGACAGCTGCACCCGTCGCTGACCTCCCGCTCGCGCTGCCCGACCCACCTCCGAGCGGCGATGTCGCCCCAGGCGCGCAGGCCGCGCCCGTGGACGACCCCGCCGACCTGTACCTCGAGGCGCTCGACGCCTGGAAGGGCCGCAACTTCGCAGGCGCGCTCTCGCTCGCGACGAAGGCGGTGAACATCGACCCGCTGTTCGGTGAAGCGTGGCTCCTGCGCAGCTACGCGCACCTCCGGCTTCACGAGCCCGACCGTGCGCTCACGTCCGTTCGCCTGGCGCGCGAGTCCGAGCGCGACGACGTCCGCGCGGCGGCGCGGGCGTTCGAAGCGCGCCTGACGCAAGACTACGTGCGAGACAGCATCTCGCTTTGGACAGGACTCGGGCCGGTCGTCGAGCTCGACTACGGCGCGCCGAAGGGGCGGGTAGGGCTGAACCTTGGGGTCGGCGTGCCCGTGTGGAAGCGGCTGTCCGCCCGGGCCGAGGTGCAGTGGATCGCGCTCGATCCCGGCGAGCTCCGCGTCGCGGGATCGAAGGCCGCGGCGTTGGCGTCCTGGACGCTGCCTATCGGTGGCGGTCGGTGGTCGTTCACGCCCGCGGTCGGGCCCTCGCTGTGGGTCGCGACAGGCCAGTACTGGGCTGACGGCGTCAACCCGTACGTCGGGCTCCGGGCCGACCTGGACCTGGACGTGCGGCTCACGCCGACGCTCGGGCTGTACTTGGCGGCTTCGTCGGACGTCTACCCGGCGCAGCTCGCCGACCTGGACTGGACGTACACGCCCGCGGACGTCAGGACGGGCCTGCGCCTCTGGTTCTGGAAGGTGTGATGCGCGCGACCGCCTTCATCCTCGCCGCGGGGTTCGGCACCCGGCTACGCCCGCTCACCGACCACACCCCCAAGCCCTTGCTCCCCGTCCGCGGGCGCCCGCTCCTGGACCACGTGCTGGACCACGCCCGCGCCTACGGGCACGAGCGCGTCGTGGTGAACGCGCACTGGCTCGCGCCGCAGGTCGTGGCCTGGGGCGCGTCCCGCCCGGGTGTAACGGTGGTGGTCGAGCCTTCGATCCTCGGCACCGGCGGCGGGCTTCGGAACGCGCGGGCGCTGCTCGCTGACCGCTTCGTCGTGCTCAACGGCGACATCCTCTGCGACGTGGACCTGGGCGCATTGATGGCCGCGCGGGCCCCCGCGGTGATGGCGCTGCGGCGGCGCGAGGGCCGACACACCGCCATCTCCGCGGTCGAGGGCGACGGCGGCCTGCGCGTGACGGGCATCGCCGGGGTGGTCGGGCCGGCAGACGGGGCGTGGCACTTCACCGGGGTCCACGCGATCGACAACGTGGAGCTGGACCGAGTGCCTGCCGGCGAGGCCTGCATCATCCGCACGGCGTACCGAGAGCTGGTGGCGGAGGGCAAGGTCGCTGGGATCGCCCACCCCGGGGCCTGGACCGACATCGGCACGCACGCGGAGTACGAGGCCGTGGCTGGGTAGGGCTGGCGGGGTACCTTCGGTCGTGACCTCTACCCCTCCCGCGACCGGCCTCGGCATCGGGCCCTACGAGCTCCTGGAGCGCGTGGGGGTAGGCGGCATGGGCGAGGTCTGGCGGGCGCGGCACCGGACGCTTGGCCGGCTGGTCGCGGTGAAGCTCATCCGCGCCGGCACGCTCGGGGTCTCTGCCGACGATGATCGCGTCGCGCTGGGCCGGTTCGAGCGTGAAGCGCGCGTGGCCGCGTCGCTTCGGTCGCCGCACGCGATCCAGGTGCAGGACTTCGGGGTCACGCCGGAGGGGACGTTCTTCCAGGTGATGGAGCTGCTCGACGGGCTCGATCTGCAGGCGCTCGTCGAGCGGTTTGGGGCCCAGCCCCCGGGGCGCGTGGTCGGCCTGCTGCGGCACGCCGCGGACGCGCTCACCGAGGCCCACCAGCTCGGGTTCGTGCACCGCGACGTCAAGCCGTCCAACCTGTTCCTCTGCCGGCTCGGCACCCGCGGGGACTTCCTCAAGGTGTTGGACTTCGGCCTCGCGCGGCCGGCGACGAGCGACGTCCACGTCACCCGCACTGGCGGCATCCCCGGCTCGGCGGCCACCACCGCGCCTGAGCTCCTGCGCGGCGATCCCCCCACCGACAAGGCCGACGTCTACGCGCTCGGCTGCGTCGCCACGTGGTTGCTGGCCGGGCGCCTCCCGTTCGCCGCCACGACGGCGATCGAGATGGTCGTAGCGCACCTGGAGAAGGTGCCGGCCCCGCTCGACCCGGCGGTACCTGCGCCGCTTGCGGAGCTGGTCGCGCGCTGCTTGGCCAAGGATCCCGCCGCGCGTCCGACCTCGAGGGAGCTCTCTCGGCTCCTCGCCGCGACGGGCCTCGAGGCTGGCTGGTCCGAGGAGCAGGCCGAGGCCTGGTGGGAGGAGAACCAGCCCGGGCGGGCGCCTACGGTGGTCGCGGGCGCCGGCCCCGCACCCTCGCGCGAGCAGGTGTACACGCGGCTTCGGCGCGAATTCGAAGAGAGCCGCATCGACCTTGGCGACTACGAGCGCCGGCTCGACGTGGCGCGCCGGGCCGAGACGCCCGTCGCCGTGCTCGACGCCCTCCGGGGGCTGCCTGACCTGCCGCAGCCCACCGCCCTCGTGAAGGTGGCGGACGCCGCTTTGCCCGCGCCGCGATCCGCCTCGACGCGAAAGCTGGTGACGGTGCTCGCGTCGACCCGGCGGGCGGGGGCGTGGCAACCCGACGCTTCGACGAGGCTCGTGACGGTTTTCGGGAGCGCCGAGCTGGACTTGCGCACGGCCGTGCTCGGCCCCGGGATGACGGAGCTGCGTTGCGTGACCGTGTTCGGGAGCGTCGAGATCACCGTGCCGCCCGGCCTGTACGTCGAGCTGAACGGGGTGGGCGTGCTCGGCTCGTTCGACGGGGAGTCCGGGGCGGCGCAGCCTCCGACCGCCGGGCCGTGGGTCCGCGTGTCGGGGGTAGCGGTGATGGGGAGCGTAGACGTCGTGGTGAAGCCGCTGCCGGTGCCCGGGCGCTCGTTCGGCGAGGTCGCGGTGGCGGCGATCACGCGGGCCCGCGACGCCGTGCTGGGGAAGCCCGGGGAGTAGGTTATCCCGTCCCCATGTGGCCCTTCCAACCCCGGATGCCGTCCCCCGAGCGCGCGCTCGCCGGGCGCACCACCCCGATGCCCGTCCCCGAGCGACACTTCGTGAACGGCAACCCGATGGTCGGCCCTTTCCCGGGCATGTCCACCGCGATGTTCGGCATGGGCTGCTTCTGGGGCGCAGAGCGCAAGTTCTGGACCGTGCCGGGGGTGTTCAGCACCGCGGTCGGCTACGCCGCGGGCTTCACGCCCCACGCGACCTACCGCGAGGTGTGCTCGGGGCAAACCGGCCACAACGAGGTCGTCCGCGTGATCTTCGACCCCGCGAAGGTGAGCTACGCGGAGCTGTTGCGGGTGTTCTGGGAGAACCACGACCCGACGCAGGGGATGCGGCAGGGCAACGACTCGGGCACGCAGTACCGGTCCGGGATCTACGTGTACGCCGGGCAGCGCGCCGAGGCGGAGGCGACGCGGGACGCGTTCGGAGCCGCGTTGGCGAAGGCCGGGTTCCCCGTGATCACGACCGAGATCGTCGACGCGCCCGAGTTCTACTTCGCCGAGGAGTACCACCAACAGTACCTGGCGAAGAACCCCGGCGGGTACTGCGGCCTTGGCGGCACCGGCGTGAGCTGCCCGGCGGGGCTGACCACCGGGTGATCCCGACTGTGTCCGGCGCCCCCCGCTGCGCCGCTCGCCCACGCCCGGGTTCGTGGGTACACTGTGGCATGGCCCTGCCCCGCTCCTCCATGATCCTCGGCCCCGGGCCGTTCAAGGCGAAGGACCTGCCGTCCAAGTCCCAGTACGAGCTGGATGACGGTCACGCGGTGCTGTGCCTCCCGACGCTTGGGCGCGGGGGCGCCGCCCAGGCGCTCGGGGCGCGAGTGATCGGGACCGACCCGCTGGTCGAGCACTCCGGCGTCGAAGTTGGCTTCCAGCTCGGCGAAGGCACGCTGCGCGCGCCGGACGTCGCCGTGATGAGCGGCGCACCCGGGGAGGGGTGGGTGCAGGGGGCGCCGCCGCTCGCCATCGAGTACGCGGACCGGGGGCAAGACGAGGTGGAGCTCCGGCGGAAGACCCAGCAGCTGTTGGAGGGGGGCACGCGCGCCGTGTGGGTGGTGCGCCTCGGGCGGATTCGGCAGGTCGAGGTCTACACGCGAGGCCCGGCGGGTGACGTGGTGTGCACGGTCGCGCAGGCCCACGAGACCTTGTCGCTGCCGGGGGTGCTCCAGAACCCCGTTCCCGTTGCCGCGCTGTTTGATCCGCAGCAGGCCGACCTTGCGACCTTGCAGAACCTGCTCGACCGCTTCGGGTTCGTCCACCCGGACCAGGCGCGCGAGCTCGGCCGGGAAGAAGGCCGGGAAGAAGGCCGGGAAGAAGGCGCGCGCGCCGTAGCCATCGCGGTGTTGCGAGCGCGGGGAGAGGCCGATCCGGAGGCCCGGATCGCCGGGCTCGACGAGGCGGCGCTGGTGCGGTTGCTCGCCGGGCGGTAGCCGCCCGACTACCGGCGCACTGCCCGAACGATGTTCACCGCGATGGCGAGCGGCACCAGCACCGCCAGCACGTCACAGCGTGAACGCGTCGGGGTCCTCCGGGCGCCCCCGGACGCGCACCCGGGCGGGCGGGACGTTGGCCAAGATGTCGATCTGCTCACGTTGCAGCGGCAACAAGTGCTGCTCGATCTCCAGGATGCGGCGGACCCGGCGACGCTCAGCACCTAGGGTCGCGACCGCGAGGGCCTGCCGGATGACGAGGTACTCGAACATCACGAAGAACGCGTCGGGGTGCATCAACCGGAAGAACGTGCGGTAGATCTCCTCCACCACCTTCGCGGGGAAGTTGGCGAGGGGCAGCCCGCTCACGATCCGGTCGTAGGAGTCGGCCCGGAAGTCGAGGATGGACAGCTCGTGGATCGTCGCCGGGGTGTCGCCGAAGCGGTCCCGCAAGTGCTCGCAGAACGTCGGGTTCAGCTCGACGATGTCGTAGGTGTCGCCCGCCCGCAGCTTCGGGATCAAGATCTCGGAGACCGGGCCGAGGCCCGCCCCGACCTCCAGGATGCGAAGCGGTCGGTCGGGCCGGTCACGGAGCACGGGCTCGGCCATCGTCGCGCACAACGCCGGCGAGCTCGGCCACACCGCGCCCACCATGTTCTGTTGCCGGATGCTCTCCTGCAGGAACTTCAGGCCGTCAGCGAACCTCACGCGCCACGCCGGTCCATCACGATCGCCGCGACCTCGCCCGACGAGACGGGCACGACATAGTCGCCGTCAAAGCACGCCATGCAGATGCTCCCGCCCATGGTCTGGCGGAGACCGTCGAGCGACAGGAACGTGACCGAGTCGACGCCGAACGCCTCTGCCCAGGCCTCCTCGGGGAGCTTCGCCGCGACCAGCTCCTTCTTCGAGGGCATGTCGATACCGTAGTAGCAGGGGTGCTTCACGGGCGGCGAGTACACCGCCATGTGCACGGCCGCGGGGCGCGTCATGTGCGCCAGGTCCGCCAAGCGGCGCACGGTCGTCCCGCGCACGATGCTGTCGTCCACCAGGATGACGCGCTTGCCCTCGAAGATCTCGGGGATCGGGTTGAGCTTGAGTCGGTGTGCGGCTTGGCGTGCGGCGGCGTCCGGCATGATGAACGTCCGGCCCGAGTAGCGGTTCTTGATGAACCCCTCGCGGTACGGCAGGCCCAACACCTCGGCCATCGCCTGCGCCGCGGTGCGGGACGTGTCCGGCACGGGGACCACGACGTCTGCCTCCAGCCCCTTCGCCATCCACTCCTCGCCGAGCCGCTTCCCGAGCGCCCAGCGCGTGGAAGCGACCCGACCATCGGCCATCAGCGAGTCCGGCCGCGCGAAGTAGATGCGCTCGAACACGCACGGGCGCGGGGTGTCCGCCTCGATCGGCAGGATGATCGCCTCCTCGTTCGGCCGCATCAGCACCGCCGCCCCGGCCGGCAGGTCCCCGATCACCGAGAACCCGAGCGCGTCCATCACGACGCTCTCGCTCGCCGCGATCCAGCCCCCGCTCTCGCTGCGGCCGTAGCTCCCCGGTCGGATCCCGTGCGGATCGCGGAAGCTGACGAGCGTCTCCTTGCCGTCCACCTCGCAGATTGCCACGCAGGAGTACGCCCCGCGGACGAGCCGGTACACCTCGCGGACCGCGTACACGACGTCCTCGGCGGTGTGTCCGGACGCGCGGCGCTCGGCCAGCGCCTCGGCGAACACGAGCAAGATCGGCTCGACGTCGCAGCGGCTCTGTACGTGGATCCCGCGGGTGAGCAGCAGGCGCTCGAGCTCGTCGACGTTGGTGACGTTGCCGTTGTGCGCCATCACCACGCCCGGGCGGCGGGTGTAGAACGGCTGCGCGTCTTCACGGACGCCGGTTCCGACGGTGGGGTACCGCGTGTGCCCGAGGCCAGCCGTGCCGCGCAGCGACGCGAGCGTCTGCTCCGAGAACACGTTGATGACGAGCCCCAGGTCCTTGTGAACGTGGAACCGACCCTGCTCCACGGTCGCCATGCCGCACGCGTCTTGCCCGCGGTGCTGCAGCGCCTGGAGCGCCATGGAGAGCGCCGCGCTGGCGCGTTCGACCCCGATGATGCCGACAAATCCACACATTTAGGACTCCAACAAGCGGATGAGCAGCTCGGCCTGGTACTGCGCGTCGTAGTCCGCGCGGTGCTTGAGGGTGAGGTCCTCGGGGGGCATCTGGAGCCGCTCGTGGAGCACCTCCTTGCTGCTGTCGAACCAGTGTAGCCCGAGCTTCCCGGTCGCCAGCGCTTTCGTGTCTAGCGCCTTGTAGCCGAACACGTTCGGGAGCTCCTCGGCGGCGAAGCACCACGCGACGAACGACCAGTCGAACGGGGCGTTGTGGCCGACGAACACGGGCTTCGTGCCCTTCTTCGTCCGCGCCTTGACCCAGTCCGTGACCTGCAGCATGGCGTCCCGCCGAGAGACCCCGTGCTGCTGCAAGTGTTCGAGCGTGAGCCCGTGGATCTTCATCGCGCCGGGGTCGACCCGCGGGCCCTCGGGCTTGATCTCGAGGTACAGGGTCTCCGTACAGCGGAGCCGCCCCTGGTCGTCCGGCGGCACCGCGACGATGCCGATGGACACCATGTCGTAGAGCCCAGGCACGGGGCCCGAGCACTCGATGTCGACCGAAAAATACGTGGCACGGGTCTCGGACATGCGCGCGGCTAACGCGCCCGTGCAAAAACCTCCGTCGGAGGTTTTGGTAGATCGGCTGGGGCGGCACCGGTGGCATACTGGGGCGCGATGCGCCGCCGCCTGCTCTGCTTGGTCCCCCTGCTCGCCGGCTGCAAAGACTGCCGGGGCAACCCCGTGCCCCTGACCGCCGAGAAGTCCGCGATGATCCTCGTGCTCGACGGCGTCCGGAGCGAGGAGTTCACCAGCGACGAGCGCGTGAGCGACCTGACGGGGATGACGGGCGAGGCGTACGCGTCCGAGACCTGGGCGACGCTCGGGCCGGACATGGCGACGCTGCGGGCGGCGATGAACCCCGGCGTGACGATCACGGCCCCGGGCCACTCGCAGATGGTGACCGGGCGCATCGATCCGTACGCGAACTTCGCGGTCTCGGACGGCCCAGGGCTCTACCGGCCGGAGTACCCGACGATCTTCGAGGAGCTGCGGGGGCAGCTCGGGCTGGACGCCGACCAGGCCGTGTTCGTGGGGAACACGGAGCTCCTGCAGGGCGAGGTGCAGTCCATCCAGCCCGGGAGCGCGGATGTCGCCGGGGAGTACACGCTGCTGTACGACCCGGACGTCGCGAACGCGCCGATCAACGACGACACGCCGATGGCCGGTGCGATCGAGGCCGCCGTCGCCGCCGATCGGCCCCGCTTGATCGTCGCGAACTTCCACGACGTCGACCGCGCGGGTCACTACGGGGCCGGGGACGCCTACATCAAGGACGTGAAGAAGCTCGACGGCATCTTGCCCGACCTCTGGGACTGGCTCGGCGAAAACGACCCGGCGTACCGCGACAACTTGCTGGTGTTCATCACGGCCGACCACGGACGCCACCGGCACGACGGGGACGACGGCTGGCACAACCACGGCGACACCTGCTCGGGGTGCCGCGAGGTGCCGCTGATGGTGCTGGGGGCGGAGGCGCCCGCCGGCCAAGAGCTCGCGGGCAACTGGACGTTGCTGGACCTGGCGCCGACGTTGGCCGCGCACGTCGGCTTCGACACGCCCTGGGCGCAGGGGCTGCCGATCGACGAGGTCGTGAGCGGTGGGACGGTCCGCGAGGGCGACGTGGGGCTCTCCGCGGACGGGACCGCGTGGGTGCGGTACCGGGCGGACGACCTGGCGCGGGACGAGGTGCTGATCGACGACCAGGTGGTGAGCACGGACGGCGTGATGTTCGCCGAGGGCGTGCGGGCCGGCACCGCCGGCGCTGCGCGCTGGGCCTGCTGGCGCGAGCTCGTGACTGACGCAGAGCTCTACTGGCCGTGGGTCGGCGACTGCCGGGTCGACGCCGGGACCGGGTGGTTGGACGTGGGGTTCCCGGAAGAGATGGTGGGGCCGAACTGGGAGCCCGTGCTGGTGGAGTACGCGGGCGGGCTGTGGGCGGTGTTCAACAACAACCCAGACGGTATCGGGGAGCTCGGCAGTGAGCACCAGGTGGGCATGCGCGTGCGCCCGCTGCAGGCGGACGGCAGCTGGGGCGAAGGCTACGAGAGCGAGCAGTACTACCCGACCAACCCGGCGGCGGTCTCCACGTCCACCGGGCTCTTGCTCGCGTTCGGGACGAACCTCCAGGGCGACGACTCGCGGTACACGCGCCGGGTCCGCGTGCTGCAGTTCGGCGTCGCTCACGAGGCGTTCGGCGGGGCCGTGGACATCGACCTGGCGGGGCTGCTCGACGGCGCGCGCGTCGAGCGGCCGGCGCTGGTGACCGACGGCAGCGTCGTGCGGCTGGCGGTCGTGGCGACCACGGAGACCGAGAACGTCATCGCCGTGGTCGAGAGCACCGACGAGGGGGCGACGTGGTCGACGGGGTCGATCGTGTCGACGGACCCCGTGTTGCCGCACCTCTCGCCACAGTGGGACGGCGCGGACCTCGTCTGGGCGGCCCGGAGCCCGTCGGGCAACGCCGAGCTGTGCCGGCGCGCGCCGGGGGCCGACGCGACCTGCCAGGAGCTCGACAGCGAGCGGATCGACAGCTTCTCGGCGGCGGCGGGCACCGTCGTGATCGACACCGGCGTAGCGGAGTGGGAGCGGGTCTCGCTCTGACGAGACCGGTATTGGGGTTAGCGACCGCCGTGGACCGAGCCGCTCCGTCGCCGATGACCGATCGTGAGCTGGTGCTCGCGTGGTTCCGCTTCGGCTGGCAGGGGCAGCGCGGCCGGATGGTGTGGCTGGTGCTCGGCAGCGCCACCGTGGGGCTCCTCCAAGCCGCTTTCGGGTACCTGTGGAAGGTCGTGATGGACACCGCGAGCACCGGCGATGCGCGGCAGGCGGGGCTCGCGATGGTGGCGGTCGGGGTGGGCCAGAGCCTGCTGTACGTGTTCGTCCAAGGCACGCGCACGTGGATGAACACGCACATCCAGCGGGTCGCGCGCGACCGGGTGTACGGCGCCGTGCTGCGAGGCCGGCTCGACGGGCTCCGCACGGGGGACCTGGTCACCCGGCTGACGGACGATCTCTCGGAAGAGAAGCTCAGCTGGTTCCTCTGCTCGGGCGTGTTCCGGGCGATCGAGGCCAGCATGGTGGTGCTCGCGTGCGTCGCGACCATGCTCTGGATCGCGCCGGCGCTCACGCTCTGGACCCTGCTGCCGCTGCCGATCTTGGTCGTAGTCCACCGGCGGATCGGCGCCAAGGTCAGCCAGACGGCGGCGGACGTGCAAGCCGCGATCTCGGCGCTCGGGACGCTCGTTCACGACGCCTTCACCGGGGTGCGGGTGATCCAGTCGAGCGGCATCGAGCCCCTCGCGGACCGGGCGTTCCAGGCCGCCGCGCGGGTCCAAGCCGAGGCGGAGGTCCGCAACACGCGCATGCAGCAGCTGTTCTTCGCGCAGTTCGCGTACGGCTGGCAGCTCGCGCTGGCGGTGCTGCTCGTCGCGGGCGGGCTCGGGATCCGGTCGGGCAACGTCCTGGCGTCTGACTTCGCGGCGCTGTCGGGCTTCTTGATGACGATGGTGTTCCAGATGTTCGACTTCGGCGCGTTCGTGGTCCGCGGTCGACAAGCCGCCGCGAGCTTGCGTCGGCTGCAGGAGCTGGTGGACCTGGACCCGCCGTTCGAGCGCGTCCCGTTCGAGGACGGCATGGGCGGGCCGCGGGACTTTCGGCTGCCGGAGGCGCTGGACCGGCCCCACCTGGCGATCCGGTTCGACCACGCGCTGGAGGTGCGGGCGGGGTCGCTGGTCGTGGTGACCGGCGCGGTGGGGAGCGGCAAGTCGACGCTGATCCAGGCGATCGCCGAGGGGCGAGGGGTCGCGTCGCCGGCAGCGGCGTGGGTCCCACAAGACCCGGCGCTGTTCTCAGTGAGCGTAGAGGCGAACATCCGCGCCGGGGACGCGGCGGGCAGCGTCGCGAAGGCGGTGGAGGCCGCGTGCTTGGCCGCGGACGTCGCGGCGATGCCGGCAGGGCTCGCGACGATGGTGGGGGAACGCGGCGTGACGCTCTCCGGGGGCCAGCAGCAGCGGCTCCAGGTCGCGAGGGCGCTGCAGTCGGGGCGAGGCCTGCTGCTGCTCGACGACGCGACGAGCCCGCTGGACGCGGAGACCGAGGCGCGGTTCTGGGACCAGCTCGCCGCCCGTGCGGACCGGCCGACGATCGTGGCGTCGACGCACCGCGCGGCGACGCTGGCGCGCGCGGACCAGGTGCTGTGGCTCAGGCGGGAGGGGGCGGTGACGCGGGTGACCGTGGGGCCGCACACCCAGTTCCTGGAGTCCCCGGTCTACCGCGCGTTGTACGGAGACGCGCCGCGCGCGCCGTGACGGCGTCCGGTCACTCGAAGAGCTGCAGTACGTCGTCGCCCTGGTAGACCGTGACGAGCCGGCGGAGCACCGGGCCGAGCTCCGGGTCGCGGAAGTGCGCCCGCCACGCGGGGTCCTGCGCCACGTCTCGGAACGAGAAGCCGCACCGCAGGGCCTGGAGCAGCTCGCGCTCGAACGCGGCGGCGTCGTGGCTCCTCGCGGCCAGGTCCGCCAGCCGGAAGTGGCCGGGCCACTCGCCGGGGGCGAGCGCCACCACGCGCTCGAAGTCCGCCCGGGCGGTCTCGACGTCGCCCAGGGTGAGCGCCACCTCGCCGTGGTCGTAGCGCGCGGCGACCATGTTGGGATCCTCGCGGATCGCCTCGTCCAACGCGGCCAGCGCCTTGGCGTCGTCCCCGGCGAGCCGCCAGCCCAGGCCGAGCTCGTACGCGATCTTCGCGTCGTCCGGCCCATCGCCGGCGCCGAGGGCCCGGCGCCAGCGCGCGGCGAAGTCCTCGGCGGCCTTCATCGGCTCCGTCTGCGAGCGCGCGAGCGCCGCGACCTGGTCGGCGGCGGCGTTGGCCAGCTCGGTGTGGTAGTCCATCGGCGGGAGCTCGGCCCACGCGAGGCTGACCAGCAGGATCATCGTTGCCCCGCCCGCGAGTCGGCTTCACGCTTCTGGAGCACGCACGACCACCGCTTCATGTACGCGCCGTAGTCGAACTGGGGCGAGTTGGCAGGGTCGTGGCACGCGAGGCAGGTGGACGGCTCAATCGGGGTCGTCTTGTGCCCGTGCGGATCGTCGGCGTGCGCCGAGCCCGGCCCGTGACAGGACTCGCACTGCACCGCGTGCCACGTGTTCATCGCGGGCTGCGCCAGCGACGCGTTGCCGCCGGGCTCGCCCCAGGCGGTCGAGTGGCAGCCTACGCACTCGGGATCTTGGCTGGCTTGGCGCGTGACGAGAGACTGCCACGCCTTCGCGTGGTCGGTGAACGCCCAGGCCGTGAAGTAGGTGTTGTGGCAGCCCTGGCAGCGCGAGGCGGACACGTACCGCACGGCCGACGGTGCCTCCGCGCGGGTCTTGGCCACCCCCACGGAGGCGCGCTGGAACGCGAGGAGGGTGGACTTCACGTCGTCGTGGGCGCTCTCGAGGTCGAGGTCCGTCCCCAGCGGGCGGTCGCGGACGAGCACGAGGTTCCGCCCAGCGGCCTCGGGCTCGACGGCGGCCCAGTAGCGCGCCACCCGGTCCTTCTCTGCGGCCAGCGCGGCGGGCGGCTGCAACGGGAGGCGCTCCAGCGCGTCGTCCCACGCGTCCCACCCCCGCGCGCTCGCGCCGTCGGTGACGAGCCCGGCGGGCCCCGGCGCCGTGCCGATCACCCAGCGCACGACGCTCACGAAGCGGCCGCGGTCCGGCGCCTCGATGATCGGCGCGCCGGCCGTCCGGACCGGGGTGTCCAGGTCCGCCCCCCGCGTCGCGAGCACGAGCCCGACCCCTGGAACGGTCGCTGCGGCCTTGTTCACGTCGGTCCCGGCGCTCGACAACACCACCCACCCGTCTACGGTCGCCGCGCGCACGGCGGCCCCGACCCGCTCGGCGATCTCCGCCGGGTCCGGCGCCCGCCCCGCCGCGCCGCTGCTCACCCCGATCACCCCGATGCGGAGCCCGTCCCGCTCGACGACCCGCCAGCCGTCCAGGCCGTCGGCGTTCACCGACAGCGCGCGGCTCCAGCCTTCGCTCGTGTCCCGGAGCTCCAGGTCGGTCGTGCTCGGCGCCCACGCGTCCAAGCCGACCTGCACAGCGAGCGTCAGCACGGTCTTGCCCCGCAGCGCGGCGTCCGTCGCCCGCGCGAGCTTCGCGCCCTTGACCAGCATGTCGCCGGCGTCGAGGACCACCAGCGGCTCGCCTTGCTCCCGCAGCCGGTCGAGGTACCTGTCCCGGCGCTCGAACCCGCCGTACGGCACCGTCGGGCACCCGCAGACCTCGATCTCACCGCGCACCTCGCCCGTCCACGCCAGGGTGACGCGTTTGATCGGCAACGCTGGCCCAGGGGGCGCGAGCGTCGGCACGGGGAGCCGAGGGGGCAGGTCGGAGACCGGGCTCGGCGGAGGGTCACCCGTGCACGCGGCGAGCGCCAACAAGAGAGGCGCGGCGTGGACGAAGCGTGCTGGCACAGGGCCCATGTATCGTGTCACGTTCCAGTAAATCCGGGCGTCGGCGCCCGCGCGGAACTTGGAGAGTTTGGGGGTCCGGGGCACACTACGGCGTTGGAGTTTCCATGACCGTTTCGCTCCTCGCGCTCGTCCTCCCGCTCACCTCCACGCGGGCTCTCGCGTTCGCGCCGTCGGAGGGGTCGGGTGTAGAGCCGAACCGCATCGAGCACTTCCACATGCCCGAGCAGCTGCGTATGCGGCACCTGCCGGCGTGGGAGGAGTTCACCCAGGGCGACGGCGCCGGCTGGCAAGCGCGGTTTGACGAGGTCGAGGACACCACGCGCCGCGCCTGGGGTCCGGGCATCCCGATGGCGGACGTGTCGGACGAGGCGGGCGTAGAGGCCTCGCTGCGGGCGTTCTTCGCCGACAATGCGGGCCTCGTGGGGGTCGACGACAGCGAGCTCGAGCTCCGCGCGGCAGGCTACTCCGAGAGCAACGACACCTGGTACGTGGATTTTGACCGGATGATCGCGGGCGTGCCCGTGTGGCGGGGCGGCGTGACCGCTCGCATCCACGGCGGCGAGCTCGTGATGTTCGGGATCGAGACCTACCCGGGGGTCCGCAGCTTGCCGAAGCCGACGGTGTCCGCGTCGGACGCAGAGGCCGTCGCGCAGCTCGAGGGGCCGGCCGCGATGGCCGACCACACGGACGTCACGTCCTCGCTGGTGGCGTTGCCCTGGGACCGCGACGGTGGCGTGGTGGTTCGGCTCTGCTGGGAGGTCCACAGCCACACGGACGCCCCGGTCGGCGACTGGGTCACCCACGTGGACGCCCAGACTGGGGAGCGGCTCAACACCTACAACACCGTGCGGTTCTTCACCGGCACGGTCCAGGGGACGCACGACACGCGCACGGTCGATGGCAGCTACACGACGTCGGTGTTGCCGCTGGCGAAGTTCACCGGGTCCGGCGGCACGACGGTGAACGCCGACGAGTACGGCGCTGTCACGCTCGCGGACGACGAGACGTGGACCACCACGCTCTCCGGCTCATACGTCACGGTGCGCAACCAGGCGGGGTCGAACGGCTCGCTCTCAGTGACGAACAGCTCGCCCGTCTGGACGACCGCGGCGGCGACCCAGGCGGAGATCGACACCTACAAGTTCGCCACGAACATCCGCGCCTGGGGCTTGCTGATCGACCCGTCGAACGGGATGAGCAGCGACTCGCTCACGGCGAAGGTGAACGCGAACAGCAGCTGCAACGCCTACTACGACGGCAACATCAACTTCTACAGCGCGGGTGGGGGCTGCAACAACACCGGCCAAATCTCGGACGTCGTGTACCACGAGTGGGGCCACGGGTTCCACTACTACGCGCTCGAGGCCGGCAGCTACGACGGGTCGATGTCCGAGGGCATCGGGGACACCGTCGCGACGTTCCAGACGCACGACTCGGAGATCGGCCCGTACTTCTACACGTCGGGGGGCCCAGTCCGGGACGTCAGCGACCTGCGCGTGTACCCTGCGGACATGGACGGCGAGGTGCACGACGAAGGCATGATCTTCGGCGGCTCCGTCTGGGACCTGTGGGGCGAGCTGCTCACCACCTACGGCGAGTCGCGCTCCGACTCCGGCGACGCGTGGCTCACCGTCAACACGCTGCTGGCGAACGGCATCAAGGCCGGGCCCACCATCCCCGAGGTCTACGACGAGTTCGTGCTCGCGGACGACGACAACAACAACACGGCGGACGGCACGCCTCACCTCTGCGAGCTGCTGGACGCGTTTGGCCGGCACGGCCTCGGCCCGGGCGGCGACTCCGCGCTCATCGGCATCGACCACGCCGCCCTCGGGAACCAGCGCGCCGACAGCGTGATCCCGCTCTCCGGCACGGTGATCAACCTCGCGCCGAGCTGCACCGACTTCACGCTCACCTCCGCGACCATCCGGTACTCGACGGACGACGGGTCGAGCTGGGAGTCGCTCCCCGCGGTCGTCTCGGGGGACACCTTCAGCGCGGACCTGCCCGGCTTCCCGGCCGGCACGATCGTGACCTACTACATCACCGCTCGCGCGGACGACGGCACCCAGGTCAGCCTGCCAGCGGGCGAGGACATCGCCCCGTACACGTTCTACGTTGGCGCGCTGACCGAGGTCTGGTGCGCGTCGCTCGACGACGACGACGGCGGGTTCACGCACGAGCTCATCGACGGGCGCGACCAAGAGGGCGCGGACGACTGGAGCTGGGGTCGGCCGGGCGGCTTGGCAGAGGACCCGTCCGAGGCGTACGCGGGCAACAAGGTGTGGGGGAACGACCTCGGCGGCGGCAACTACAACGGCGAGTACCAGACGTCGATCGAGAACCGGCTCTCGTCGCCCGAGATCGACGTCGGCGCGAACACCGAGCTCATTCTGCAGTATCGCCGTTGGCTCAACGTCGAGGACGGCGTCTACGACCAGGCCTCGATCCTCGCGAACGACGCGACGGTGTGGACGAACCACGCGAGCAGCGAGTCGGTGGGCGACGAGCAGACCCAGGACGACGAGTGGATGCTGCACACCGTGCGCTTGTCGAGCGTAGCGAGCCCGCTCACGGTCGCTTGGGACCTCAGCAGCGACGGCGGCCTGGAATTCGGGGGCTGGAACCTCGACGAGGTGTGCGTCTACGCGCCCGCGGAGGCCTTGGACACGGGTGGAGATGACACGTCCGGGGACAACGGCGGGAACGGGGGGAACGGCGACAACGGCGGGAACGGCGGCGACAACTCGGGCAGCACGGACACCGGGGACAACCCCAAGATCGCGGTCAACGGCGGGTGCGGCTGCGCGAGCGCGCCCGCGGTGCCGTGGTCGGCGGCGGGGCTGCTCATCGCGATGGTGGCCGTGCGCCGCAAGCGCGTCGGGTAGGCCGACCGAGCTGGAGCGGTTGTTGCAGGAGCCCTGCGGGCAAGCTGCACGGGGCCTGCACACGCCGGATCTTAGGATGGAGCCATGAACCTCGCTTCGTTGCCCCTCCTCCTCGGCTCCACCACTGCTCACACCCCCCGCGTGTCCGCGTGAGCGCCGCCCGCTTGGCAGCGGTGGCCGGCCCGGTGTTCCCCCTCGTCAGCCTGGTCGCGGCTTGCGTTGGCCTCGGCACCGGCGAAGCGCGGCTCGACAGCTACGTGTTCGGCAGCGTCGTGGTCACGCTCGGGTGTGCGTCGGTCGCCCTCTTCGACGCGCCGAGCTTTCCGCGGCGCGCGCTAGCCGCGCTCTGGGTCGTGGCCATGCCGTTCGTCGCGGGCGCCGCCACCGGTCTCGCGCTGGCCCTGGTGCACCCGCGGGTGTCCGAGAGTGAGCAGCACAGCACCCTCCTCGGCGGGATGGGCAGGGGGCTGATGGGCGCGGTGGTGTTCTACCCGGCCCTGGTCCTCGGCGCGGTCGCGGTGCAGCTCGCCGCGACGTGGGTCGCCCGGCGCGTGCGGGCAGCGCCCGCTGCGGCGATTGAGCCCGATCCGACGGTGTGAGCCGGTGTCGTCGCTAGGGTGCGACCCACTCCAGCTCGACGTGGTACGGCTCGTCCCCGGCGTCGCCCGAGTACCCAAGGGCCACGAGGTAGTACGTGACGTCCGGCTCCAGCGGCACCACGAGCTCGCAGTACTCGGGGTTCGCGCCCGTCAGGCAGTACGTGTCGCCGAAGCTCGAGAAGTAGTCGATCGTCCCGTAGGGGTCGTAGTTGCCCCAGATCCCGAAGTCGAGGTCGTCCGCGGCGTTGCCCCAGCTGCCCGTCATCCGGACGTACATCTGCTCGGGGACCGTGAACGAGTAGGCGTCGCCGTCGTTGGCGCTCCAGCCGGACCCGGAGAGGGTCGACGCCCCGTCGACGGTGTCCACGTACCCTAGGCCGGAGAGCATCCCCAGCTCTTGCGCGACGAGCGTGTCGAGGATCAGCGTGTAGTCGGCCTCGTTGACTTGGGCGACCGTGGTGTCGGGCGTGGTCTCGACCGACTGGATGCCGATCACCTTGGGGAACAGCCCGTCGAGCACGATCGCGGTGTCCACCGTCGTGGTCTCGTTGGTCACGCTCGCTTCGACCGCCGTCGTGCTGTACAACGATCCCGCGCTCGGCGTGGCGTTCAGGCTCGAGAGCGTGCCGGCCATCAGGTAGAGCGGCCCGTCGAGCGCCTCGTCGACGATCGCGTCCGCGGGGATGGTGTCCGCCGTGTCGGTGTCCTCCATCACGACGGAGCGCACGTACAGCAGCTCGTAGCTGCCGGTCCACGTGTACGTCGCCTCGTCGTACACCCAGTCCGTGACCGTCCCGCCGGCAACGGGCGCGGACCCGACCGCCGGGTCGCCCTCCAGGTAGGCGCCCACGAGCACGTCGTTCTCGCCAGGCGCGGAGCCGGACAGCACCACGGTGTAGGGCACCGCGGCGTCCTCGCCCTCCTCCGAGAACCCGGCGATGACGAGCACGTACTCGGTGCCACCGACCACGTCTGCAGACACAGTCACCAGCCCAGCGCTGCCGCTGGTGGACGCGGTGCCGAGGCCGCCCGCCACGTCGAGCGACGCGGCGTCGACGATGTACACGTCGTAGATGACGGCGTCGCCCCCGGCGGTGCCGGTGCCGGCGTCGAAGCTCACGGTGACGGTGAAGGTGCCGTCGGCCACCGGGGTGAACGCGTAGAGGTCGGCGTCGCCGTAGATCTCGTCGTCCTCGGTCCCGGGGCCGCCGGTGTCCGGCGCAAACGAGCTCGTCTCGCCGGAGAGCAGCACGGACCGGTAGGTCAGCGAGCTGGAGCCGTCCTCGCCGAGCGCCTGTGGGGCATTGTCGTTCGGGGCGGTCGGCGGATCTTTCTCGTCTACGCTCGCGGGCGGGATCGAGACGGTCCCGGCGAGCACGGTGTGGTCGATGCCGGTCTCGGGGACATCGCAGCCCGCGAGCAAGAGGCCGAGGGGGAGGGTGAAGTGAAGGGTTTTCATCAGAACTCTCCGCGCAGGCCAAGCTGCAGGTAGCGGGGGGACTGCCGGCTGGTCGGCGTGCCGAAGATCGGGTTGCCGTCCTCGTCGGTGTAGACACCATCGCCGGACTCGTTGCCGTACGTCTGCTCGACGGACTCGACGGTGCGGTCGTTGAACACGTTGAACGCCTCCAGGGTCACGTCCCAGGTCGTCTTCTTGACGGCGAGGGTCAACCCGACCTTGAGGTCCAGCTGGCTCTCGGCGGGGAGGCGGTAGGTGCCGTCCGTGGGCTCCTTGTACAGGTACCAGCCTTGGTCGTACTGGTCGTAGTACAGCTTGTTGTACGGCGCCCCGGAGAGGATGTTGAAGTTCCAACCATACAGGTAGCCAAGCCGGACAGCGTCCGAGATCTTGATCGCGTTCGGGTTGCGCTGCGAGCCCAGGAGCTTGACGCTGTGCGTGTGGTCGTAGCCGAGCAAGCCCGTCTCTTCTTCCTGCTGCGTCGGGTTGTCGAACACGGCGGTCGCGAACTGGTCCGAGTTGGTGCCGTACGCGCGGCTCCACGTGTAGGAGCCCAGGACCGCGAACCCGTTGTCGAACTGCCGCGACAAGCTGAACTCGAGATCTGTGTAGTCTACGAACGCCTCGTCGGGGGTGCGGATGCGGTAGATCGCCTCGTTCGTGCCGTTGCGGTAGCCGACCACGTTGTCGCCCGCGTCGTTCCAGATCAGGTTGACCTCGTCGTCCTCCCAGAAGTTCTGCGAGTGCGAGTAGGTCCCCGTGATGTCGACGCCCCAACCGGCGCCGAGGTCGCGCGACAGGCCGAGATCGAAGCTGTCGGAGTGCGGCGCCTTCAGGTCGTCGCTGATGACGTTGCTGCTGGACGCGGCGTACACCGGCTCTTCGCCCCACGCCCCGGCTTCGGCGTCCCACGCGTACACCGCGAAGCCTTGGCTCTGGCGGTGCAGGATGTCTGAGACGGCGAGGAAGCCCGAGTCGTAGAAGCGGCCATAGTAGGCGTGCGCGCTCGTCTTACCGTCCCCCGTGATGTCTGCGGCGGCGCCCATGCGCGGGGCGATCGTGACCTTCGAGAACGCGAGCTCGCCGAGGTCGTTGTTCAGCATCGAGTAGTCCAGGCGGGCGCCGGGCCGCAGCGTGAGCCGGGGGATCGGGTTGTAGACGTCCTGGATGTACCCGCTGATCAGCGAGCCGGTGAGGTGCACCTTCTGCTCGCTGTCGTAGCGGTACTGGTACGCGTTCTCGTACGTGCTCATGTCCGACGGATCGCCGGTGGAGGACTTGTAGGTGATGTCGGTGATGCCCGGGAACTGGTCGTCCGTGATCAAGTACTCGCCGACCAGGCCGATCTTCGACTGGTGCTCGCCAAGCAACGTAAAGAACTGGGTCCAGGCTGTCTGGAACGACATCCGGTATCGGTGGGAGATCTCGCCGTAGGGCTGGTCACCGTTGGAGAACTCGTCCGGGCCGTAGGCGAGCCACGGGTCCTCCAAGCCGGTCGAGATGCAGTCGCGCAGCTTGTCGTCGTTGCCGGCGACCGCCTCGCAGTCCTTGGCGTAGTACTCCAGGTTCGACTTCTGGAAGTAGGCCTGGGTCTGGATGATCGTCGAGGCCGACGGCGTGAGCAGGTGACCGGCTGTGAGCGAGAACCCGCCCTGGCGCCAGTTGTACTCGGAGTTCGGCAGCGTGTGTGGGTCCTGCGCGGCGTTGTTGATGTGCGTGGGGTCGCCTTCGCCCTGCACCCAGATCTTGTTCGCCGCGTTCGGCTGCCAGGTCAGCTTCCCGAACCAGAAGATGCTGTTCCACTGCTGTGGGTCGACCGGCTGGTCGAGGGGCCGGCCGATGGCCTCGTCCACCGCGACGGTAGACGTCTTCAAGTCGCCCTGGAGGCTGGCGAAGAACCAGAGCTTGTCCTTCGCGATCGGGCCGCCGAGGTTGATCGCGAGCGACTTCTTGTCGTAGATGCCGAACTGCTCGCCTTCCAGGGGCTTTGCCAGGCGGAGGGGCGTGCTCGAGTAGATGAACTGCGCGTCGCCGTGGAATTCATTTCCGCCTGAGCGCGTGACGATGTTCACCGCGCCGCCGAGCGAGCGACCATACTCGGCGTCCATGCCGCCGGTGATGACCTGCACCTCGTCGATGGCGTCGTAGTTCATGTTCTGGGAGAACGTGCCCGTGATCGGGTCCGTGCCGTTCACGCCGTCGGTGTAGTACTGGTTGCCGCTGTCGAACCCGCCGTGGACGTTGGGGTTGCCGTTCCCGCTGTCCACCACGCCGGGCGCGAGGGTGGTCAGGCCCTGGTAGCTGCGACCGGGTGCCGGGATGTCGCGCATCGACTCGCGCGTCAACACAGCGCCGGTCGAGGTCTTGTGCGTGTCGACCGTCGGCTTCGCTGCGATGACGTCCACCGCGACAGCGCCGCTGGAGGGCTGCAGCTCGATCTTGAGCTCGGCCGACTGACCCGTGATGACCTGCAGGCCGGTGGCCGTGTAGGGGAAGAAGCCATCGGCGCGCGTCGTGACGGTGTACTGGCCCGGGGGGAGCGCCGGGAAGCGGTAGTAGCCGTCGTCGTCAGTCGTCGCAGACGCGACGCCCATCAGCGCAGAGCCGGTTACCGAGACTTGGAGGCCGGGGACGCCGATCCCTGACGGGTCGATCACTTGGCCGCGGATCTGGCCCGTGACCTCGATCGCGAGGGCGGGCTTGGACAGCGAGAGAGCGAGGAGGAGCGTGAGCAAGAGGGGTCCTCGGAAAGGTCTATATTTAGTCCAAATTTGTCGTTTCTGCAACGGCTCCGTCAGATGGGGCGGCGCCGTCGCCGGTGCGCCAGGCGTACAGCGGTCGGGGTGCAACCTGGATAGCTCCCCAAGATGCTCGTCCTTCCCCAAAACCTCGGGTCGCTCACCCTGCACCGCAAGATCGGCACCGGCACTGTCGCCGAGTCCTACCTGGCCACGGGCGCCGACGGGAAGCCCGCGGTCGTGCGGCGGATCTTGCCGTTCATCGTGAAAGACCCGAGCCGAAAGGCGGGCATCGAGGCGCGCGTCGCCGAGCTGTCCGGGTTTCGGCACCCCGCGCTCGTCCACGTCAACGGGGTGCTGGAGGCCGGCGGCGAGACGTTCATCGTCGAGGAGTACGTCGACGGCGTGTCGCTCGAGCGCCTCATCACGTCCGCCCGCAACCTGGGCGTGTCTCTGCCGCCGAACCTGTTCCTGCACATCGCCGTCCAGATCTGCAACGCGCTCGAGGCCCTCCACAGCCGCCCGGGCGCGACCGGCGCGGACAGCGTCCTTCACCTCGGGATCAAGCCCGGCGCGGTGTTCGTCGCGCCGGACGGCAAGGTCGCAGTGGGCTCGTTCGGGCTCACCCGCAGCCCCAACAGCCTGCCGCACGGCGGGGTGGCCGGCCCGGTCGCGATCAAGATGGAGTACCTGTCTCCTGAGCAGACGCACTCCGACCAGCAGATCACCCCCGCGTCCGACCTGTTCTCGCTCGGCGCGGTGCTGTACGAGCTCCTCACGCTCGAGAGCCTGTTCCGAGCAGAGTCCAACCTGCAGACCATCCACCGCATCCGGCGCGGCGAGGTCACGAGCCAACTGTTGCGGGTGAAGGGCAAGATGCCCGGGCTCGACAAGATCCTGTACCGGGCGCTCTCCGTGAACCCGAAGCACCGGTACCAGCGCGCGTTCGTGCTTCGCGAGGACCTGCGCGGGCTGATGAGCGGGTACAGCTTCGCGGCGGTGGCGGACGACGCGCGGGCGTGGCTCGCGCCGCTGTTCGAGGAGCGCTCGCGGGGCGTGGACATCGCGACGGCCTCGATCGAGGCGTCCGCGCGGAGCTTGGAGTCGGAGGAGTCGGTGACGGGCATCCGGCCGATGCCCACGGAGAGCCCGGCGGCCGAGCCGGGCTCAGGCCGCACCTTGGAGCCGGTCCCGGACGACGACGGCCATCAGCCGGCGCGGACGCTCGAGCCGGACCCCTCGGACGCGGCCGCGGCGGATGCCGAGCCCGCTCGCGAGCGCGCGACGATCACGCGAACGTTGGTCGGCCTCGACGACGACGCCGAGTCCTCCGGGCCCGAGGCCACCGACCTCGGGTTCGTCCCGACGCCCGACCCCCCGCGGGTGTTCCCGGACCCGACCGCGTCGTCCGCTGGCGCCGAGCCGCCCCCGCCGGCCCTGGCGGCGCCGCGCACGTCGTTGCGCCCCGTCTCCCTTGTCCGGCTGGACGACGAAGAGGCCGCGCCGGAGTTCGCCCGCGCCGGCACGCTGCTCCCCGAGTCGGAGACGCCGGAGAGCACGGCTGCGTGGATCGCCCGCTCCGTGGGGTCGGAGGGTCCAGGCCATGATCTCCCGCGGTTTGGGGACAGCGTCGAGAACACCGCGGCCCACATCGGCCGAGCGGAGCCGGAGGACACGGCCTCGTTCATCCCGGCGGGCGTCCACGAGGACACGGCGTCGTTCGCGCCGGACCCGCGCGGGAACGAGAACACGGCGTCGTACATCCCGCCCCGGGAGAGCACCGCGTCGGGGTTGCCCGACGCCGACGGCCCCCAGGAGAACACGCTCGGCAACGCGCTCGGCGACGAAGGGGTTGACGCGGCTCCGGCGCCGGCGTTCTTCCCCCGCGAGGCGCCAGCTCCGATCGCCTCCGCCCCGCCCGCGCCCCCGCCGGGGCTCTCGCGGCAGATGCCCGGGCCCACCGGCGCCCGCCCTCCGAAGAGCGCCACCCTCCCGCCCCCGGCGGCGTCGAGCGTCCCCGCGGCCGCTCCCCGCGCTCCCGAGCCGTACTCGGAGCCCGACCTCCCGCCCGCCGCGCCGTCGCGCGCGCCGTTGTTCCTGTTCAGCGTTGTCGGCGGCCTCGCGGCGATCGCGCTGTGCTCAGGCCTCGTCTACGGCGTCTCGCAGTACGCCGTGCAGGCCCGGGCGGAGCGCGTAGCGGAAGCGTTGAAGGACGCCGCGCCCCCGGTCGTCGCGGCCTCGGACGATCCCGCTTCCACCCTCGCCGGCGGCCTCGCCCCGGTAGACGCCGCGCCGGCCGATGCCCCCGCTGTTGCGCCTGCCGCCCC
>CALQBK020000026.1 GCA_943328795.2 Bifidobacterium breve
GCGTCCCCCGCCACGACCCGTAGCCAGCGATGACCGACGCTCGCTCTGCATCCGTGAACACTCTCGACAACACCATGAAGGCTCCTGATCCCCAGAAGCCTCACATGCCGCGCACGGATGGCCCAGAACGGGTCCGCTGAGTGTTTACGGTTGAACGTCTCACACGGCCACGGCCGCTCCGGGTCGGCCCGGCGCCGGCGGTTCGCCTCGTCCACCCGCGCCGAGAGCGCCGCGAGCTGCACGTGGAAGTCGGCGAACGCCTTCCGCCCGCGCCAATCGGCCCCGAACACGCCGCCGGCGTCCCCGATCTCCATCAGCCCCGGCATGTCGAGCCCGGTCAGCGCCATGATCAACAGGTACTGCATCGACGCCTGCACGTCGGCGATCTCCCGCCCGGGCCGGATCTTCGTGCCCATGTAGGTCGGGTCGAGCACGTACTCGTGCACCGTGCCCACGGCCTCGTGCAGCCCCGTGACGCTCCAGATGAACTGCGCGATCACCAGGATGAGCCCCTCCGGGCTGCGCTCGGGGAACTGCACGCTGGCAGGCGCGGTGTCGAGGTGGTCCCACAGCGAGGCGATCTCCGGGTCTGCGCTCATCTCCTCGGGCGTCGCGTAGAGCGCGATGTACTCGCGCACGAAGGCGAGGACGACCTCGTAGTAAGCGAGCGCGTCCGCCGCCCACGGGTAGCGGTCCGGCTCGGACTTCACCCGGTCGAGCAGCCCCTTGCGCTCCATCATGTGCGGCACGGTCTGGAAGCGCAGCAAGCCCACCGAGTCGCCGAACGCCTTCCGGAGCGCGGGGTACGTCAGCGCCGAAGCGCGGTGCACGAACCCGTTCTCGGGGCACAAGCTGTCGCACGCCCCCGCGTTGATGGTCAGCGTGCGCCACGTGAACGGCTTGAGCAAGAGGCGCAGGTAGTGGGTCGGGTGGAGCGCGACGCGCGACGCGGTCGTCACGTAGTTCCCGATCAGCCAATGCACCCCGACGAGGTGGTCGGTCACGGTGGTCCCGACCATCAACGAGCAGCGCCAGGTCCACTTCGCGTGCGCCCACTCGGGGTCCCCGGGCCGGACCAGCCGATCGCCCGAGCAGGTGTAGACGGCGACGGGGCGCTGGGCCTCGTCGAAGTAGGCGCGGGCCCCGTACCGCTCGAAGCCCGGCCGCACGTCGTACGCGCCCAGGTACGAGAGGTCGCTCACCCACGTGGCGCCTGCGAGCACAGCGTCCTCGCCCGCCGCGGCGTGGTGTGGCAGCAAGCGCAGCGCGCCAAGCCCGGCGAACGCGATGCGCGACATCGCAGCGTCCGAGCCCATCTCCGACCAGTGGTGGTAGGGCCGCGCCATGAACGACCCGAGCGGGAGCACCTCCTGGAAGGTGTCTCGGGCCTCGTCCGCGCCAGTCCACGCCTCGGCGTTGTCCTTGACCGGGAAGATCCAGGAGTTCCGCAGGAACGCCAAGAAGGCGCGGCGCTTCCAGTCTGGCGCCGGCCAGTCCTCGTCCAAGGTCGGCAGCCGCAGGGGCGCGTCCGACGAGCCGAACGGCAAGTCCTTCATCGGCAAGGCGCCAACGAGCCGCGGAGGGCGCACCCGGTCGACCGTCGGGAGCGACGACTTCCAGGCCCGGATCGCGCCCTTGATCATCAGCAAGAAGAAGCGCGTGTGGAGGTCGAAGCGCTTGATCCGAAGGGACGGCGCGCCGTATCGGTTCGTCGGCGCGGCGAGGGGGTCGAGAGGGAGGCGTCAGGCATGCAGGATCCCGGGGCGGCCGGAGGGTACCAAAAAACCGAACCCCCGAGCCGGATTGCTCCGAATCGGGGGTCGGTGAGGGCGAAGGGCCCGGCGGATCAGACCGCGACGCGCTCGCGCAGGGTCTTGCCCGGCTTGAAGAACGCGTAGGACTTCGCCGAGATCTGGATCTTCTTGCCGTTCGCCGGGTTGGTGCCGGTGCGCGCGGCGCGCTTCTTGGTGCCGAACGTGCCGAAGCCCGGGATGGTGACCTTGCGGCCGGCGTCGAGCTCGACGGCGATGATGCCCTTGCCGGACTCGGCGTCAAAGAGCGCGTTCACGACTTCGGCGGCCTTGGCCTGGGAGAGGCCGGTGTTCTTGGCGAGCTTGGCAACGAGTTCTTTCTTGTTCATGGGGATCTCCATTCGGGGTTGGTGGAACTTCAGGGGGTCGGTCGGATGAGCGCCGCGTGGAGCGCATCGACACGTCAAGAGTATCGGAATTGTGCGCACGACGCACGCGGCCCAGACGACTCGATGATCCGCACAAACACTCGTCAACCGGGCCATGACGCACAGTGCCGCGGAAATCATTATTTCACATATTCAACAATATCAGTACCTTAGACATCGAAAATCGCGGCCAAACGACGTACCGGCGTTGAAACCCGCGTTCAAGCCGACCGCCGAGCGAGGACGCCGGCCGCATGCAGGACCGCATTTTTGGTAACTTTGCTTACACTCTATTTTCACGATCCAGCGACCCGACGGCCCGTGCGCACCTTTTCCGTCGAATCCCCGCCAGGCCCGGCAAATGACCTTGCCAGCCCCCCCCTCTCTGAGGTAATGGGAGCAGTCCCTACCGGAGCCCCGCCCGATGCGTTCCTCGCTCTCCCCCGCCCGCCTGCTGCCCCCGCTCTTTGCAAGCCTGATTGCCCTGTTCTCGGCCTCCCCTGCCTTCGCCGGCGGGATCGGGCTCCTGGGCACCGGAGGGATGCACGGCGACCGCGTGTATGGCTACACGACGGACCCCGACACCGGCAACGTGAAGCAGGACGTCCCCGAGCTCCAGCTGAACGCGAACTACGGCACCGGGCTCGATCTCACCTTGGGCGACCGCGACAACCGCATCGTCGGCGTGTTCCGCTTCTGGTACCTGCAGGACGCCCCCCAGGCGCCGCCCAAGACGGGCGACGTGTACGCGGTCCGCACCGACTCGCGGAACGTCGGCATGTTCTCTGGCGGGCTCCAGTGGGGCATCGTCGGCGACCCCACGCGGCTCCAGTTCACCGCGATCACGCTGATCGGGTCGGGCTTCCTCACGGACGACTTCACCGAGTTCGCGCTCGGGGAAGCAGGCGTCGGCGGCACGTTCAACCCCACCCGGCACATGCAGATCTTCGCCGAGGTCACGGGCGGCATCCGCTACCGCAAGCGCGTGTACCCGACCGCGAACGGGACGGCTGGCGTTCGTTATCTGTTCGACTGATCGGTCGGCTCGCACGATGACGAGGGCCGCAGCGCACGTGTCGGCACGGTTCGGCTGCGCGCGGCTCCTCTCGTTTTTGTTCCTCGGCGCCGCCGGGTGTGGCTTCTCAGGGACCAGCCTCGACTGGTCAGACCAGCTCGTCGGCTCGGGCCCGTGCTACGACGCCAACCTGCTCGACGGGCTCGACACCACGAGCACCGACGAAGAGCACGCAGTCTATGACTGCCTCGACGCGCAGGGTGCGATCGACGCGTTCGGTGGCCTGGACGAGAGCCTGGACGCGGACACGCGCGACGGGGCCGTGGGCATCGTCCTCGCCGTCTGGCTGGCTGACGCGACGGCAGACGCCGACGGCGAGAGCCTCGGCACCCTCGTGAGCGCCGCGGGCGACGTGCTGGACGACCCGACGCTGGTCACCGACCAGCTCCCGGTGCTGTTCGAGCTCGTGTACGGGGTCCCGTTCGGGTGGCTCGGCTCCTCGGTGGACCCCGCCGCGGACCCGATGACGGGCGGCCTGTTGGTCCCGGGGATGGACCTCGCGGGCCCGCTCGCGACGGACCTGCTGGACGACGAGACCTGGGTCAGCCCCGCCGCAGCGGCGCTCCGGTCGGACCGCACGCGGTCGCTGCTGTGGACGATGGCCGCGCTGCCCACCGCTACGGACGCGACGCTCCGGACGCTGGGCGAGGACTGGCCGGACTTGTTCAGCCAGGCCGTGTCCACGTGCGAGGACAGCTCGAACGACCGGTGGTCTGGCGCCAGCGGGAGCTCGCTGCGGGACATCGCGGGCGCGTTGGTCGCCCCGGGCGAGGGCGGAGACATGACGATCGACGTCGTGCTCGCGAGCGCCGCGCCGCTGCTCCAAGACGAGCAGGCCGGCGAACGGATGCGCGCGATGATCCAGGAGCAAGCTGCGTACGGGCGGCTCGAGGCGCTGCCCGCGCAGGTCGAGTGGCTCGCGTCGGTGGACGTAGACGGCGGCTCGCTCGACGGCGGGGAGGACTCCGCGCTCACCTCGCTGGTCCGTCTGCTCGCGCGCGGCGACCAGTCCGTGGACTGCTCGATCGACCTCGGGCTCTTCGACATCGACTTCTCGCTTGGCAACCTCTCGGTCTCGCTGCTCGAGCTCCTGGAGCAGCAGGACCCGGACACCATCGAGAGCGGCGTGGACCTCCTCGGCAGCTTGCTCGGCGTGTCGCTCACCGACTCGATCCTCGACTCGGTCGCGGACAGCGGCGTCTGCCCGGCGATCGACCGGCAGATGGTGACGGACCTGCGGTCCATCGACCGCCTGGGAGATCCGCAGGTCGATGAGCTGCTGCGGGTGCTGCTCGCGACGCTCACTGCCAGCGAGGGCCACGTCGACACGCTCGTCTCCGCGGTCCACACCACCTGGGACGCTGGGCTCATGCCCCCGGTCGAAGGCGTCGTCCGCGACCTTGGCGACACCTCGCTCGCGTCTACGCTCACGGCCACCCTCGGGGTGCTCGTGGACCCCGACCACCACTACAACCCCGCGGACTTCCCGGACGACGTCGAGCCGCTCAGCTTCGCGATGCTGTGGACGCTGCTTGGCGAGCTGTCGGACGCCACGGCGCCCCCGTTGGAGGACCTCGCTCGGCCCCTCGCGCTGGTCGTTGGCGAAGACGCTACCTGGACGCTCGTGGACAACGGCGCCGCGATGGTCGGCAACCCCGAGTCGGGGCTCCGCGGCGTGCTCGCCGAGTTGCAACCGATGCTCTGGGACGAGCCGACGCTCGGCTGGCTCGACGACGTCGCGACCGCGATTGAAGACCCCACCGCTCGGCGCCGCGTGGGCGTGCTCGCCGAGTGCGACGCGCTGCGGGACGCCGCCGTAGAGCCCGGGACCGGCCCCCTGCCCGCGGTCGCCGGCTGGACCCTGGACGGGAGCCTGGACATCCTGGTCCGCACCGTTCAAGTGCTCGCCACCCTGCTCCCGGAGACGACATGAGAGACAGCGCATACGAGAACGCTTTTCGGCCGAACAGCGGCTCGCCGCACGCGTACGGCCCGAACCTCGTCCTGCACTCCGAGCCCTACCCCCTCGGCCTCTTGGCCCGGCTCGGTCACCCGGACGCGACGCAGCCCGAGGTGGGCATCCTCGCTCGCCGGCTCTACGAGTACCTGTTCACGCAGATCGCGTCGTCCGAGCTCGCGATCGGCCCGGTTTCGGTGCCGACCCGCATGACAGCCGCGCACCCCGGCCAGGCGTTCGAGGGGCACGTCGTGACCCACGAGCAGCGGGTCGTCGTCGCGGACGTCGCGCGCGCCGGCATCCTCGGTAGCCAGCTGTTCTACGAGCGCTTCAACGAGATCCTCGACCCCGTTGGCGTCCGCCAGGACCACCTGTTCGTCTCCCGCCGGGTCGACGGGCACGGCCGCGTCGTGGGGGCAGACATCGTAGGCGCCAAGATCGGCGGCCCGCTCGAGGGCGCGACGCTCGTGATCCCCGACCCGATGGGCGCCACCGGCGGCTCGCTGCTCCAGGTGCTCGAGCACTACGCCACCAGCGGCGCCGGCCGCGCGTCTCACGTGGTGTTCGCGCACCTCATCGTCACGCCCGAGTACGTCCGCCGCGTCCACGCAGCGCAGCCCGGCGTTCGGATCCACGCGATCCGCCTCGACCGCGGCAGCTCCTCCGATCGCGCCCTCGCCTCCCTCCCTGGCCAATTCCCGGCCGAAGAGAGCGGGCTCGACAACCACCAATACGTCCTCCCCGGCGCCGGCGGCCTCGGGGAGGTCCTCAACAACGCCTGGGTGTAACCATGCCGACGATTCGTCCCCTCTTCACCGAAGCCCAGATCGCAGCTCGCGTCACGGAGCTCGGCCTCCAGATCCGCGCTGACCACGGAGACGCCGCCATCACGTTCATCGGCGTGCTGAAGGGCAGCTTCATGTTCCTCTCGGACCTCGTGCGCGCGGTCCCGGGCGACGCCACGGTCGAGTTCCTGGGCGTCGCGAGCTACCACGGCGGCACCCACTCCTCCGGCGTGGTGCAGATCACGCAGGACCTGCGCAGCAGTATCGAAGACAGGCACTGCGTCATCGTCGAGGACATCGTCGATACCGGCCTGACCATCGACTACCTGATGCGGATGCTCGAGGTCCGTGGGCCGCGCTCGCTCAAGGTCGCGTCCCTGCTCGACAAGCCCGACAACCGCGAAGTTGACGTCCGCGTCGACTACGCGGGGTTCTCCATCCCCAACGAATTCGTCGTCGGCTACGGGCTCGACCTTGGCGAGCTCTACCGAAACCTCCCGTTCATCGGCGTCTACGAACCATGATCCCCGTCTCAACGCCCGGCGCCCCTTCGGCGATCGGGCCCTACTCCCAGGCCATCGTGCACGGGGGCCTCGTCTACTGCTCCGGGCAGATCGCCGCCTCGTTCGCGGGCAGCCGCGACATCCCCGCCGAGACCGCCCAGGTGCTCACGCAGCTCGACGCCGTGCTCACCGCCGCGGGGTCCACCCGGGGCAACGTCCTCAAGACCACCGTCTTCCTCGTCGACATGGCGGACTTCGCCCCGATGAACGAGGCCTACGCCGCGTTCTTCGGCGCCCACGCCCCCGCGCGCGCCACCGTTGCGGTCGCCGGGCTCCCCCGCGGCGTCCGGGTCGAGATCGACTGCGTCGCCGCCGTCACCGGAGCCAACGATGTTCGGTGACACCCCCCTCGTCCGCATCGAGACGGACCAGCAGCTCCAGTGGATGGTCGACACCCTCGCGCGCACGCCCGTCATCGGCGTCGACACCGAGGCCGACAGCATGCACCACTACCAGGAGAAGGTCTGCCTCATCCAGATCTCCGACCTGCACACCGACTACATCATCGACCCCCTGATGGTCCGTGACCTGTCGCCGCTGGCGCCGATCTTCGACAGCACGGAGATCGTGAAGATCTTCCACGACTGCTACTTCGACGTCGTGAGCCTGCGGCGCGACCACGGGTTCACGTTCCACAACCTGTTCGACACGATGCTCGGGGCGCAGTTCGCCGGGCTCGATCGGTTCGGCCTCGCGGACGTCATCGGGCGCCTGTTCGGCCACGAGATCGACAAGCAGTACCAGCGGCACGACTGGGCCGAGCGCCCGCTGCTCCCGCAACACCTGGACTACGCGCGCGGCGACACGCACTTCTTGGCGGCCATCCGCGAGTACCTGATCGGCAAGCTCGAGGGGCTCGGCCGGCTGCACATGCTGTCCGAGGAGTGTGAGTACCTCGCGATGAAGCAGTGGAGCGGCCGCGCGAAGGACCCCGCCGCGTTCCTGGGCATCACCGGGGCGAAGCAGCTCGACGAGCAAGGAAAACGCGTGCTGCGAGCGCTGACCGAGTGGCGCGAGGACGAGGCCAAGCGGCTCGATCGCCCCGTGTTCAAGACCGCCCCGGACGACGTGCTCGTCCAGCTCGCGCAGCGGCTGCCCGAGTCCCAAGGCGACGTCGTCGCGATGCTCCGGCCGGGGTCGTCGCTCGCGCGGCGCTGGGCCGGGGACTTCGTCAACGCGGTCAAGCGCGGCATCGAGGACGAGCGTGCGCTCCCGACGGCAGAGGCGCGCGAGCGCGCCCCCCGCGTCGAGCGCCCCGACGGCGAGCGGGACCTGGGCGTCCGCGACCAGGAGCGCGTCATGAGCGCCCTGAAGGACTGGCGCACGCGCGTCACCCGCGACCGCCGGCTGCCCGCCATCTGCGTTGTCTCGAACAGCCAGTTCAAGGACATCGCGCGCCGGGCGCCGACCGACCTCGCGACGCTCGCGACGCTCGGCGAGATGCGCCGCTGGCAGGTGGACGAGTGGGGGGACGAGATCCTCGCGGTCGTAGCGAGCGTCGAGGTGCGGCGTGGGCAGAGCGAGGAGGGTTCGGGCGAGGGTGAGGGGCAGGGCGGCGGCAAGAGGCGCCGGAGGCGGTAGGGTCGACGGTTGGGGACATGGCCCGGATTTGCGGCGCGGCTCAGCCTACGGCGACCTCTTCCCAGTCCGCGCGCTCCACGCCGACGTTCCCGGCGAGGAAGCTGTGCAGGCCGTGGTTCGGCGCGTGCACCAGGCGGATCAACAGCCGCGCGCCGTGCGGGGCGTCCTCGAACTGCACCCAGCGAATGTTGATGAACCCGCGCGTGCCGCTCGGCTGGAGCTGGCCGAACCGCAAGCGGCGGACGATCTCTTCCCCCAGCTCCCGGCGCGTCGACGGCGCCGCCGGCAACGACCACGTGGTGTCCGCGCGCACCATCTCGGCGCCCAGCAGCGAGATGTGGAGCATCCCGTCGAGGATGCCGCGCAAGCCGCGCACCGTCCCGCGGTCCATCAGCGTGTAGTCGACCTCCGGCTCACGCTCGCTCGGCTCGACGCCACCGAACAGGTCCATGACCCGGTCGAACCAGCTCACGGGGTAGTCGGGGTGGTAGACGCGTAGGCGGTCGGTCACAGCCATAGTGTACACCGGGGTTCACTGGTTTTGGACACCCAGGTTGACTGGTGGTTCCAGAGAACGGCCGATACCTGTACGCGCGGAGAGTCCATGTCCGACGGGATGCAGCAGCTGCTGGGAGAGATCCTCGCAGACGCCGACGACGATCGGCCGAGGCTGGTCCTCGCGGACATGTTGAGCGAGCGCAGCGATCCCCGCGGCGAGTTCATCGCGCTGCAGTGCCGGGTCGCCGCGCGCCCGCTCTCCTCCGAGGCGCCTGCGTGGACGGCTCGCGCCGACGCGCTGCTGGCCGCGAACATGGCAGAGGCCGTGCCCGCCCGGCGATGGTTTGCCCGGGAGGCGACCCGCGTCGTGTTTCGTAGGGGCTTCCCGGACGAGGTGTGGGGACGACAAGAGGCCTACTTGGACGCAGAGCCCGTGCCCGGGCTGAAGCTCCTCCACCTCGGCAACTGCCAAGACGCCCGCACAACCCGCATGGCGGCGTCCCCGATCCTCCGCCACGTCCAACGCTTGGAGCTGCACACGGCGGTCTCTACGGACCCGCTGGCGAACCGGGGGCTCGCGGCCCTGGCCTCGGTGCCGTTCCGCATGCGGGAGCTCCACGTACGGTCCCGGACCGGGCCCAAAGGCTTCGTGGCGTTCGCCGAGAACCCGACGCTGGCGGCGTTGGACGCGCTCGAGCTGAACACGGTGAGCCCCGGCCCCGCCGCGGCCGGGCTGCGCGCGCTCTTCGCCCGCCTGCCGAACCTGCGACGTCTGCAGGTGCGGGCGAGCGGCGTGAGCGACGCAGCCGCCGCCGCGCTGGAGGACCTGCCGCCCCACGTCACCCACCTCGACCTCGGCTGGAACCGGCACCTCGGTCGCGGGGCGCTCCACCTCGGTTCGCCGGCGCTCCAGGAGGTCTCTCTCTCGGGCACCGCCGTCGATGATGGGGTAGTGCGACAGCTGCTCGAACGCCTCGCCGGGCTACGGGTACTGACACTGCGGAGCACGAGCGTCCGCGAGGTCGCTCACCCCCGCGTCGCCGCCGGCGAGGTCACGCTCGTCACCGGGTGAGGGCCGGCCGCGGTGTCACGCCGCGGGGGAGAACGGCCGGAACCCGTCCGAGTCCCCGTCGTCGAGGCCGAACGCCGGCAGCGGGGCCATGCGGCCGGGGCTCACGCCGCCCGCGGGCCGGACCACCCGGTGGAGCCACGGGCCGTCGGGGGCGGGGCGCCACCACTCGACGATCTCGACCCGGCGAGCAACGGTCTCGGGGCGCGAGAACCGGAGGACGACCATGTCAAGCCAGCTGAACATGCCGGGACTCTACCCACCGCGAGCAGCCCTGTGGGGGCTGTCACCGGATCGTTGCTCGGACTTCGCGGCGCTGCGACGGGTGGGACGCGCTGCGCGCGCCCCGGGAGCGGACCGCCGACGCTACGGGTTGCTCGCCGCGATCTGCAGCTGGCTGAACCCGAACTTCACCTTCAGCGTCAGCTCCTCCTCGGAGATGTCCAGCGCGACGTCCTCGACGCCCATCTTGATCTTGAGCGGCCCGCCCGCCGGCGAGACCATCTCCTCGATCTGGTCCTTCTTGAGGATCTGCACCGGGTTCACCTTCGGCGTCTGCTGCGCGATCAGGTACTCGGCGCCCCGGTTGAGCAGCTGCAGGATCACGTGCTCGCCAAAGTCGACGGTGACCCCCTCGAGCGTGCCGACCAGCGCGCGCCGCTCGGCGTCGTAGTGGATGTCGCCAAGCGAAGCCTCGGCCCCGATGCGTTTTTCGATCACGAACGGGAACTCGATGTTCTCGCGCAGCAAGTACACCTTGCCGGTCGCGACCACCTTCACGTGCGCCTCGACCCCGAACCGCTGCTGCGCGTACTTGAAGTCCGAGCCCTCGCGGTCGACCTGGACCTTCCACTCGCCGTTCACGCGCACGAGCTCGTTGACGACTTGGTACACCTGCTCGCGCCGGCTCTGCCACACGTTCCCCGCGATCACGCGGCCGCGGTGCAGCACCTCGGGCACCTGGCGGTCGGCGAGCAGCCCCTTCACCTTCTGGCGCACCTCGAGCTGCTTGATGCCCGCGCGCACGTTCTCGATCAGGTCGAAGCCGCCGTCTGCCACCTTGTAGGGCAGCCCAACCGAGAACAGGTCCCGCCAGAGGGCCTTGCCGATCGTGAACTTGAGGTGGTACCCGTCGCTGCTGCTCATGGTGCTCCTTGCTGGACGCACAGCTTAGCGCAAAGCGCAGGACAGCGCGGAGCAGCGCCGCCCAGGAGAGTCAGGGTCGCCCGAACCAGCCGCGCCAACGGTTGCCGGGCGCGCCGACCCGCAGCACCACGACGCCTTGGACGTACGCCAGCGGGACTGGCCCCCACCAGCGCGAGTCGAGCGCGACGTCCCGGTTGTCGGCCCCCAACCACGCGCTGTCGTCGGGCACGCCCACCGGGTCCATCCGCCAGTCCACCCTTCGGGCCAGGTGCCGCGTGAGGTGGCTCCCCTCCTGGATCACGGTGAACCCGGCGTCGTCTCGGCCCATGTCGAGCAGCTGGGGCTCGTCCTCGCGGACGTAGGACCCCGCGGTGTACGCGATCGCCCCGCCGATCGCCTCGACCCGGCGGAGCGTCCACGCCGACGGGTCGAGGGGGTCCACGACCGCCACGACGTCCCCGACCCCCGGAGTGAGCGGCCAGATGAGCACGACGTCGCCGGACAACAGGGACGGCGCCATCGCGTCATCCGGGGCCATCGCGACGTGGGTCGCGACCACGCCGACCGCCACCAGCAACGCCGCCCCGGCGCCCAACGCCACGCGAACACCCCGCCGCATCAGGGGCAGAGCTCGCCTTCCCAGAGGAACCCGTTGTCGTCCTCCAGGCACTCAGAGACCACGCCGGTGCCCGTGCCGTCGTCGTCCACGGCCAGGAAGAGCGAGTCGGCGTCGCCCAGGTCTGCAGTCGAGACCACGAACTCGATCCCCTCGCTGGTGCGGCCGGACGGGATGGCGTCCGGGATCGTCGCCGTAGCGAGCAGCACGTCCGGGCCCGAGCCGCGCCCGTAGAGCGCGACGGGGATCCCGGCGGGCACCTCGCTCCCGCCCGTGTTCTTGGCGCGCCCGACGACGCGCAGGGTCCCAGCGTCGCAGTCCTCGGTGCACACGCCGAGCACCTCAGCCTCGAGCTCCGCGTTCAACGTCTCGCCCGGGGCGACCGCGAGCGCCGAGTGGAAGTTGTTGTACACGGTGAAGTTCGGGACGGCGGTCACCGGCACCGAGAGGTCGTCGTTGATGTTCGTGATCGTGTAGTCGTGCTGGTTCCAGACCGACCGGGCGGGCGCCCACGAGTCGGTGGCGTCCCCGTACACCGACATCCCGCTCTCGAACGCGTCGTGGACGACCACGATCTCGGCGTGGCCATCGGCGTCTACGTCCGCGATCACCGGGTAGTCGTACATCGTCGCGGACGCGTGCTCGTTCGACAGGAACTTCACCGCGCCGTCCGTGCCGTTGTACGCGACCATCTCGATCTCGTCGATGTACACGACCTCGGGGACACCATCGGCGTCGAAGTCGAAGATGCTGGCGCCGGTCGCGCCGCTCTCGTCGTGCACCGGCGCGCTCCACAGCTGCGAGCCGTCCTCGCTGTTGAGCGCCCAGAGCACGTTCCCGCCGGCGACGATGATCTCAGCGAGCCCGTCGCCGTCGATGTCCCCGACCGCCGGGATCGGGAAGATGTTGGCGCTCGGGTTCACCAGCGGCCCCCAGAGCACGCTGCCATCGGTGTCGTAGGCCTCGATCTCGTTCCCGGACACGCGGACGAACTCGCCCTCCGGGTCGCTGTCGAAGTTGCCTACGGCGGTCGCCCCCTGCTCGGCCCCGTTCACGCGCCCGACCACCGACCCGTCGGCGTCGTACATCACGTCGCCGGTCAGGATCTCCTCCTGCCCGTCCAGGTCCAGGTCCACCACGGCCGGCTGTGCGCCTTCGCCGTAGATCCCGAACCCGGTGTACGCGGGGCAACCACGGCCGTACGTGCCGATGCCCCGGGTCGAGAGATCGTTGTTCAAGATCGCGGCGCCGGCGATCACCTCGGGCGAACCGTCGTGATCCATGTCCGAGACGGTCACGCCGGTCGCGTAGTCGAACGAGTCGTCCGAGAACGTGTCGGACTCCATCTGCTCCACGCCATCCCAGGAGTACGCGACGACCGAGTAGACGCCGGACCCGAAGGTGTACAGCTCGCTCGCGTACTCCCGGACAACGAGCACCTCGGGGAGCCCGTCCCCGTCGAGGTCTGCGACGGCCGGGTGCGCGCCGAAGCCGGTGTCCGCGCCGTTGGTCTCCCACAGCTTGCCGCTGCCGTCCCCGTGGTAGGCCGCCAGCTCGCCGGGCCCGAGGAACGCCCAGTTCACCACGATCTCCGGGATGCCGTCCCCGTCCAGGTCGGCGACTACCGGCAGCGCGTCGCTGGACTTGCCCGGCACGTCCCACTCGACGATCGGCGTGAACCCGCCGACCTCGTAGTGGCACGCGTCGTTGAGCTCTACGTCTTCGGCCCCGACCGGGTCGTTCCCGCAGGCGTCGTCTGAGCTCGTGTCGATGACGCTCGTGTCGCCGGAGTCCAGGTCGTGCCCGGGGTCGTCCTTTTCGCCCTTGAGGTCGTAGTCCTGGCAGCCGAGCAACGCGGCGGGGACGAGAAGCAACAAGGGGCGCATTCGGGGCTCCGGGACGGGCGGCGGCCGTAATCCGAAGCGATCAGCTCTGCCGGCGCCGGGCTGCGAGGACGAGCGCGCCGACGAGGGCGAGCCACGCGGCGGGGCCAGCGGGGACGCTGGAACAGCCAATCGTCGACGAGGAGTGGGTCCCCGTCGGGCGGCCCGCGATCGTCGCCGTCGTCTCGACGGTGCCGAGCCGCACGGTCAGCGTGACGGGGTCGATGCTGTCGTCGGGCTCGTAGGACAGCTCGTCCCCGACCCACTCGGTGCCGTCCGGGAGCACCCACGTCGGGTTCACGCCGAGCACCATGTCGCCGGCGTCGTCCAACCCGACGACCCCGACGATCACGGTCCCCTCGGCCCCGACGCCGCTGACGTTGCCGATGACCTGCAGCCCCACGATGCCCGCGACGTCCACGGCCTCGAACACGACCTCGTCGAGCTCGGCCCCCGCGGCCAGCACGTCCACCGTCTGCTCGCCCGCCAACGTCGGCCAGACCGACAGCCACTCGCGGTCCTCCCAGAGCGTGCTGTCCTCGACCTCGACGGTCAACGCGTCACCGCCGACCGCCCCGAGCACGCCGTGCGCCGCGAGCCCCCGCCCGACAGCGGTGAACTGGGCTTCAAACGCAGAGTAGCTCCCGACCAAGATCTTCTGTGGCTCGCTCGCGACGAACCCGGAGCCGGCGTCGATCGCGAGCTTCGGCGCCAACGTCACCGCGTCCGGCACGGCCACCTCGACCGAGACCGCGTGCACCGTCGCGCCCGTCTCGTCCTGGATCAGCAGGTCCGCGCTGCCGGGCCCGACGGCCTCGGCCTCCGCGTCGATGCTGTCTTCGGTGGGGACGCTGCTCGAGATCGTGACGACCGCCGGGTCGGAGCTGACCAGCGTGAACCCGGACAGGTCCGCCTCCCGGCCCCAGTGGCTCGCCTCCATCGCGGTGAAGTGGAGGTCGCTGCCGAAGGCGTAGGACCCCGCCACGGCGTCATCCGAGAGCTCGATCCCGTCGGTGAAGTTGTCGACGACGAAGAACCGATCGGCGGACTGGCAAGCGAGGAGGGTCAGGATCAACATGCGAGGCTCCAGGAGGCGCCGACCAACCAAGCAAGGTTGATGCCAACGCCCGGTCCCGCGCGTGCGGGCGGGCTCAGCGCGCGGTCCACCTCACCGCGCGACCACCACCGCGACACGGACGCCTTGGCCTTCACGTCGGGCGGCGGACCGCTCCGCGATCCCGAGGTCGTCGGTCACGCGCGCCTCCGGGAGCGCGCGCAAACAAGCGCCGCGAGTGTCAGAAGCGCACCGGAGCACGACCCAGCCGCAGTCGCACACCCCGTCTTGGCGTGGGAGCCACCCGTGTCAGGGGCGGGAGCCAAGTCGGCCAAAAGCGTCGTCGCGAGGTACACGTAGCCGCCCGACATCACGACGTCCCCCAAGCCGTCCCCGTCAATGTCGCCCGCCGCCCAACCCCCTGGACCGCGGAAGGGCCGGCACAGCGGTTCCGCGGCGATGCCATCCGGGGTGCCGAGGAAGATCT
Source organism: Bifidobacterium breve (assembly GCA_943328795.2). Classification (GTDB taxonomy): domain Bacteria; phylum Myxococcota_A; class UBA796; order UBA796; family SXON01; genus CAIUMM01. The sequence goes on from CALQBK020000026.1 coordinate 14,894, forward strand.
CCGGCTCAGCGGCGGCGCCCGCGATCACGTCGGCCCTGCCGTCCGCGTTGATGTCGCCGGCTGGGGCGACAGCATAGCCGTAGAAGGCTTCGACATCGGACCGGGTGCGAGAGGCCGCTGGTGCAGCCGACACGCCCTCCGGGCCCCCGAGGAACAGTCGGGCCTCACCCCGGCAGGCATCGACGGCCCTGCACTCTTCGGGAAAGTCGGGTCGCGGCGTCCCGATCAGCACGTCGTCGTATCCATCTCCATTCGTGTCTCCGACGCCAGCGACCGACCACGTCATCCCGACGGTCTCGAGTACGGTGGTGGCTTCGTCACCGAAGCCCGCCTCCGAGCCATAGAACACTTGGGTGTAACCAGAGTTCCCGCCGACCACGATGTCAGGCCAACTATCACCGTTCAGGTCGCCAGCGCCGTCAACCGCGAACCCAAACACGTCCAGCGCATCCCCGGGATTGTCCCGTGCATGCAGCTCGGTGGCACTCCCATCGGCCCGAGGCCCGTCGACCGACCCAAGGTAGATCACGACCCGACTCGGCGAGTCGCCGTACTCGGGCATGCCGACGACGAGGTCCTCATATCCGTCACGGTTCACGTCCCCGGCGTTCCCGATGGACGCCACGCCATCACTCGGCGCCGGGAGCATCCAGGTCGCGGGCTCCGCCGGCCCGTCGGGTCCCCCGGGGTATCCGAACACCTGCTGGGTGTCGTGATCGGTCGCGAAAACGTCGTCGAAGCCGTCCCCGTTCACGTCCGCGGCCGCGATCGGGATCGCCTCCCGGGCGATCTCTTCGTACCCTAGGAGAAACACCTCATCCGCAGCGGCCTCGAAGCCGTCTGAGGTGCCTAGCCACGTGTAGACGTCGCCGTACTCCTCCTGCGCTGCCATGAACACGTCCGGGTAGCCGTCCCCGTTCACGTCGATGTCCCCGATCACGCTGAACGCGGTCTTGCCGAGCACGTAGTCCGCGTCGTCTATGGAGAGCGCGATCGGGACCCGCTCGGCTCCCGAGTACGACAGGGAGGTGGCCGGTTGGGTGCATGCGAGGAGGTAGAAGGGCATCATCAGATCCTCTTCACGTGGTCGTCAGTCATGCGCGCCTCCGGGAGCGCGAGCGGCGCCATCTCCTGCAGGTGGCCTCTGGGGATTCTCATGCGCCCGCGGCCTCCGATGCGTGAAGCGTAGCCAATGAGATGTTCACCCGCCACCAGGTCGATCGGGGCAAAACACACAAGGGGCCGTCGATTCGCAGAGCATGGAGTCGGTCGACCTCGATGTCGGAGTCAACTACCGGAGCGTCCGCCGAGCCGACGCTGCACGCCCACATCTCCCGCCTCCCTCCTCGCGCTCCGCGCGCTTCGTGGTGCCCATCCCCGTCCGGAGCGCCGACGGTCCAAAACCACGTCGCCCCGGCCGACGATTGTCCACCGCTCGACCGCCACCTCCGGAGGATCGGCGCTCCGGCCCACAAATCCCGGAAGTCCGGAGCGCCGACCGGTCGCCACCTATCGAGGCTCGCCGCCGAGGCCGCCCCGCCGTCGCCGACGCTCGGCAAACCTCGTCCGCAGCCCGCCCCCCCTCCCTACCGCGCGACCATCACCACGACGCGCACGCCTTGCCCTTCGCCCTGGGCGGCGACGCCGACCGAGCTGAAGTCCGGGGCGAAGATCGCCCGCTGGTCGGCGGACCACCACATCTGCTCGAGGCACGCCCGCAGCGAGTCCGCGCGGCACTCGCTGCCGTTGGCGCCGTCCACGAACCCCGAGCGGCGCAGCAGCATCGCCGCCGGCTCGGTCTCCCCGCCCGCGGTCAACGCCCGCAGCCGCGCCCGCGCGACGGAGTCGATGCCCGAGTCGCGCACCGGCGCGTCCCGGCCGTACCAGTCCCACAAGGACGCCAGCGCGTTGAACATCGCCTCCTCCGGGTCGTCCCCCGCGAGCTGGCCCTGGAACGGCGGCGTCTCCGGGGTTCGCTCCCCGACGTACACCGGCAGCGTCGCGACGACGTGGCCATCGGCGACGGCCTCCAAGAGCCACTCCCCGGCCCGGTCGAGCAACAGCCCCTTCTCGACCACACGCACGTTGCCGCTCGGGTCCGACGCGCGCCACTGCGCCCCCGAGAGGGGGACCAGGTCCCCGACTTGGGCCTCGCGCGGGATCGGGGGAAGCGCCGGCCCCGAGGCGCCCCGGAGCACCACCCAGATGTCGTCGTCGGGCCCGCGGGCGCGCACCAGGCCGAGATCACCGCTCACCGGCAGCGTCAGCTTGGGTATCGCCTCGTGGTCGACGTGAACCACTTGCATGTCGAGCACCGGGTACGGGTAGCCGGCCCGCACCGCCGCCCACCGGGCAGTGGAGAGGTCCACGTCGCGCCGGGCAGCGACCTCGAGCGCGACGCCCGCGGCGGCGCCCGAGAGCACCTCCTCCCACGGGTCGGAGCCAAGCACCTGCGCGACCAGCGGGTCAACCGGCCGGGCGAGGTGCCGGACATAGAGCGCGCCGACCGGCGACGGCAGGTGGGGCGCAGACGGTGCCGCTGACACCACGGGCTCCGCCGGGCGATGGGCACACGAGAGCGAGAGAGGCAGGACCAACCAAGAGAGGGCGCGCATCCGATCCGTTACTCCCAAACCGCGGCGGACGCCGGTGATTGTTTGTCTCCCTGCGCGCGTAGCGATAAGGCCCGGCACCCTTGGAGCGACCGTGGCTGACATCGAGATCCTGCACGCAGACATGAACGGCGGCCGCATTCAGCAGCTCGAGGTGCGGATCAAGAACACCCGCGCCCGGCACATCGACCGCGCCACCGCGGTCACCTGGGCGCGCGAGGGCCACTCGCTGATCCCGGTGCACGGGCACGGGCACGACGTCGCGCGTGGGCACGCGCTGTCGCTCGTCGAGGTCGGCGAGGACGTTTTCCTGCGGACGGACACGCGTGCCGAGGCGTCAGACTCGGTGCACTTCCCCGGGCACTAGACCGGAGCACAAGAGGCGGCAGCACCACGGCCTCTCCGTGTCTCCGCGCCTCCGTGTCGGAAGCTTGGAGGCCCTACCCCAAGACCTGAGCCGCAGCCCGCGCGACCTCGACCCGCACCATCTTCTTCCGCCACGTCGCCGGCGCCATGTGCGTGCTCAACGGCTGGCACGCCTTGAACGCGGCCTCGGCGAGCGCCTCGCGGCTCTCGGCCTCGACGTACATCGGCCGGGAGCTGACGGACGAGATCACCGCGGACCACGGCCCCCCGCGCCCCGCCGGACCGCCAACGGCGACCAGCACCTGCGCGTAGTCGATCGCCTGCCGGGTACGGAGCTTGCGGTGACACACGGCCCGTGTGTCAAGCGGGACGAGCACGCGCGTGAGCACCTCGTCGCGCTCGAGCCGCAGCCAAGCCATCCCGTCGTCGTGATACATCTCTGATACATTCACCCGCCGTACGCCGCGCACCGAGACGAGCTCCGCTTGCGCCCCGAGCAGCCACAGCGCCGGGACAGTGTCGGCCGCGTGTGTCGCGTAGCAGCCGCGGCCTTTCGGCGCGACGTGGCAGATCGTGCCCTCGCGTTTTAAGCAATAGCCCAGCGAAGCACGCCAACCCGCGGGCTGGTTGTAATACATGCATCGTGTATCAAGCACCAGGTTCCCGCCGAGCGTCGCCATCGCCTGGATGGTCGGGGTCGCGACCGTGCGACAGGCCGCCGCGAGCGCCGGGAGCCGCGCGTTCACCGTCGCGTGCCGGGCGACCTCGCGCAACGTCGTCGCTGCGCCGATCTCGAGCCAGCCGCCGGACTCGGTGATCCCGCGCAGCCCCAGCCGGCGCGTGGACACGAGCAACGTGGGCTCGAACAGCCGGTGCTTCATCGAGACCAGCAGGTCCGTGCCGCCGGCGATCAGCTGACTGCCCGGCTGGGAGAGCAAGCGGGAGGCGTCGAGCAGGTCGGTCGGCGCCTGGTAGTCGAAGCGAGAGAGGGGCAGCATCAGGTCGCCTTCCGCGACAGCGCGCTGAGCACCCTGTCCGGCGTGTACGGGGGCTTGAGGAACCAGACGCCCGTGGCGTCGTGGAGCGCGTTGGCGATCGCGGGGACGGTCGAGAGCTGCGGACCTTCGCCCGCCTCCTTCGCGCCAAAAGGCCCGTTCGGATCGTGCGTCTCGATGATGAACGTCTCGATCTCGGGGGTCTCGTGGATGGTCGGGATCTTGTACTCGAGCAGGCTGGGGGTCGCCATCATCGCACCCCGGTATCGCTGCTCCTCGTAGAGCGCCTCGCCGACGCCCATGTACACGCAGCCCTCGATCTGGCCCTCGACGATCGTGCGGTTGATCGCGCGGCCGCAGTCGTGCGCGACCCAGATCTTGTCGACCCGCACGATGCCGGTCTCGACGTCTACGGTCACCTCGGCGACCTGGGCGGTGAACGAGTACGCGGGGGAGGGCCCGACGGACTGGCGGCGGAAGCGGCTCCCGATCTTGTGGGGCTTGTACCCGCCGACCTCCCCGATCGGGCCGAACATCTCCTCCGCGAGCCACACGGCGTCGACGAACGCTACGCCCCTGGTTGGGTCCGCGGTGACGAACACCCTGCGCCCCTGGAACGAGAGCGCGGCGGGGTCTACCGCGAGCTTGGCGGCGACAGCCGTGGCCAGCCGCTCGCGGGCGCGATCGGAGGCCGAGATACAGGCGTTGCCCGCCATGAAGGTGACCCGGGAGGAGTAGCTCCCGAGGTCCACGGGCGTGAGCGCCGTGTCCCCTTCGATCACCCGCACGTCCGAGGGCTCGATCCCGAGCCGCTCGGCGCAGAGCGCGGCGAGCATGTGGATGCTGCCCTGGCCGCAGTCGGCGGTCCCGGAGAACAGGGTCACCTCCCCCGAGCGATCCACCTTGAGCTGCACAGACGACTGCGAGAGCTCGTTTTGATACACGGGGTGCAGGGCGCCGCACATGTAGGCCGACGCCGCGAGCCCGAGACCCCGACCGGGGCCGAGCTTGCCGCGCCGCTCGGCGTAGCCGCTGGCGTTCACCACGGCGTCGATGCACTCCTTCATGCCGACGGAGGTGACCTTGAGCCCGTTGCAGGTCTCGCTGTCGGGCTCGATGCAGTTGGCCTTCCGCATCTCAGCAGGGTCCAAGCCCAGCTTCTCCGCGGCCCGGTCCACGTGCATCTCGAGCGCGAGCCGCGGTTGGATCGCCCCGTGCCCGCGCTTCGGGCCGCACGGCGGCTTGTTCGTGTACAGTCGGTGCGACTCGAAGCGGTAGTTCTCCAGCCGGTACGGCAGCGGCATGAACACGCCGAGGTAGTAGCTGGTGACCACCCCGTAGCTGGCGTAGGCGCCGCCCTCGGCCCAGGCCTTGAAATCGATCGCGGTGATGCTGCCGTCCTTCTTGAACCCCATCTTCAGCCACAGGCGCGTCGGGTGGCGGCCGCGGTGGGTGTAGAACACCTCCTCGCGCTCCAGCGCGATCTTCACGGGCCGACCGAGCTTGCGGGCCAGGTGGGCGGCGACGATGTCGGTGCAGAAGGGATCGCACTTCCCGCCGTACCCGGCGCCGATGGCGGGCTTGATGAGCCGGACGTCTTGCTCCCGCATGCCGAGCACGTGCGCGACGTCCCGGTGGACGTAGTGGGGGTTCTGGGTGCTGGACCAGAGCGTGAGCTTGCCGTCGGGCTCGGGGTTGGCGAGCGCGACGTGGGTCTCGAGCGGGACGTGCGTGCTGCCGGGGTACTCGTACGTGTCCTCGATGACGAGGTCGGCGGCTGCGAAGCCGACGTCGATGTCCCCGTACTCCTGGAATACACGGCGCAGGATGTTGGACGGCTTGCGCGACGCCTCGTGGATGTGGGGCTTCGTCGGATCGAGGGCGTCTTCGATAGTGAGCACGGGCACCAGGCGCTCGTAGGTGACCTTGACCGCGCGGGCAGCCCGGTGCGCGGTCTCCTCGTCCACGGCAGCGATACATGCGACCGGCTCACCGATGTATCGAACCTTGCCGATGGCCATCGCGGTCTCGTCCTGCGCGACCGGGATGACCCCGTACTTCTTCGGTAGTTCTTCGCCAAGCGCGAACCCGACGACCCCGGGGATCGCCAACGCGGCCGATACATCCACATTCACAATCCGCGCGTGCGGCTCGGTGGAGCGAACGAACTTCCCGTAGACCATCCGCGGCAGCTTGATGTCGTCGGTGTACACCGCTGCGCCGACGATGCGGGCGCGCCCGTCGATCTTGCGCTCGGAGCGCCCGACCACGCCGCCCTCCGCGGCCTCGCCCGTGTGCGTTGGGTAGACGGCCCAGCCAGGCCGGTTCTCGCTGTCGCTCATCGCTCCCCCCTCGCCACTTCGCGGGCGGCCGCGAGGATCTTGGTGTACCCGGTGCACCGGCAGATGTTGGACCCAAGCGCGTCCCGGATCGCGTCATCGCTCGGCGAGGGCTGCTCTGAGAGCAGGTGGGCCAAGCACAGCACGATGCCGGGCGTGCAGTAGCCGCACTGGCTCGCGACGTGCTTGTCGAACGCCGCGACGACGGGGGCCTCCGCGGGCCCGATGCCCTCGATGGTCTGCACCGACGCGCCCTCCATCTCGGCCGCGAGCGTGATGCAGGCCAACCGCGGGAGGCCGTCCACGCGCACCGTGCACGCGCCGCAGTCCCCGACGTCACAGCCGTGCTTGGAGCCGGTCAGCGCCAGGTCTTCCCGCAGGAAGTCCAAGAGCGTGCGCGCCGCTGGGATGAGCCGCCGCTGCGGCTCACCGTTGACGTGGAGGGACAGGATGACGTCGTCGGACATGCATTTCCTCCTATCGCCTCGACGCGATCTCCGGGCATGATAGCAGCCGCCCGCCCGAGGTACTTCATGCGCAATCTCGTCCTTTCCCCTGCCTTCTCCGTCGTGCTCCCTTTCGCCCTGGCAGCCCTGTTGCCGGGCTGTGACGGCAAGTCGGTCGACTCCGACACCTCTGGCGCGGACGCCGACACGGACGCAGACGCCGACACCGACACGGACGCCGACAGCGACGCGGATACGGACACCGACACGGACGCCGATTGCACCGCGACGGTCACCAGCTTCAGCCCGGCCACAGGGGCCACGGACGTCGGGGTGGACACGTCCATCTCCGCGATGTTCTCCGCGGCCGCTACCACCGCGTCGGTCTCGGTCACCGACAGCTCGGGCGCCGCCGTCTCTGGCTCCACCGCGCTCGCAGGCGACGGGATGAGCGTCGGCTTTGTCCCGGACGACCTGCTCGACCGCTCGTCGACCTACGACGTCGAGGTCTCCGTCTGCGACGCCGCGTACACGTCCTCGTTCACCACCGCTGGTGAGAGCACGTCGGTCACCCTCGACGACCACACCTACGACATCGACCTGACCGGGTCGGACATCACCTGGGTCGCGCCGTCCTCCAGCGCCGGCGCCGCGCTCACCGGCCAGCTCGACGCCGACCACCTGCTGATCATGGTGCAGTCCTCCGGCGCCACCATCGACACCGTCGCCGCCGCTGGCCAGATCCACAACGGCGCGCTCATCCAGTACCAGTGCGCGTACGCGATCGACTTCCCCGCGAGCAGCTTCGCCGGCAACCCGGCGTTCACCGCCGGGCCGATGGACGCGAGCCTCTCCAGCGGCTCCACCGAGGTGCCCGTCTACGACCTGCAGTTCACCGGCACGTTCGCCACCGACGCGGGCTCCATCCGGAACACCGAAGTGACCGGCCTGATCGACAGCCGGCCGGTCTCGGACGGCATCGGCTACGACATCTGCGACTTCTTGCCGCTGTACGGCGACGAGTGCGTCGCGTGCCCCGATGGCGAGGTCAAGTGCATCGCGCTCGACATCATCGACAGCTCGTCCCCGTACGACAGCACGGTGACCATCGACGCCGCGATCGACCCGTCGACCGACTCGCACTGCAACTAGGGACGACCCGTCAGTTACAGCTCATCACCCCGCCCCGGACGAGGCAGCGCCCGGCGCCGCCCACCACGGGGATCTCCACGCGGGCCCGCAGCGGGGTCACGCCGTCGAGGGTCAAGTCGCACGGCCCGGGCTCGGCGGTGAATTGGGCGACGGTGTCGTCGGCCCCGAGAGTGTCGGTGCTGGTTTGGGCCCCGCACTGGAGGCCCGCCCCCGTGATTGGCTGATCGCTGTCGATGCGGAGCTTCCAGGAGACGTCCGGCCGCCGCGCTCGCTCCGCCACCGCCGGACAAAGACCCCGGGTAATTCCCGCGAGCCAAGCGACCTCCGAGTCGGCGCCGACCTCGGACACGCGTTGCTGCCAAGTTGGGAACGCCGCTTTGCAAGGCTCTTGGCCGAGCGCTTTTGCCAGGACCACGTCCGTCCACGCGACGAGCGCCCGGCCCTTCGTCACGTTGTGTTGGTCCGCCATGAGCAGCTCCCCAACCGTCGTGCGCCACGACTGGTGGCGGGCCGCGCCGGTCTCGGGATCCGCGTAGTCGACGAGGAACGTCACCGGGTCGGTCTTCACGAGCTTCGAGCCCCTGATCGTCAAGTCCTGGAGGAACAGTTGCGTGGTACCCGAGTAGTAGTGGATGGGTTGGATGTCGTCGGGATCCGTGCTGCTCTCCTCGCCGTAGAACTTCTCCATCGCGAGGCTCGGCGGCAGGTCGACGCTGAAGTGCACGTCGTGGGCGACGGTTCGGGTGAGCGACTCGAAGCCGGCGCCAAACAGCCGATCCACGACGGCTTCGCTCCCGAGGTACACGTACGCGCCCTTGCCCTTCTCGGAGAGCTTGTCGAGCACGTCGTCCCGAAAGTCATGTCCAACGCCGATAGCGGTGAGGCGGACCCCGGCGCCCTCGTACGCCTCGCCGATCTCCGAGACGACGTCGGGGTTCACGCTGCCGGTGTTGAGTTCGGCGTCGGTGATCAGCATCACGCGACGATTGCGGCCCGCGACAGCGCTACGACCCGTGGCGATGCGGTAGCCCTCCCGCAACCCGATGTCCAGGTCTGTGCTCCCGCGCGGCCGCAGCGCCGCGATCAGGTCGTCCAGGACGCGGGGACTGTCACGACCGACGACGAAGTTCTGGAGTGGCGTACAGACCTCGTCGTCGAACAGCACCACGTCGAGCCTGTCACCGGGCTTCAAACCCTCCTGCATGTCCCGGAGCCCTCGCTTCAGGTACTCCATGCGGCCCTCAGAAGCCATCGAGCCCGAGCGGTCCAACACGATCGTGAGGTCCAGCGGCGCGTGGGGCGGGCTCGCACCCCGGACGGCGAAGGAGACAGTGAGGGTGTCGTCCTCGGACTGGCGCGCGGAGCCGAGCATGCTGAAGGTGTCGGAGGCGTTGACGGGCACGGTGTCGAAGCTGAAGTAGTTCAGGAGCTCGTGGGGCCGGACCTGCGCGGGCTGCACCCCCCAGCCGTTCTGGGCGGCCCAGAGCAAGCGCTGGGCGCTCGCGAGGCTCATCGAGTCGTCGTTCGAGAGGAACACCGTGTCGCCCCAGCCTGTCGAGGAAGGTGGGGCTTCGGTCGTGACGGTGCTGGTGGGGGCCGGGGCGCCACCCGAGCGGACCCCGTCGAGCACGATGGTGTTCTCGTTGTAGGAGCCGCCCGCCGCGTTGGGGTTCGCGCCCCCGATCACGCCGGCGGCCTGGCCAACCGCGTCCTGGTAGGAGCGGCCTGTCGGGATGCGCTGGAGGAAGTCGCTCGTCATCGTCGTCGTGGACGAGGCTTGCTCCCTGTCAACGACTGCGCGTTCGCCGACGACGTCCACAGCCGCCCCTCCCGCCCTCATCTCAACTGCTACTGCGGTGACCCGGCCGAGCTGGACCTCGACGCCGTGCTTCTTCACGGTCCCGAACCCCTGCACCTGGGCCACCAGCTCGTAGCTCCCGGGCGGCAGCTGGTCGAAGGCGAAGTCGCCCTGGTCGTCGGTCGTGCGCTGCATCGCGCCGCCGATCAGCGAGGGGCTGGCCAGCGTTAGGAGCGCGCCGGGCAGGGCGAGCCCGCCATCGTCGACGACGGATCCCTGGATCCGCCCGCTCGTGCTCGAGACGGATCGAGACGCGGGGTAAACCGGAGCGGACGCCGGGGGCGGGGAGGGCGCAGGGGCCCGCCAAGCGGGCGCCGGCGCTGCGAAGCACTCCCGCAGGATCATGGGCTCGGCGGGCGAGCGGACCTCGGGGATCGCAGCCCGGGCGGTCGGTGTTGGGAGACCAATACAGGACATTGCCAGCAGAAGTGTGAGCATGCCAGCTCCGGGGGTATTGGAACCGTACACGGGGAGACGCGCGCGCGCTGGGCTTCACGGAAAGTTGACGGAGCGGATGTGGGAATTGCTACTAGCCCCTCAGCGCGAGCACCCTCGAGTAGATGTCGCGCCGGGGCAGCCCGGTCTCGGCGGCCACGACGTCCCGCACCCTGCGGGCGTCCATCCCCTCGGCGAGCAAGGCGCGGATGCGCTCGTCGGGGTCGATCACCACCGCGGCGCCGCGCCCGACCATCAGCACGACCTCGCCACGCGTCTCCGCGCCCAGCGCGGCTCCCACCTCGCCCGCGCGCCCGGTGAGCCACTGCTCGTGCGCCTTGGTCAGGTTCCGGGCCACGACAACGTCGCGGCTCGGCCAAACCTCGGCGATCACGGCCAGGGTGTCCGCCAACCGGCGCGGCGACTCGTAGAACACGAGCGTGCCGTCAAACCCCGCGAGGTCCGCCAACCGCGCACGCAAGCTTGGCTCCGAGGCGGGCAAGAACCCGGCGAAGCAAAACTGGTCCGTAGGGAGCCCGCTGCCAACCAACCCAGCGACGAGCGCGCAGGGGCCGGGCACCACGTCGATCGCGAAGCCGGCGGCGCGGACGAGCGAGACGACCCGGTAGCCGGGGTCGGAGATCAGCGGCGTGCCGGCGTCCGAGACCAAGCCAACGCTGCGGCCAGCGCGCAGGTGCTCGATGATCTCGTCGGCGCGGGCTTGCTCGTTGTGGTCGTGGCAGCTGCGGGTGGAGCGGGGGATCGCGTGGTGCCGCAGCAGGTCGGCCGTGACACGCGTGTCCTCGGCGTAGAGCTCCGCCACGTCGCGCAAGAGGCGCAGCGCACGCAGGCTGATGTCGTCGGCGTCCCCGATGGGCGTTGCGATGATCGAGAGCCGCCCGGGTTCGGTCACCGTGCGGCGCGGCTCGCGAGCGCGATGTCGGTCAGCCCGGCGGTGCGGCAGCGCGCGATGACCTTCATGATCAGGTCGTAGGTCGCGGCTTCGTCGCCACGGATGACGACGCGGGTGATGTTGCCGGCCGCCTTCACGGACGCGAGCTTCTCTCCGAGCGTGTCCATCGTCACCTCGTCCGAGTCCACGAACAACGTGCCGTCGGGCAGGATCGAGATCACGACGTCCTTCGGCACCAGCGGCGAGTCGCCTGTCCCCTGGGGCGTCTGCACCTGGAGCGCGCGCTCGGATTGCAAGCCCTTCGTCTGGCTCGACGCCTTCTCGGCCTCGACCATCGAGCTGGACACCACCATGAAGATGATGAGCAGCACGAGGAAGATGTCGGTCAGCGGCGTGATGTTGATCTCGGCGAAGATCGCCTCGTCATCCTCGCCGGTCCCGCCGTCGCTACTTTGCGGCGCTGCCTGCATTCTGGCCCTCGACGGGGATGTGGGTGGGGCTGCCCTGCGGCGCGACGCTGGCAGCGGGGCCCGGCGTGGCCGCGCGGACCCGGATCAGCTCGAGCGCCTCGTCTGTCGAGTACGCGAGCCGCCGAGCGATGGAGCCAGCGAGGTTCTGCAGCAGGTTGAACAGGATGACCGCCTCGAGGGCGACGAACAGGCCGACCGCCGTGGCGATCAGCGCCTGGGAGATGCCGGAGGACACCACCGCGAAGCCGCCTTGACCGCTCTCGCCGATGGCGCGGAAGCTCCCCATGACGCCGACTACGGTGCCGAGCAAGCCGACGAACGGCATCAGCGCCCCGGTGGTGCCGAGGATCCAGAGCCAAGCCTTGTAGGCCGCGACCGCGCGCCGTTGCTCGCGCGCCATCGCCATCCCTGGCTCGCCCTGGACCTTGCCGAGCGCGCGGTCCAGGCCGGCGATGAAGACGTCCCGGATCGGCGCACCGACCGACCGACAGCCCTGGCGGGCGTCGTCGAAGCGGCCGGCCCGCAGCGGCGTCAGCACGCGGGTCTCGACGCTCCGGATCGCCCAGAGGCCGCGGAGCATCATCAGGAGGCGCTCCAGGGCGACCGCGACGGCGAACACCGAGGTGAGCACCATCAGGATCATCAACGGATCTTCTTGCAAGTGGGCGAGCAAGAGCTCGAAGGTAGAGGACATCGCCGACCCGCTTAGCTCAAAACGGCCGGGGCCGCCGGGCGGTCTCGCCCGGCGCACCGACCAGCGGCTACGCCCCGGGCGACCAGGGCGACCGGGCGGTGCGGTCGAGCGTGTCGGACGGCGCCCCGGAGAGCAGCTTCAGGCGGCCGAGGTGCGCGATCATCGCGGCGTTGTCCGTGCAACGTCCGCGCGGCGGGAGCACGACGCGGAGGCCGAGCGCGCCGAGCCCCGCGCGGATCCCCGAGTTGGCAGCGGCCCCGCCGCCGGCCGTGACCTCGCGGATGTCACCTTGCGTCGCGGCGGCGCGGACGCGGCTGCACACGACATCGACCACCGCCTGCTGGAACGACGCGCACACGTCGGCCGGCGCGAGGTTGGGCTGGCGCTCGAGCGCAGCCCGCACCGCGGTCTTGAGGCCGGAGAAGCTCATGTCATCCACCGGCTGGCGCACGCCGTCCAGCACGCGGGCGAGGCGGGGCCTCGGGAACGCGATCGCGGCGGGGTCTCCGAGCGCCGCCAGGCGGTCCACGGCCGGGCCCCCCGGGTACCCGAGCCCGAGCATCCGCGCGACCTTGTCGTAGGCCTCGCCGACGGCGTCGTCCACGGTCTCCGAGACGACCGTGTAGTCCGAGAGCCCACGCACCGCGTAGAGCGTCGTGTGGCCACCACTGACGACCAGCGAGAGGAACGGGAACGCCGGCGGCTCGGGCTCCATCAGGCCGGACAGCAAGTGCGCCTCGAGGTGGTTGACCCCGATGAACGGCACGCCCCAGCCGAGCGACGCCCCCTTCGCGTAGCAGAGGCCGACGAGCACCGCGCCCATCAAGCCCGGCCCCGCGGTCACTGCGATCGCGTCCGGGCGCTGAACCCCCGCCTGCGCCAGCGCGGCCCGCACGACGGGGACGACCTGGGACGCGTGGGCCCGGCTCGCGAGCTCGGGGACGACGCCGCCGTACTTCGCGTGGAGGTCCTGGCTCCAGACGACGTCCGAGCGCACGCCGCTGCCGTCGACCACCGCGGCGGCGGTGTCATCGCACGACGTCTCGATCCCGAGGACGACGAGCGCGTCACGGGGCATAGGCGGTCACCATGGTGGCGCCGTATCGCGGGCCGGCCCGCGCGGTCTCGGTCCCGCCGTCTTCGGCGGGACCGAACCGTGGGCGAATCTGGCCGGTGCACTCACCCGCCAGCTTCGCCGAAGGGCCGCCCTTGGCGGAGCTCGCCCCAGCGCCCGAGCAGCAGCGCCAGCGCCCCGCCGGCGCCCTCGGCGCGGAGCCACGCCGCGGCCTGGCGGAGGGGCTCGAACGGGTCCGGGGCGTCCACCGTCTGGGCGATCGCGCCCTCGGCAACCGCGAACGGGAGGCCCGCGGCCTGGCCGGCGAGCTGCAGGCGAAGGCCGAGCGCACCCGCCGGCTGGCCGAGCGCGAGCGCGATGCCGATCCGCATCGAGAGGCCGACCGTGGTGTCGTCCAACTCCAGCGCAGCAGCGGCGAGCGCAGGCTTGCCTTCCCGGAGCGCGATGCCCGGGATCAACGCCGGGGGCGCCGCTGCCCGCGCAGCCTCGAAGCGGGCGGACAGCAAGGAGTCCCGGGCGGCGTCCATCTCGGCGTCCGCCTCGCGGGGCAATGTCTCCGGCGCGAGCGCCCGGGCGAGGGCGTCCAGCGCGGCCGTGCGGGCAAGGTCCGCGCCCTCGCGCACGGCCACCGCTTCCCAGGAGAGCGCGGTGATGGCGTCCTCGTCCACCTCGGACTCGAGCGCGCGCCCCACGCGGACCAGGCGCCGCGCGACGCGCACCAGGGCAGCGTCACCAGCGCGAATGGCCTCCAGCGCCGTCGGTCGAGGGACGCCCGCGGCCACTGCGGCGAACGCGGCCGCGGCGAGCTCGAGCTGGGCGAGCCCGAGCGCGTCCAGCAGCCCGTTCATCCGGGTAAACAAGGGCTCGAGGCGGTGCGGTCCGGGCAGCTCGCCGGTGTACGCCTCCAAGATGCGGTCGATCGCCGCGGTCCCGTCTACGTCGTCCACGACAGCGTCGTGGGCCACCCAGGGCTCGAGCTGCGGGATCTCCACGAGGCGCGCGGCGAGCGCCAACGCGTCGCGGGCGCCAGGGTGAGGCTCGGGCAACACATCGGGCTCGGTCTCGGCCGGCTCGGTCGCCATCACGAGCGTGAACAACGCGACTGCGCCGAGCGTCCCGACCTCCAGGCGGTCAGCAGCCTGCTCCGCCACGGCCCGGGCGTTGACGCAGAGCCGCGCCTCCAGCACCGACTCCCAGTCGTCGCGGTTGGGCAGCCTACCCAGCAAGACCGACAAGCCGTGCAGCGCGCGCGCCGTCGCGCCCGAGAACCCCATCTGCCGCGGCGCCATTGCCGAGCCCGCGCCGGCCAGCGTCCACGCCAACCGGCGCGCGTCCCGAGCCTCCGCGTGCGTCGCCAACAGCGCAATCGCGGCCCGCGCGCGCCCGAACGGCGTGTCGAGCCCCTCCTCGAGCTCCTCCGGCTCGAAGCTGGGCCGACAGAGCGCGGTCGGGTCTCGCAGCCCTCGTCCGAGCAAGTCCCGCGACCACGGCGCCCGCCCGAGCTCGCGCCGCGCCTCGTCGAGCCAGGTCCCCTCGCCCTGCGGCGCCGGCGGGGCGGGGTCGTCCACGCCGCCGAACGGCAAGTCCTCCGGCTCCGGCAGGGACGGCATCGGCCGCCACCGCCCGGTGACGGCGGGCCCAGCTTCCTCGTCGGCGTCGCCGTCCCCCCCGAAGAATTTCCCCATCGCCCAGGGGCTCGCCCCCGGCGCGCCCGACGGCCCCGAGAAGCTCGGCAAGATCGCCTGGACCTCCGTCTCCAGGTCTTGCTCCTGCTCTTGCTCCTGCTCTTGCTCCTGCTCCTCGTCGGACTCCTGCCCTTGCCCGTCCACGGCCGTGGCGTTCGTCGAGCCCGTGGTGGTCTCCGAGCCCGCCTTCAACAGCTCCTGCAGCGCGTCGTTGCCAAGCTGGGGCGCGAGCTGGGCAGCGAGGTCCGCGTCAATCCCGCCCTCGGCCTTTTGCAGCGCGCGTTGGACTTCCGGCCGGTTGAGCTCGGCCGCCAGGTCCGCCCGCTTCGAAGGCGGTGCCTTGGCGATCATCTCCTTCGGATCGGGGCGCTTTTGCCGATCCGTGGACATCAGGCCCGCCGGCAGCCGGCGAGGATCAACAGCGGGCGGACGCCGAGCGCGTGGATCGTGCCGGCCACGTAGTACTCGCGCACCGCCGAGTAGATGAGCCTGTCGTGGAGCTGGTCGAGGATCGCGAGCCCGCCCGCGCCGCTAACGAGCGCGTCTGCGACGTCCTCGGGGGTGTTCACGCGGGGCGCGGGGCCGTCCGCCCGCCAGTGCTCGGGCGCCCGTCGCCGGATGATGAGCCCCACCGCGCGATCATCGAGCCGGGTGTCGGGCGGCGTAGCGAGGACAGCGCAGAGCTGGGCCATGTCGCCGGCGAGCCACCACCCGACGGCCGAGAAGTCCTCCTGGCCGTCCCGGATGGCCGCGCCGAGCAGGATCTCGATCCGGTGCGCGTCGTCGAGGCCCGGCAAGGCGTCCAACGCCGCGGCGGCGTCGCCCGCGGCCAACGCGTGGCGCACCGCGATCGCGGCCTGGCCGTAGCGATCGAGCAAGCCGCCCTGGGGATCGTCCGTCGTGCTCACCAGGGCAAGACCTCGCCGTTCGCGTGCAGGAACGCAGCGCCCGACGTCTCCGGCGTGACCTCGTCGATGCGCGCGACCAGGCCGCGGGCGGCGACGTCCGGGGTGATGTCGCCGCGCCCGCCAGTCAAGTCCGTGCGCACGAACCCGGGGTGGAGCACCACTACCATCACGCCGTCGGGCGAGAGGTCACGGGCCAAGTTCACGAAGGCCATGTTCGCGGCGGCCTTCGAGATCCGGTAGCCGTACGACCCGCCCGTGCTGTTGTCCCCGACGGACCCGCGCCGCGAGGTGATGACCGCGAGCCGCGAGCCCTCGCCAAGCAGCTGAATCAGCGCGGTCGCGACCCGGAGCGGGCCGATCGCGTTGACCTCGAGCTGCTGCTGGATGCGCTCGAATGCGTCCGCCCGGCCAGCGCCGACCAGGTCGGGCAGGTGCTCCCGGGACAGCGCCCCTGCGTTCACGACGACGATGTCGAGGCGGGTCACGCCCGCGCCGCGGAGCCTGTCGGGGAGACCGAGGCAGCTCGCGTCGTCCAGCAGGTCCACGCCGGGCAGCACGGTCGCGCCGGGGATCGCGAGCTCGGCGCGAGAGGTCGCCCACACCTGGTCGCCGGCCGCGACGTAAGCATCCACCAACGCCCGGCCGATCCCGCGCGTGCCACCGATGACGAGGACAGTTCGCATTCGGGGCTTGTAATCGGGTCAGCCGGCGAGCGCGGCGTCCGTGGCGTCTGGCACCAGGCGTTCCCGGGTCGAGCCCCCGCGCGCCTGCCACTCCGCCAAGTGGTCGAAGTAGAGGTTCACCGCAGTGATCGCCTCCTCGACCGTCTGGGAGCGCAGGATAGTCGTCCGGAGCTCGCTCGAGTAGGGCAGGCCGTGGGTGAAGTAGTTCGAGATCTTCTTCATCCGGCCAAGCGCGCCACGGTCGGTGCGGAACCAGGCCCGGCAGCTCTCGTAGTAGTCGATGAGGACACGGCGCTTCTCCTCGGGCGTGACCTCGGTCAGCTCGTGCCCGAGCATCTGCGCGCGCACCTGCTGGAACACCCAGGGGTTCTTGATCGCGCCGCGGCCGATCATCACGCCGTCGACGCCGGTGTCGGCGAACATCGCCTTCGCGCTCTCGAAGTCCAAGATGTCGCCATTGCCGATCACGGGGATGCGCAGCCGGGCCTTGGTCTCGGCGATCTTGTCCACGGCGCGGGTGCCGCTGTACAGGTCCGCGCGAGTGCGCCAGTGGATGGTGATGGCCTCTACGCCCTCTTCCTGGCACATCCACGCGATGTCGGGGCAGTTGCGCTGGGTGGAGTCGAAGCCAGACCGCATCTTGACCGTGAGCGGGATCGTGATCGCCGCCCGCACCGCGCGCACGATCTGCTCGGCGAGCTCGGGATCCTTGAGCAGCGCCGAGCCCCCGGAGTGCGCGCAGACCTTCTTCGACGGGCAGCCGAAGTTCAGGTCGCAGATGTCCGCGCCCAGGTCCTGGACGATCTTCGCAGCCTCCGCCATCGCGGTCGGGTTTCGCCCGTAGATCTGGATCGCGACGGGGTGCTCGTCGGGGTCGATCCGGGCCATCTCCTCCATCTTGTCGGCCCCGCGGCGCAGGCCCTCGGACGCGATGAACTCGGTCACGGTCAGGCCAGCGCCCCCGATCTTGCGGATCAACCTGCGGAACGTGAGATCGGTCACGCCCTCCATCGGCGCGAGCACGAGGTTCGGCTCGATCCGGATGTTCCGGACCGAGTAGGCGAGGGGCATGCCAGCGAGAGGTTGGACGGCGTCCATCCGCGCGTTGTGACCGGGAAACCGGCGCCTGTCAACTCCCCTCAGGGGAGGTTTGTTGATAAAGCCCGCGCCCGCTCGGAGTACGCGTGCGCTTGTCCTTCCCCGCTGCCGCTTTCGCCCTCTCCGGCCTGCTCGCCGCGTGCGAAACGCCCGCGCCGCAGTTCGTCTCGAAGGCGGACCTCGACCGCGCGCACACGCTCAACGACGTGCGAGCCATCTGCGTCGGGCTCACGATGAAGGACGACGAGACGCGCGAGTACGCCGCGTTGAAGTTGAAGGACTACAAGGACGACGGCGCCTCCTGCTTGTGCGATCACGTCAAGCGCGACGGCACGTTCGACCCCGCCGTGTTGAACGGCCTCGCGAACGCGGACGACGACCACCGCGTTGGCTGCGTCGCCGACGCGCTCGACGACATGGCGCTGAAGGACCGCGCGGGGCTCGCGAAGGCGATGTTGAAGGTGAAGGCGCCGAAGGTGCACGCGCGGCTCGTGCTCGCGGCCAACAGCGACGCCGATCCCGACGTGCAGGCAGCAGCGCTGCCCGCGCTGCGCGGGACGCGCGACCCGAAGGAGCAGGAGATGCTGATCGCCGGGCTCAAGCGGGGCGGCGTGTGGGGCGCGAACGCCGCGCTGGACCTCGCGGGCAACCCGGCGGCGGCGGACGCGCTGCGCGACGCGGTGAAGACCGGCGACACGATGACGAAGTCCGCGGCGCTGAACGCCTACCGCGACCTGAAGCTCGAGGACTGGGCGGACGTCGCGTGCGGCGCGATGACGGACCCGGACGCCGAGGTGCGAGCCGCGGCGGTGCACGCGGTCGATGCGACGCGCAACCCCAAGATCCTGGGCTGCCTGCGAGACCACATGCTCGCCCCCGAGCCCGACGTCAGCGTGCGCGTCGCGATGCTCGAGATGTTGTCCAAGGACGCAGCACCGGAGGCCGCGCAGATCCTGTGCGACGCCATCCCGTCGTGGGTCAAGTCCTACGTCGCGGACGCCGCGCCGACCGAGAAGTCGGACATGGACATCGTCTACTACCAGAACGACCGCGACTACGAGAAGAGCCTCGAGTGCGCTACGGCCGCCTTCAACAAGGGCGGCTACACCGAGTGCGGCAAGGCCTACCTTGGCGCTCGCGTGAACGAGTTCGGCGGCAAGGTCCGCTACAAGGACTGCAAGGCCACCGCCCCCGCCGCCGGCGGGGCCGTAGAATTCTAGACCCTTCGACCCCCTGGAGCCCCCTATGCCGAGCCTCAAAGACGTGATCGCCGATCCCAAGAAGCGCAGGGCCGTGATCGACGACGGCGTCTCCGTCATCGAGGCCGAGGTCGGGGACAAGGGCGGGCTCTCCGGGCTCGCGATCAAGGCGGCGTACGGCACCGTGAAGAAGGTGAAGCCGGGCTTCGTCGTCGGCGCGCTGCACCACCTGCTCGACGACTTCGCCGGGAAGGTGGACCCGTTCTGGACCTCCGCGGTGAACGGCGGCGGCGACCCGGTCAAGACCTTCGTGTCGCTCGGCCCCGCCGTCTCCGAGGCGCTGCTCTCGATCACGGACGACCGCGCGCGCACGGCCGCCGGCCCCGTCCGCAAGACGTACGACCAGCTGCGGCCGCAGGCCTCGAAGCACGTGATCGAGGCGATGCCCCGCCTCGCGGGCCTGTTGAAGAAGCACGCGGTCTGACCCCTGGGCGCGAGCGAAGCCGCTGCCCTCGACTCCCGGATCGCGGCTGAGCTGACGCGCTACTGGGGGTTCTCGACGCTGCGCCCGCTGCAGCGCGAGGCCGTCTCGGCGACGCTCACCGGGCGGGACGCGGTCGTGGTGATGCCCACCGGCGGCGGCAAGTCGCTCTGCTACCAGCTCCCGCCGCTGCTGCGGCCCGAGGGGGAGCGGTCGCTCTGCCTGGTCATCTCGCCGCTGATCGCGCTGATGAAAGACCAGGTGGATGGCTTGAAGTTGGCCGGCTATCCGGCCGCCGCGCTGTACAGCGGCCACGGGAGCGACGACGCCTCCGCGGTGCGCAGCGAGCTCGAGCGCGGGCGGCTGCGCTTGCTGATGACCTCCCCCGAGCGGCTCCTCGGAGACGGCTTCTTGAGCCTACTGCGGTTGTTGCACCGGCACTCTGACCCCGCCGTGGGCGTCGCCAACATCGCGATCGACGAGGCCCACTGCATCAGCCAGTGGGGCCACGACTTTCGCCCGGAGTACCGGCGGCTCGCGGAGCTTCGCGAGGTGCTCGGCGGGGTCCCCGTGCAAGCGTACACGGCGACGGCTACGCCCCGCGTCCGCGAGGACATCGCGTGGCAGCTTGGGATGCAAGACCCCGCGGTGCTTGTCGGGACGTTCGACAGGGCAAACCTCACCTACCGGGTGCTGCCTCGGCTCGGGCAGGGGGAGGACCAGGTGGCGGCGCAGCTGGCGACACGCGCCGGGCAAGCGGCCATCGTGTACTGCATCAGCCGAAAGCAGACGGAGTCGATGGCCGCGGAGCTGACGGCGCGGGGCCTACGCGCCGAGGCGTACCACGCGGGGCTCGACTCGCGGCTGCGCGCGCGGGTGCAAGACGACTTCCTGCAAGAGCGGCTGCCGATCGTCGTAGCGACCGTCGCGTTCGGGATGGGCATCGACCGGGGGGACGTGCGGACGGTGATCCACGCGTCGATGCCGAAGTCGGTGGAGGCGTACCAGCAGGAGACGGGACGCGCGGGCCGGGACGGGCTCCCGTCCGACTGCGTGCTGCTCTACGCGGCGTCGGACGTCGTGCGGTGGGGCCAGCTGATGGAGCGCTCGGCGGCCGAGAGCGAGGTGGAGGTCGCGCCCGAGGTGATCCAGGCGCAGCGCGACTTGCTCGCGCAGATGCAGCGGCTCGCGACGGGCGCCCGGTGCCGCCACGAGGCGCTGTCCGAGTACTTCGGGCAAGCGTACAGGGCCGCGCTGGGGGCCGAGCCGGACGAGGGGTGCGGGGCCTGCGACGTGTGCCTGCGGGAGCTGGAGGAGGTGCCGGACTCCACGACCCTCGCGCGAAAGATCCTGTCCTGCGTCGCGCGCTTGCGGGGGGAGCGAAACGAGGCGTTCGGGGCCGCGTACGTCGCCGAGGTGCTGCGGGGCGCCGCGACAGCGAAGGTGCTGCAGCGCGGCCACGAGAAGCTCTCGACGCACGGGATTTTGAAGGAGCTGGAGAAAGAGACGCTCGTGGGCTTCATGAACCAGCTCGTGGACCTCGGCGCGCTCGCGCGCGACGGCGGGGAGTTCCCGGTGTTGCGGTTGACAGGCGCCGCCGGCCCGATCTTGCGGAACGAGCACCCGGTGCGGTTCCTGCGCGCCAAGGCCGTGGCGGGCGCGCCAAGCCGCAGGCGAACCGCCGATGGCGTAGCGGCCACCGCGCTCGGGGCCCAGGAGCAGGAGCTCTTCGACGTGCTGCGCGCCGCCCGGCGCGACCTCGCGCGCGAGCTCGGGGTGCCGCCGTACATCGTGTTCGGCGACGCTGCGCTCGAGGAGATGGCGCGCGAGCGCCCGGGGACCACCGCAGCGTTCGCGGCGGTCAAGGGCGTCGGCAAGGCGAAGCTCCAGCAATTCGGCGACCGCTTCGTCGCGGCGATCGTCGGCTGGTGCGAGGAGCACGGCGTGAGCACGGGTGGCAGCGCAGCGCAGCGGGCCCCCGCGCGCGTCGACCCGGTGAAGTCCGCCCCGCGGGAGACCCAGCGCGCGGCAGCGCGGCTCTTCGAGCGAGGTCTGTCCATCGCCGAGGTCGCCGCCGAGCTCTCGCGCGCCCCCTCCACCACCGCGCAATACCTGCTCGAGTGGATCGAGGCCGCCCGGCCCGCGGACGTCTCGCCGTGGGTGACCGACGCCGACTATGCGCGCGTGCTGGACGCCGTCCGGGTCGTCGACAGCGAGCGCCTCAAGCCGCTGTTCGAGCACTTTTCGGGCGAGCTCTCGTACGACACGCTGCGGATCGTGCTCACGCACCGCAGCCAGGCAGTGTAGGCGCCGCCAAAAAAACGCCGGCCGCGCGCCAAACCGAGGCTGCGCCGCCCCCCCTCGGTTAAGCCCGCCGCCCGTTCTCTCACTCCCCGGAGGCCTCCGTGCGTCGCACCCCGTTTCACGAGTTCCACAAAGAGGCCGGGGCACGGCTGATCGACTTTGGCGGCTGGGAGATGCCCGTGCAGTACACGGGGATCCTCGAGGAGCACGCGGCTTGCCGGGAGCGCGTCGGGCTATTCGACGTGTCCCACATGGGCGAGGTGTGGTTCCGCGGGCCGAAGGCGATGGACGCCGTGAGCCACCTGGTCACGAACGACGTGAAGAAGCTCGCGCTCGGCCAGGCGATGTACACCGCGATGTGCAACGAGCGCGGCGGCATCGTGGACGACCTGATCGTCTACAACGTCGCGCCCGAGGAGGTCCTGATCTGCGTGAACGCAGCGAACCGGGACAAGGACTACAACTGGATGATCACGCACAACCCGATGGGCGTGGACATCGTGAACGAGTCCGACTCTTGGTGCCAGCTCGCGATCCAGGGCCGCACCGCCGAGGCGCTGCTGCAGACGCTCACGGACGTGCCGCTCGCCGGGATCAAGAACTACTGGTTCGCCGCGGGCACGGTCGCGGGCATCCCCCGTTGCATCATCGCGCGCACCGGGTACACTGGTGAAGACGGCTTCGAGGTGTTCTGCCCGGCCGGCGCGGCCGACATCCTCTGGCCCGCGATCCAGGCCGCTGGCAAGCCGCTCGGGCTCGCGAACATCGGCCTCGGCGCCCGCGACACCCTGCGGCTCGAGATGAAGTACTGCCTGTACGGCAACGACATCAACGACGACACGACGCCGCTCGAGGGCGGGTTGGCGTGGGTCACCAAGCTCGACAAGGGCGAGTTCATCGGCCGGGACCCGATCCTGGCGCAGAAGGCCGCGGGCGTCCCGAAGCGGCTGGTCGGCCTCGTGGTCGAGGGGCGCATCGCCCGCCCGCACAGCCCGATCGTGCAGAACGGCGTCGTCGTCGGCGAAGTGACGAGCGGCACGCGTTCCCCAAGCCTCGGGTTGAACCTGGCGATTGGCTACGTCCCCGCCGGCTCAGCAGCTGTCGGCACTGCGTTCGACATCGACATTCGCGGTAGCATGGCGCCCGCGAAGGTCGCGAAGACCCCTTTCTACACCCGCCCGTACTGATCCTCGGAGCTCCCATGTCCTACCCCAGCCACTACAAGTACACCGACCAGCACGAGTGGGTCTCCGTGACCGGCGACGTCGCTACTGTCGGCATCACCCACCACGCGCAGGACGCCCTCGGCGACATCGTGCACGTCGAGCTCCCGGCCGTCGGCAAGACGTTCGCGAAGGGCAAGAGCGCCTGCGAGGTCGAGTCCGTCAAGGCGGTCTCAGACGTCTACGCCCCGGTCTCCGGCACCGTGACCGAGGTCAACGGCGCGCTGGACGGGAACGAGGCGGTGATCAACTCCGACCCGCACGGCGGCGGCTGGCTGTTCAAGCTCAAGCTGTCGAACCCCGGCGAGCTCGAGGGCTTGATGGACGTAGGCGCCTACGAGGCGATCGCGTAGCAGGGGCCGACTGTGTCCGATCGCGTCACACCGTGACCGACGGTGACCGCGAGGTCCACGGTCATGTGCTACTCTGCGGCGTGCTCTCGCTCCTGCTCCTGTTCCTTGCCGGCTGTGGCGACCCCGACGTCGACACCGCCGCGTGCGGGGGCGCACCCTGCCTCACCCTGCTCTCCCCGGCGGACGGCGACACGCTGTGCGGCGACCCGCTCACGGTCACCGCGCAGGTCGAGAACTTCACGCTCACGAACGAGACGGTGGAGGACCCGCCGCCGGACCTCGGTCACATGCACGTCTACCTGAACGGCCAAGAGGTCGCGCAGTCGGAGACGGAGACCGTCGTGATCGACGACTACCCGGCCGGCGGGGAGCTCGGCGTGGACGAAGGGGAGTGGCAGCTCAGCTTGGACCTGTCGCTCGCCGACCACACCGCGCTGGACCCGTACGTCGGCGAGCTCATCTACATCACCATCGACCACTCGCTCTGCACGGACTGACCCATGATCCTCAC
>CALQBK020000027.1 GCA_943328795.2 Bifidobacterium breve
CGCGAGCCCTCGGGTGGTCGCAAAGGGGGCGGCAACAAATTCGTCGCGCTGCGGCAACTCGTCGGGGCCGTGCGCGCCCGCGACCTCCGGTCGGCGATTTGGGCGGTTTTTACAGCGGGCTCAACGTTGTTGACCTCGCCGGTCGGCTCGGGGGCATCGCTGTCTCGTGGGGCGCTCCAACCCTGCTGCGACCGGGGCACCAGCACCTTCCCGCCGGCCGCCCCCACCGCCTGCTTGGCCGTCGATGTGTTGGCCGTCGCCTGCCCCGCGACCTTCGGCGCGCTCACCTGCAGGACCTGCCAGGTCGTCCTCGGCTGCTTCGTCGCCGTCACGTCACGCTTCGCACGCGCGGCTTGGCGCGCAGCGCGGTCGGCGCCGACCTTCGCCGCCGACGCCTTGCGCCCGGCGTCCGACAAGCCGGTCGCACCGAGCTCGACGGGCACCGAGAGCCAGTCGGCCGGAGGTGGCCGCCTCGGGGGTCGTGCTGGCGCCTTCGGGGGCCGACCCGGGGGCCGCAGGCTGTCCAACGGCGCCCGGGGTGTGCGGATCGCGCTGTGCCGAGGGACGATCAGCTCGCCGCCAGCAGGACCTGTGCGAACGCGGGGGACCGGGCGGCCGGGGATGGCGCTGCTGCCCTTCACGGACGCCCGGGGCGTGGCCGCAGGTGCCAACGGCGTAGACGCCGCCGGCACCGGGGTGGCGGCTTGATCCCGGTCGGGACACCCGCAGCCCCCCGCGCACCCACAGCCGGCCTGCACGGCGCTCACACCTTGCCGAGGATGTCGATCAGCGCGACCGGGCCACCCGCGACACCTACGTCGGTACTCCAGCGCAGGTAGCGCAGGAAGTGGCTGATCGTCGTGTGCGTGTTCAGCGTCGCGTTGACCGCCCACGAGGCGCCGGTGAGCGCCGTGAACGCGTCCGGCTCGTTCACGGCCGCGTGCTCCAGCGCCATGTTGCCGGCGCCGCCGGCCTTGAGCACGCGCGCCTGGATCTCCAGGATCGTGTATGCACCCGCGTCCACCACCTCGCTGCTCACCTGCTTCTGGCTCGCGAGGAGGGTGGTGATGGGCATTTGCCGCCAAACTTCTGCCATTTGTTTTGCTCCGGGGTTGAAAGGCCCCGGAGCGAAAGGCCCCGGAGCGAAAGGCCCCGGAGCGAAAGGCCCCGGAGCGAAAGGCCCCGGAGCGAAAGGCAAGGAGAGAATAGCACGTGCGCGGCGACCGCGGGAATTTTTTTCTCTGCGCCAGGCGGAGCAACCCAAGGGGGGCGTCCCCCTATCTCAGGCTCTGCCACGAGCGCTGCCTCCTGTCGCCGTCCCGCCCCCGCCCGCCGCCGCGCTACCTTGCCCCCGTGATGCCGTCAGCGACCTCCCGCTCGAACCCGACGCCGCGTGAGGCGACCGGTGCGCTCCCGCGCCTCGACTGCGTGGTGGCGCGGTGAGCGTTGACATCCTCACGGAGATCCGCATCGCCCGCCCACGCGCCGACGTCGCGGCGTTCGCCGGGGACCCGAGCCGCGCGCCGGACTGGTACGTGAACATCACGTCCGTCGAGTGGCAGACGGACCCGCCTTTGGCCGTCGGGTCACGCGTCGCGTTCGTCGCGCACTTCCTGGGCAAGCGGCTCGCCTACACCTACGCGATCCGGGAGCTCGTCCCGGGCGAGCGCCTCGTGATGTCCACGTCCGAGGGCCCGTTCCCGATGGAGACCACGTACACCTGGGCGGACGACGGCGCGGGCACCCGGATGACGCTGCGCAACACGGGCAACCCAACTGGGTTCGCGGCCTGGACCGCGCCGCTGATGTCGGTGATGATGCGGCGGGCCAACGACGCCGACCTGGCCAAGCTCAAATCCGTGTTGGAGGCGGGGTAGACGGGCGCTTCGGCCCCAGCCCAACTCCTACAGAAACGCCCACCGGAACGTGAAGTACCCGCCCTCTTCGTTCGTGGTCCCGGTGGAGTTGCACTCCTCTTGCCCGTCCCCGCCGTAGTACGCCTCGACGCGCAGCTTGAGCACGCTGCCGTCCGCCTGCTGGATCAGGAACGGCTGCCCCGTGGTGGTGAGGCAGTTCTCGTAGCCCCACCACGGCCCCATCACGACCTGCGGGCTCCCGGGCAACCCCGACGAGTCGTTCACGATCGTGCAGTCGTCGGTGTAGTAGTCGTCCATCGCGAACGTGATGCCCTCGGGCACCTCCGCCAGGTCCTCGTACGTGTAGCCGTCGCCCATCACAGCCGCGCCGACGCAGGAGGGGCCGCTGTCCCCGCCGTTCAAGCGCAGGATGAACCGGCGCAGCGCCATGTCCCAGTCCATCGACTCGAGCGCGCTCTCGTCGTCGATGTCGACGCGAACTGCACCGTCGGCGGTGAACTTGATGTAGACCCAAGGGTTGTCGCTCGCGTTGGACATGCCGCCGGCGGAGGCGTCGACGGTGGTCAAGAAGTCCGCGCCGTCCGTGGTGTTCGCCACGTCGGCGTCGCTCACCTTGTCGTCGTGCAGCGAGAGGTCCAAGATCATCTCGTCGACGCACGGCACGTCGGTCGGCTCCTCGCACACGGCGTCGACCGCGCTGGTGTCGGAGTCGTTAGCAGAGCCAGTGTCGTCGGACTTACCGGTGCAGGCGAGGAGCAGGAGGGCGGTGATCATCGCGGCAATCTAACCCGACGTCGGCGGTGAAACATGAGAATGTCGTGAACTTCGCCCGCCGGTTTGAGCGTCCGGGCGCGCACAGCGACCCGGCGGGGCAAGCCGATATACCTTGGAGCCCATGCCCTTCCTCACCCTCGCCGACCTCGCGCCGGGCCCCGATGCCCTCTCTCTCGTCGCGCGCCCCGGGTCCGCCTCCGCCGTGGAGCTCCGCACCTGGCCGCGGGTGATCGTCCAGACCTCGACGCCTCCGCCCGGGGCCCGCTCGCTCGGCGGGGACTTCTGGGTCGTCGCGGCCGACGACCCGCTCGGGCGCGCCCAGGAGCTCGTCGCGGCCGGCGCGATCGACGCTTTCCCCGACCTCGTGCGGCACCCCGTGCGCCGCGGCGACACCGCTGCCCCCGACGCGACGTTCGACGACCCGAGCTACGGCGGGCAGTGGTACCTCGACGAGCTCGGCATGCCCGAGCTCTATGCCCAGTCCCTCGGGAGCGCGGACGTCCGCCTGGCAGTGGTCGACAGCGGGATCGACATCACCTCGACGGACCTGGCCGCGAAGGTGTCCGACCCCTACGACGCCTACTCCGACGACGACGACCCCTCGCCGGACCCCGGCGAGTTCTGCACCGACGGGTCCGACGACATCTGCGATGAGCACGGCACCGCCGTCTCCGGCATCTCGGCGTCCATCGCGAACAACGGCTTCGGCATCGTCGGGATGTGCCCCGAGTGCACCCTGGTCCCAATCAAGCTGCTCGGCGAAGGCGGCTCCGGCGGCTCGCTCTCCACCGAGGTCGCGGCCTACCAATACGCGCTCGAGGCCGACGCGTGGGTCATCAACAACTCGTGGGGGTACACCGAGTACACGCCCGCTCCCTCGATGCTTGCGAACCTGATCGATCGCGTGTCTACGGAGAACCGCGGCGGGCTCGGCGCCGTCGTCGTATTCGCAGCCGGCAACGACGACCGCGAGCTGATGGACGACGAGATGGAGGCGCTGCCAACCGTGCTCTGCGTCTCCGCGACGGACAGCTACGGCAACCCGACCAACTACACCAACTACGGCGGCCCCATCGACGTCGCAGCGCCGAGCGCGACGGTCTCGATCGCGCCGGGCGACACGGTGATCACCAACTTTGGCGGCACCAGCGCGGCGTCCCCGGTGGTGGCCGGGCTCGCGGGGTGGATCCTTTCCGTCAACCCTGGGCTCAGCGCGGAGGAGGTGCGAGACCTGGTCACGTCGACGGCGATCCAGTCGCCGTTGGAGATGCCGGACGAGGAGGGCAAGACCCTGCACTACGGCTGGGGCAACATCTCGCCGCTGGACATCCTCGGCGAGCTGTTCCCCGCGGTCGAGGACACCGCCGGCGAAGACACGTCGGGCGGCTGCGGGTGTTCCACGGGGAACAATGCCCCGGCGCCGCTCTCTCCGCTCCGCGGGGTGGCCCTCGTTGGGGTCGCGTTGGCAGGCGCCTTACTTCGCCGCGCGGACCGGGGGCCGACGTGATCCTCGCCTTCGCCCAACTCGCGCTCGCCCGCCCAACCGAGGGCGGGCTCTACCGCTTCGACGACACCGACGTCGTCACCTACGTCGACAGCGCGAACGGCCTCGCGCGGGTCTACTACAGCACCGAGGGCCCCAACGTCGTGAAGGAGGGGGACGAGGACGGCAACGGCGTGCCTGACTTCGCCGAGCTCGTCGGCGCGTACACCGAGGACGTGCTGGCCACCTACGTGGACGCGGGGTTTCGCCCGCTCGTCTCGGACGAGGGCCGCGGTGGGTCGGACGCGATGGACGTGTACTTGGTGGACTTTGGCGGGGACGCCGACGGCGCCTACTCCCCCGAGACCTGCGACGGCGACATCTGCTCTGGGTTCTTCACGATGGAGAACGACTTCCAGGGGTACGGCTACTCCAACGTCGAGAGCGCGGTCAGCACGCTCACCTCGCACGAGCTCTTCCACGCAGAGCAGGCCGCGTACAACAGCGGCGAGGAGAGTTGGTACGCGGAGGGCACGGCCGTGTGGGCCGAGCGCTTCTTCGACCCGACGAGCGAGGACTTCGTGTGGTTCTGCGGCGCGTACTTGGAGGACACCGGTCGCAGCTTGAACGTGCCCCCGACTGGCCCCGTCCCTACGTTCGCGTACGCGACGGCGATCTGGTGGGAATTCGTGACGCTGCGGTACGGCGACGACTGGATGGTCGACTACCTCGACGCGACCGCGGCCGGCGACGACTTGGTCGAGGCGTTGGACGCGCGCGTGGACCTGTCCACGGATTTTGTCGACTTCGCCGCTTGGAACCTCCGCACCGGCCGGCTGGCCGGCGGAATGGACGAGGGCTACGACTTCGCCGCCGAGATCGGCCCGCCGACGTTCGAGGACTCCGCGAGCGCGCTCGACGACGACCAGCGGTTCTACCCGCTCGCGACGACCTACTACAAGCTCAAGTGGGACGGCGGCGACGTGCAGTTTGGCCTCGAGGCCGACGCCCCGGACCTCGTGTTCCAGCTGTGGGGGACGGACGCCGAGGGGGTCGTCACCGGGCTCGTCGCCGAGCCTGAGTCGGTCGCTGGGATCGTGGACTTGGGCGACCTACCGGCGGGGGACTACTACTTCCTGGGGGTCAATCCAACGTTGGCGGAGAACTCCACAAAGGTCCGCTTCTGCCTCGGGGCGGACGCTACGGCGTGCGCTCCTGCAGAGGACACCGGGGACACCGGCGACACCGCGGGCGCAGGGACCGACGAGCCCGGCGGCTGCGCCTGTGGGACCGCCGGGGCCGACCCGTCGGGGGTGCTGTTGGCGGGCGCGCTCGCGGTCCTGGTGCGACGCAAATCACGCTGACGCGGGCGGGGCGGACGGGGGCTGCGCCCGGGAGAGCAGGGCGAGGCCGATGGACGCGGCCAGGGCCAACGCTGCGCCCGTCGCCAACGCCGGGAGGGCGCTCGTGGCTTGCCAGATCGCGCCGATGAGCAACGACGCCGGAAGGGCCATGACGCCGTTCGTGAAGTTGTACCAACCGAACGCGCTGCCCCGAAGCTCGACGGGGACGACGTCGCGCACCAGCGCCTTCTCCACCGGCTCGGTGAGCCCGAAGTACGCGCCGTAGGTGAGGAACAACGCCCACGCGTGCCAGGGCTCGGTGGCGAGGCCGAGCAGCAGGTAGACCGCCGCGTACACGAGCCACCCGGCGATGATCGCGTGCTGGCGCTTCATCCGGTCGCCGAGCGCGCCGCCGACGAACGACCACCCGACCTTCGACACGTGGAACGCGCTCCACAAGATGGGCAACAGCGCGTCCGCGACGCCGAGCTCGCGGGCCCGCAGGAGCAAGAACGCGTCGGACGAGTTCCCGAGCCCAAAGAGCGCGAGCAACCCGAGCAGGCGCCAGAACGCCGGGGGCAAGCGGCCCGCAGGGCCGGGCGCCGCGACCTTCACCGGCGCAGGCTCGGGGGCGCGCTCCGGCACGACGAGCGTGGTCACCAGCGCGAGCGCGCCGGGGATCGCGGCGCACAGGAACACCGTGCGCATGTCCAACCCGAGCCCGAGCAGGCCCGCGGCGATCAACGGCCCAACGACAGCCCCGGCGTGGTCCATCGCGCGGTGGAAGCCGAACGCCCGCGCCGCCATGCCCTCGGGCGCGGCGTCGGCGATCAGCGCGTCCCGGGGCGCACCCCGCACGCCCTTCCCAACACGGTCGGTCAGCCGCACGACCAGCACGTGCCAGGGCGCGCTCGCGAACGCGACCAGGGGCCGCACGACACCCGCGAGCCCGTACCCGCCGACGATCAGCGGCTTCCGCATCCCCAGCCGGTCCGACAGCCGCCCGGCGACCAGCTTCAGCAAGCTGGCGACGAGGTCAGCGGCCCCTTCGACGATGCCCAGGAACGCGGGCGAGGCCCCGAGCACCGTGGTGAGGAACACGGGCAGCAGCGGGAAGATCATCTCCGAGCCGGCGTCGGTGAAGAAGCTGGTCAGCCCGAGGAGGACGACGGTGAGCGGGAGACGGCGCATTGGGGGGGCTATCCGCCTGCTACCCCCGGTAGTGCTCCACCACGCGGTGTCGGCTCGCGAACGCGCCAAAGGCCGCCGCCGCCAAGAACGCGAAGCCGGCGAAGAAGAACATTTGGAAGGCCGTCGTGGAGAGGCCAAGGCCGGTGACCCACGTGTTCACGCGGTCGTTCTTCACCGACGCGTCCGCCAGCAGCACCCACAGGTTCCCCACGGTCACGGAGAGCGACCAGAAGCTCATCAGCACGCCCTTCATCCGCAGCGGCGCCTGCGAGTAGGCGAACTCGAGCCCCGTGGCGCTCACGAGCACCTCCCCGAACGTCAGCAGGGCGTACGGCAGCACCTGCCAGCCGATGCTCACGGCGGACCCGGCGTCCAAGACAAGCTGCATCGCGCCGACCACGACCCAGGACAGCCCCGAGAACGCGATCCCCACGGTCATCTTGCGGAGCGCGGTTGGGGTGACCCCGCGGCGCTGCAGCGCCGGGTACAGCACCAAGTTGTTGAACGGGATCAGCAACATCACGAGCGCGGGGTTCAACGCTTGCATCTGCGAAGGCAAGAACCACGACGGCTTGGTCATGCCCCCCGCCTGCAGGACCCACGTCGAGGCTTTCTGGTCGAACAGCGACCAGAACGGCGTGACGAGCGCGAAGATGACGAGCAGGCCGAGCACCGAGCGCACGCCGTCCACGGCCTCTGCCGGGTGGTGCTCCCGTGCGGCGTCGAGCTGCAGCCGGACGCCGAGGCCACCGCAGGCGAGCAGCACCACGAGGGCGAGGCAGAACCCGGCCACGAAGCCAAGCGAGGGCACGAGCGCCAGCGCGCCGACGAACCCGACTGCGCCGAGGACCGCCAACGCCGAACCGACCCCGCCAGCGCGCAACGCGGTCGCGCAGACGGGCAAGAACGCGTGCGGGTCCGGCGCCGGCGGGGGCAACCGGACGTATTGCTTCCGCCCGAGCCAAAGCACGAACGTGGCGATCGCCATCAGCACCCCCGGGATCCCAAACGCGACCGACGGGCCCCAGCGCTGCAGCGTGATCGGCATCAGCAGCGTAGCGAAGAACGAGCCGAAGTTGATGATCCAGTAGAAGCCGTCGAACACGACGCGCGCCAAGTGCTTGTTCGTGGCATCGAACTGGTCGCCGACGAACGCCGAGACGCACGGCTTGATGCCCCCCGAGCCCACCGCGATCAGGAAAAGCCCCAGGTAGAAGCCCTCCTTGTGGCCCTCGGAGACGGCGAGGCACAGGTGGCCGGTGCAGTACACCAGCGAGAGCCAGAAGATGGTGTTGTACTTGCCGAAGAAGCGGTCGGCGAGCCAGCCGCCGAGCAGCGGGAAGAAGTACACGCCGATCACGAAGGTGTGGAACACGTCCTTCGCGGCCCCCGCCCGGTCTGCCTCGGCCAAGTCGAGCAGCAGGTAGGACGCCAAGAACGTGGTGAGGATGTTCCGCATCCCGTAGAACGAGAAGCGCTCGCAGCCCTCGTTGCCGATGATGTACGGGACCTGGGGCGGGAGGCGGGCGGTGCTCATCTTGGGGAGCGTACCGCGCCCACGGCGCGCGGCGGAGATCGTCCCCGAGATACGCGCCCGCCCGTGCCCACCCTGTACAACGAGCGGCTGATCCTCTTCCTCGTCGGGGCGGTGCAGTTCGTCAACATCCTCGACTTCATGATGGTGATGCCGCTCGGCCCCGACTTCGCGGCGTCGCTCCACATCCCGTTGTCCGAGCTCGGCCTGGTCG
Organism: Bifidobacterium breve; assembly: GCA_943328795.2. Lineage (GTDB taxonomy): Bacteria > Myxococcota_A > UBA796 > UBA796 > SXON01 > CAIUMM01. The sequence continues at coordinate 8,417 of CALQBK020000027.1, forward strand.
CCGGGAGCTACACCGCCGCCGCCGCGGTCTCCGGCATCGCCGGGTCGTACTTCCTCGATCGCTTCGACCGCCGGCTCGCCCTCGCCACCGCGATGGCCGGGCTCGTGCTCGGCACGATGCTGGGCGGCTTCGCGACGGGCCTGCCGAGCATGATCGCCGCGCGGGTGATCGCCGGCGCGTTCGGAGGCCCGGCCACCTCGATCGCCGTCGCCATCGTGGCGGACGTCGTACCGGCGGAGCGGCGCGGCGCGGCAATGGGCAAGGTGATGGGCGCCTTCGCCGTGTCGTCTGTCGTCGGCGTGCCGCTCGGCCTCGAGATCGCCCGGTTCGGCGGGTGGCGCATGCCGTTCTTCTCGGTCGCGGCGATGGGCCTCGTCGTCGCCCTCGCCGCCGCGTGGTCGATGCCCCCGATCCGCGCGCACCTGGACGCGCCCCGTCCCAAGGTGCAGACCACGCTGATCTCGCTGCTTCGTCAGCCCACCGTCCGGCTCTCGCTCGCGTGTACGGCGACGGTCACCGGCGCGGCGTTCATCCTGTTTCCGAGCCTGACCGCCTGGGTGCAGTACAACGTCGGCTACCGCCGCGAGCACCTCGGCATCCTCTACATGGTCGGCGGGGGCTGCAGCTTCTTCTCGATGCGGGCGATCGGCCGGCTCACGGACCGGTTCGGTGGCCTCGTCGTCGCGCTCGTTGCCAGCCTCGTGTTCGCGGCGAACAGCGCGGCGGCGTTCTTCACCCCCGCGCCGCTGCTGCCGATGATCGCCGTCTACGTCGTGATGATGGTGTCGAATTCGTCCCGCAACGTGGTGCTGAACACGGTGACGTCGCGCGTCCCCGGGGCGGACGAGCGCGCGCGGTTCTTGTCGCTCCAATCTGCGGCCCAACACACCGCCGCGGCGCTCGCGGCCATGGGCTCCTCTGCGCTCCTGACCGAGCTGCCGGACCACAGGCTGGACGGCATGGTCAACATCGCGGGGGTGTCGGTTGGGTTGACGTTGCTGCTCCCCGTGTTGGTCGCCCGCATCGAGCGGCGCTTGGCTGCGCGAGCGTTGGCCGATCGGCCGCTGCGGGGCGGCTGAGCGAGGGCGCGGAGGACGGTGTGGCCACCGCTCACGTCACCCGCCCTCGCCCCCGCAGATCCTTCAACCGCTGCACCAGACCCCAGCTGGTCGCGTTGCGTACCGGCCGTGCCAGCGCTTCCTCGAGCAGGGCGATCGCGCGGGGGACGTCGGCGTAAGCGCCAACTGCGTCGTCGCTCAGCGCGTCGGCGAGCAGGGCGTAGGCGTCGGCGTCGTCGGGGTCCTCGTGGAGGATCGCGGTGAGGACGCGCTCCCCCTCGGCGGTCTCGCCGAGGCTGTAGTGGAGGTCCGCGAGGTCGCGGCGAATTCGACGGTCGTCGAGGTGCTCCGCCACGGCACAGTACACCGCTCGGGCCCACCGGCCGAGGGCTCGTTCGGACCGCACGAGGCCCCGAAGCTCGGTCGCGACATCGCCCGCCCAGTTCCCGACCGTGTTCAGCCCCGGGCCGAAGGCGGCGTCCAGCGCGTTGATCGACCCCTCCTCGGGGAGCGCGTCGAGGAGCAGCATCCAGGTATCGAGCCAGGTCGCGCACGCGGCCCGGGCGTCCCCGGCTTCCAGGGAGTCGTAGCCATCCTGCATCACCTCGTCGATCATCTCGAGCGAGGCGAGCTGGGGCACCCACCGCCGCCAGAGCTCGCAGGCCACGAGTCCGAGGAACTCCGCGTCCAACCCCGTGTGAGCCCAGTCGAGCGAGAGGTCCCAAGCCGAAAATTCCTCGCGCGCGGCCTCGCTCAGCGACACCTGGTCCACCTGGACGCCGAGACGCGCGAGCGTCGCCTGCAGCGCAGTCGTCTCCATCGCCCGCACGCGCGCGATCGTCCACACCGGCGGCTGGCCCCCGGGGCCGGACCCGGTGCGTTCCCTGAGCTGCGCGACGATCCAGGGGTGGAGGCCCAGGTCCTGGAGCTCGCCCCTGCTGATGGCCTCGGCGGCGGCGGGGGTAAACGAGGCGCCACGGAGGGTCTTACGAGCTCCGCGGCCGGCTCGTGGTGCCAGCGGAAACGGGTGGACGGGCTTGGCAAAACCGGGGACCTGTGGTGGCGCGCGCTCGTCGAGACAACAGTGCTTGTACTTCTTCCCGCTCCCGCAGGGACACGCTGCGTTTCGACCGATCTTGTTCGCCACTGGCGCTCGCTCCGTTGCCGCGGGGAATAAGGTCGCGGGCGAGTCCATGCACCACCTCCGCTCTCGTCAGCTTCTTCGAGCCGGCCGCTGTCACCCAGGCCTGGACGGGTAGTGGAGAGGAAGGCGAACGGCAAGGGCAAGGGGCGATAGGAGGGGGCATGCTGCGAATCGACAAGGTCACCGTGAGCAACTACCGCTGCTTCGGCGAGGGAGTGGAGCTCTCGTTGGAGCCGGATTGCACGGTGTTGATGGCGGAGAACGCGGGTGGCAAGACCGCGCTGCTCACCGCGCTGGCCATCGTCTTGGCCCGTCGGCTCGATCCTCGGCCGTTGAGACCGCGCCCCGCCATCGACACGCGCCAGGTGCGTACCTCGACGGGGGCGCTTGAGCCGGCGGGGCCTTGCTCCTTCCGCAGCTCGCTCACTGTGGACGGCGGCAGCGTGCATTCGGCGTTCCTCGCGCACCGGAGTTGGCGTCCCCCCGGCGACGTCGGTTGGATGCTCCCGGGCGTCGACTGGCCGATCATGGCCTTCTACGGCACCCAGCGGCTTGGTGCCCGAGCGCGCGTGGGCCGCCCCAAGCCGCAGCCACGCCAGCGGACGGACGGGTACACCGACTGCCTCGACCCCAGGGCGACCCAGGGGCGCCTGCTGGCTTGGATGTTCCAGATGGCGCTCGCGGACACACAGCGTCGGCAACGCGGCGAGCCCGTCATCGGCCTGTTCGACGCTGTCTGCGCGGCGATGGCGCGCGCCACCGAGGGCGTCAAAGAGGTCTGGTACGACCTCTCCGCGTCGGAACCCCGCGTGCGGTTCCACGACGGCTCAGAGTCGGGTTGGTCCCAGCTCTCCGATGGTTACCACAGCTTCCTCGCGCTCATCGCCGACATCGCGCGACGGGCCGTCACCCTCAACGATCACCTCGGCGCGGACGCTCCCGCCCTCACAACCGGCGTCGTCCTCATCGACGAGATCGACCTCCACCTGCACCCACGCTGGCAGCGTCGGGTCGTCGCGGGCCTGCGGCGCGCCTTCCCCAAGATGCAGTTCGTCCTGACCACCCACTCCCCGCAGGTGCTCGGCAGCGTCGAGAACAGGCAGGTCCGTCGGCTGGTCAACTACAAGGTCGAGCAGGGCGGCATCTACGTCCAGGATCGCGACTCCAACGCCATCCTCGCCGACGCGATGGGGGATGACGAGCGGTCGCCGCATGGGAACGAGCTGCTTCGGGAGCTGTACGCGGCGATTGACACCGGGAACATCGAGGTCGGCGAGCGCAAGCTCACAGCGCTTCGCGCGGTCTGGGGTCCCACAGACCCCGCGATCGTGCGTGCGGAAGCCATGCTGGACTGGAGGCGCTGACATGCGGCGCATCCCAAAGGGCGCTCTCCCCGTGAACGTCGACCCTCCGGGTCGGCCTGCCCGCTCACTCGTGCAGGCGCAGCACGACCTTGCGCTCGGTCTCCGCAAGCTGGCGCCAACGGCGAACCCCGCCGAGCACGCGCGCAAGAGTCACTTCGACGCGCGCCACAAGCCTGCTTTGGCCGAGCCTTTGCACCGGGAACAGCGCGGCATCTGCGTTTACTGCGAGGGCAGGGTCAGGCCCGACGAAGGCACCGTCGAACATTGGGTGGCGCTCAGCCGGGATCCCGCCCGTGCCCTCGACTGGAAGAACCTGTACCTATCTTGCACCGTGGCCGACTCCTGCGACAAGCACAAGGCCGACCAGTCCATGGGGACGCTCCCGCTGCCTTGCGATTGCAGCTACGAGCAGCACGTCGGGTTCACGTCCGGCGGCGAGATCTACGCGAAGGAGGGGCCGTACCGCGAGGCGCTTGAGGGCGTGCTCGGCACATCGGACGAGCCCAAAGTGCTCAACCTGAACGGGCGCAGGCAGCGCGCCGCTCGGGCTGCCGCGATTGAGCAGCTCAAAGCGCAGATCGCGGGGACCGGGCGGTCGCTTCCGCTGGAGCAGCGACAGGCGGTAGCCGCCAAGCTGCTCGCCCGGAACCCGCTCCCGGCCTACGTCGGCGCCCAGGTGGCGTGGGTCCTGTGGGAGACCGGGGCGCGACCGGGGTGACGCCAAGCGGGAGCAGGGCGAGTAGACTGCGCCACCAGCGGGCCACCCCAGATCGGCGTTACGCGCCCGGCCGATGACCACCCCCCCGATCCACCTCCTCGGCCTCCTCCCCGAGGACCTCGTCGCCCACATGGAAGCGCGAGGCGAGCGTTGCTCGCTCACCGAGGCGAGGCAGGTGCTCTCGCGGGTGATCTCGGAGGGCGCGTCGGACCCTACGCCTCGGCGCGAACCCCGCCGTGCGCTCGTCGAGGCCATCCGGCGGCAGGCGACGTGGGAGCGCCTCGAGGTGCTTGAGCGCGTGCCCGACGAGGAGGGGAAGAGCGTCCGGTACCTGTTCCGCTCGCCGGACGGCGCGCTGTCGGAGGCCGTGCGGATCGGGCTCCACAAGCCGGATCACTTCACGGTGTGCCTGTCGTCGCAGGTGGGGTGCGCGATGCAGTGCGCGTTCTGCGCGACGGGCCGGCTTGGGCTCACCCGGAACCTGGAGCCGTGGGAGATCCTGTCCGCGTTCCTGACCGTCCGCGACGAGGCCCCGGGGCGGGTCGCCGGGGCGGTGTTCATGGGGCAAGGCGAGCCCTTCCACTCCTACGACGCCGTGATCCAAGCCGCGCGCGTGCTGTGCAGCCCATCTGGCGGCCGGATCGCGAAGGAGACGATCACGATCTCCACGGTTGGGTTGGTCCCCCAGATCCGGCGCTACACCCGCGAACGGCACCCGTACAAGCTGATCATCTCGCTCACGTCCACGGTCGCCGAGCGCCGCGTCCAACTCTTGCCGGTGGCGGGCCGGACGGACCTGGCCGAGCTCGCGTCGGCGATCCGCGACTACTCGGAGGTCGCGCAGGACCGGGTGACCGTCGCGTGGGTCGTGATCGGCGGGGTCAACACGGGCCAGGACGAGGTCGACGGCCTCCGAAGGCTGCTGAGCGACCTGCCGCTGCGGATCAACCTGATCGACGTCAACGACAACCGGCCCGAGAGCGCCGGCGGCTTTCGGCGGGCGACCCCGGGCGAGCTGAAGGCGTTCCTCGACAAGCTGCAGGTGCTGAAGGTGCCCGTGGTCCGCCGCTACTCGGTGGGGCAAGACAAGGACTCGGCGTGCGGGATGTTGGCGGGGAGGAGGGCGGCAGCGGCTGCCCAGGAGCGCTGAAACCCCTCGTGGCGTCAACCGCCCGAAGGTATCTTGACCCCGGACGCGCCGCCTCCGGACACCCCGCCCCGGGCTTGATACCGGCGGGGCGTGGACCTGCGCACCCTCATCGAAGCCCACTCGCGACTGGACCCCGGCGGGATCCAGGCCGTGTTCGTGCAGGCTGCGCCCTGGTTGGCCATCGACGCCGCGGTGTCCGAGGGCCCGATGGGCGTGCACGTGCAAGCCCGGCCGGGCGCGCTCCACGTCGCGTCCCTGCCGGCCCTCGAGTGGCTGACCGTGCACGACCACGGCACCCAGCCGAACGGCCAGCTCAAGCTCTCGATCGGCCGGCTGCCGGCCCTCCGGCGCGTGGTCCTCGGGGTGGTCAGCGCGACCTTCGAGGAGCCCCTGGCCGTCACGCAAGCGAACCTCAGGGTGCGCGAGCTGCGTGGCCTCCACCACCTCCGCGTCGTCGAGCGGCTGCGCTTGTCCCAGGGCGATCCGGCCCTCGCGCGGCTCTCCCCCCGCTCGCTCCGCGTCCCCCTCGACCTGCCCCAGGTGCGCGTCGCGGACCCTTCCCGGCTGGAGCGGCTCGACCTCGCCGGGGCCGCCACGACGCTCGGCGGGATCGAGCGCTTCCCGAACCTGCGCCGCCTGGGCATCGCGGACTGCGAGCTGTCGGACGCCTGGCCGCTGCTCGGGCTCGAGCACTTGGAGATCCTCGACGTCCGGAACGTGCAGGCGGATCTCGCGCCGCTCACGCTCCTCCCCTCGCTCAAGCTCGTCGCCGTCGCCGGCTGCCGCGCGGTGCCCGCCGCGCTCACCCCCGTCATCACCCGCGTCACCGACCCGAACCTGGACGCCCTCGCCGAGCGGGCCTCGAACGCGCCGGCCGCCGCTACCTTCGCGCGGCTGCTCCCCCTCCTGCTGGAGCGCGACCCCGACTCGATCCACGTCGCCTGCGACGAGCTCGCGCGGGAGGGCTCGGTCTCCGCGTCAAACTGGCTCCTGGAGGGCGTGAGCGCACACCAGCTCCGCAGCCTGCACCTGCACCCTGAGCCGTCGGCGCGCGCGTTCCACCTGTTGGCGCTCTTGCGCCTGTTGGCCCAGGCGCCCCCGGGCAGCCACGGCGCGGCCGTACGCGACAGCATCGAGCACGTCGAGGCCTGGTTCCCGCCCGGCAGTGACGCGCCGGTAGACCTCTCCGTGTACCCCGCGTTCCCCCGGCTGCAGACGCTCGGGCTCCACCGGGTCACCCGGGTGGTGGGGGTGCCTGCCGCGCTCGCCGTGCGCCACCTCGAGATCAGCTTCGCGCCGGGCTTCGAGCCCCCTCTGGGCCTGGAAGGCCTGGCGCCGGGCGCGCGCATCACGAGGTCAACCGCGTGAAGTGGAGCCACCTGGTGACGCCCGCCGGGGCGCTGACGACGCTCCGGCTGCTGATGGCGGGCACCCTGCCCTACGCGCTGGGCACGGGTTGGCTGCTGCCGCTCTACCTCTTCGCCGTGTGGACGGACGTCGCGGACGGGTACGTCGCGCGGCGGTTTGGGCACAGCACGCGCGCCGGGGCCGCCTACGACGCGTGGGTCGACAAGTCCCTCCACGTCAACCTGGGCTGGGCCCTCGCGCTCGCAGACATCGTGCCGGACTGGTTCATGCTGTGTTGGTTCAGCCGTGAGCTCATCCAGCTGCCGATGCACTTCTTCCTGATGCACCGCTTCCGCACCGAGCAAGCGCCTCCGCCGCGGACCAGCGGCTGGGGCCGCGCCACCGCGATCACCCTCTGGGCGGCCTTCTGCGTGGTGCTCGGCGGCTGGCCGAGCTCGGGGGTCGCGCTGGGCTTGACCGTCGCTACGGGGGTGCTCGGGACCATCGCGAGCCTCGACTACGCGGTGTTCTTCTTCGGCTGGAAGCCGCCCGTGCGCCCTTCCGCCCCCGTCGGCGAGCCCGCTCACACCTGACACGGGGCTGGCCCCCCGCCCCTGGATCCGGCATATGCTCCGCCGAATTCGGAGGCATTCCCGTGCGACTCGATCCCCTGCTCGGCTCGTTGCTCGTCCTCTCGCTGACGGCCTGCAACACGTCCCTTGACTCCGACAGCTGCGGCTGCGAGGACGTCGACGACCTCGATGGCGACGGTGTCTCCGAGGCAGACGGCGACTGTGACGACACCGATCCGACCACCAGCCCGGAAGCCGGCGAGACCTACTACGACGGCGTCGACAACGACTGCGACGACGCCACCATCGACGACGACCAGGACGGGGATGGCGCCGCGGTGGACGAGGACTGCAACGACTACGACGCCGCCATCCACGCCGGCGCGGACGAGGCGTGCGACGACGCCGACAACGACTGCGACGGGCTCGTCGACGAGGTCGACGGGGTGCCGGGCTACGCGGACATCGACGGGGACGGCTACGGGGACCCGGCGCACCCGCCGTCGGTGTGCGACGCGTTTGAGACGGTGATCGTCGACGACGGCACGGACTGCGACGACACGAACCCGGACGTCCACCCCGGCGGGGTCGAGGTGTGCGACGGGCTCGACAACGACTGCTCGACCGTGGTCGACGACAACGTCGCGGACGCCCCCGCGTGGCACGCGGACGCGGACGTTGACGGGTTCGGGGACCCGGCGGTCGTGACGTCGAGCTGCGAGCCGCCAGCCGGGTCCGTCACGGACGCGACCGACTGCGACGACGCCGCGAGCACGACCTACCCAGGCGCGCCCGAGGTGGACGACGGCGTCGACCAGGACTGCGACAGCGCGGTGGACGAGGACTTCGTGGCGGCGGGCGACCTCGTCATCACCGAGGTCGCGCTGCTGCCCTACGTCGGCGGCGGCAGCGTCGTCCCCGACGCGCAGTGGTTCGAGGTGCAGAACGTGTCGGACGGGGCGCTGGACCTGTCCGAGTGGTTCGTCGTGCGGGGCGACGGCAGCGCGGGGTTCTACGTGGACCCGGGCGCGGGCCTGGTCCTGGCAGCGGGCGAGCGGGCCGTGCTGTGCAGCAGCGAGGCGTACGTCGGGTCCGCGGACGTGACGTACCCGCTCGGGTGCGACTACACCTGGGGCGACCCGGCGGAGGACGCGAGCTACGCGGGGGCCTACCACTCCAACGTGTTCGACCTGGACGCAGACCTGGACACGCTCGGCCTGTACGTCGGCGGCGGGGTGGACGCGCTCCTGGACAGCGTCGCGTGGACGTACTCGGGGGGCGCGGATGGCGACTGGCCGCACGACGCGAGCCGGACGTTGTCGCTCGATCCTAGCCAGCTGGACGCGACGGCGAACGACGCCGTCACGAGCTGGTGCTCAGCGGCGGTTGACGCGACGTGGTGGTCGGACGGCGTGGCCTACGAGTATGGGAGCCCGGGGGGGGAGAACGGGGGGTGCTTCTAAGCCCTAGTCGACCGACCGACAAAGCCGCGCGCCGACGTACAGCGCGCGCGACTCGGGGGCGTCCCCGAGCCGGAACGCGGTGCTCGCGGAGCGCCGGTAGGCGGTGAACGCCCCGCCGCGGACGGCGCGGTTGCTCCCACCGGTCGCGCGCGGGAGGAACCGGCCATCGACGATGGTCGGGCCCTCCTGGCGGTACGCGTCCTTGCACCAGTCGCGCACGTTCCCGGCCATGCCGCGCGCGCCGTACAGGCTCTCGTCGATCGGGAAGCTCGTCACCAGCGAAGGCGTCGGGCCCTCTGCGTGGCTGTCGCACATGTTGGCGAACGTGGGGTCCATGTGGTCGCCCCAGGGGAACGGCCGGCCGTCTACGCCCCGCCCGGCCTTCTCGCGCTCGAGCTCCCAGGGCAAGCGCCACGCGAGGCCGGTGCGCGCGCTCTCCCACTGCGCGTACGCGGAGGCGCCGTGCCAGTCGATCATCATGACCGGCCAGTCCGCCTGCCACGCCGGCCGGACATCCGACCGCAGCCGGAACGTCCCGTCGAGGTTGCGGCCATAAACGAGGTCGCCGAGCGCGCCGACCACGGCCGGGCGCTCCCGGGGCGCGTACCGCAGCGCGAGCTCCTCCTTGCCGTCTGCGACCAGCGCGTTCAGGAACTCGATCCACTGGCGGTTCGTGATGGGGAAGCGCTTGATCAAGAAGTCGTCGAGCCACACGTTCTTGCGGGGGAGGCCCCCGGTGGCGTCCTTGTCGCCGCCCGACTGGAACCAGCCCGCCGGCACGTAGCAGTCGTCGGGCCCGAGCTGCTCGGTGCGGAGGAGGCGCACGGCCCGGGGGGCGGTCTCGCCGGGGGGCACGCCATCCCAGTGCGCCTGGCGGCCGATCCGCACGGGGTACCGCGTGGGGGCGTACCCCTCCTTCTTGATGACCACCAGGTAGGAGCCCATCGCCAGGTTCCACGCGCGCATGGGCGCTCGGCCAGGGCTGCGCACCAGCTGCAACGAGAGCCGGCGGTCACGCTCGACGCAGCGGTACACCTCGACGGCGGCCCCCGGCGGGTCCGTGTAGAGCGTCAACAGGCCATCGCCGCGCAGCCAATCGGCGTGCTGGCCGTTGTCGTGGGCGCGGAGCTGACGCTCGGCGCGCCAGAACTCCAGCGCGTCGCCGGACGCCTCGGCCGACGCCATCCGGAGCCGGTAGTGATCGGCCAGGCGGGCGTTCGCCTCGGGCAGCTCGGGATCGAGCGACAGGGCAGCGCGCAGCAGCTGGACCCGGCGCACGTCTTCGAGCGCGGCCTGCTGGGCGAGCTCCTCGGCCTCGTCTTCCAGGTCCCAGATCCCCCGCTTCGCGTCGACTGCGGTGTGGCCCGGCACCTGGTTGGCCATCGTCGCGGCCTGGTCCCGCGCGACTCGTGACCGCTCCGCGAGCGTCCGGATCCTCGCCTGCTGCTCCTCGGCCTCGCGCACCAGCGCGACGGCCTTCGCCTGGTCCCGCGCGCCCTCGAGGTACGCCTGCACGCCGGCGGCGAGCTCCCCGGCCTCGGCGTAGCGGTCGGCCGGGTTGCGCCCCATCGCGCGCTCGCACAGGTCCACCAGGTGCTCGGGCGGGTTCGGCTTCTTCCCGAGCTCGGGCGGGCTCGTGGAGCGCACCACGCGAGGCAGCGGCTTCGGCGGGTGCTTCCGCACCATGTCGAGCACCTCCTCCACCGTGTCCCCGTCAAACGGCGGCACCCCCGCGAGGATCTCGTAGAGGATCGAGCCGAGGGCGTACACGTCTGCGGTCAGGCCCGTCGTCTGCCCGCGCGCCTGCTCGGGCGGCATGTAGGACGGCGTGCCCACCACCGCGCCCATCGTGGTCGCGTGGGCGTCGCCCGACGGCGTGCCGTCGTGGCGGCCGAGCTCCCCGGTGGTGTCGCTGCCATCCAGCATCTTGGCCAGGCCCCAGTCCAGGACCAGCACCTCGCCGAACGCGCCGAGCATGATGTTGTCGGGCTTCAGGTCGCGGTGGACCACCTTGCGCGAGTGGGCGAACGCCACCGCCTCGCACACGCGGTGAAACGCCTGGATGAGCCCCGCGAAGCTCCAGCCCGACGCTGTCACCCCCCAACGCCCGTCGGTCGAGACCCTGTGGATCTCGCTGATGAGCGCGGTGAGCGTGACGCCCTTGACCTCCTTCATCGCGAAGTACGGGCGGCCGTCCTCGGTGCTGCCGAGCGCGTGCACGGGCACGATCCCAGGGTGCTCGAGCCGAGCCGTGATCCGCGCCTCCTGCACGAACCGGGCGAGCAGCGAGGGGTCGGCGACGAACTCGGTGCGGAGCAGCTTGATGGCTACGTCGCGGCGCAGGAGCTTGTCGCGAGCGCGGCGAACTTCGCCCATGCCGCCCGCGCCGAGCTCGCCGAGGTCTTGGTACTCAGGGCTTGGATTTGGCAACGAAGCCTTCATGCGAACCGGGAGGGAGAAGACGTCCCCGTAACCACGATCCCGCTGCCGTGGGCACGTCTGCGCCCCCGGGAGGAGGCGCTGCATGCAGGACTATCCGCGCGGCGCCCGTGACGCCGGCCCGCCGCGGCGGCGGAGCACCAGGCCCCCCAGGAGCAGCAGCGCGCCGAGCCCCGCCGGGGACCCGGGCGCGGTCGAGCACGTCCCGCACCCGAGCGCGTAGTCGGAGTCGTCGTCCGGCGTCACCCCGGGGTGATCGTCGTTCGCGGTGTCCTGGCCGCTGTCCCCGGCGCCGGTGTCGGCCGGGCCGGTGTCCTCCCCCGTGTCGTCCCCCGGGTCCACCGCGGGGTCCTCGAGCCACGCGTCCACCTTCCCGATGGTGTCCTCGCTCGTGTACCGCGCGCCGAGCGCGGCCTCCCAGGCCTTCGTGTCGTCCCCGTCGGCGTCGTCGATCAACAGCTGGCCGGTGATCGGGCTCGCGTACAGCAGGTCGAGGTGCGAGAGGTTCGCGGTGTAGGTGTCCACCACCACCGCGCCGCGGCCCGTCAGCGCCGTCGCGTCGAGCGCGCTCGTGACGAACACCAGCCCGTCCGAGGGCCCCGTGATCTCGCCCAGCACCAGCGCGCCAGAGGCCAACCCCTGCACCTCCTCCGCGGAGATCCCGACGTCCACCAGCGCGTCGCCAATCGCGTCGGCGATCAGCGTCGAGAACGCGTCGAGCCCCTCGTAGAACGCGTCGGCGAACACGGTCCCGTAGTACTCGGTGACCATCGTCTCGTACGACGCGGGCATCAACGGGTTCTCGCCGGCCAGCAGGTACACCTCGACGGAGGGGTCCACGCCGTGCCCGTGCAGCTCGTCGATCAGCCGGCCGCCGGCGTCGATCGCGACGTCGATGCCATCGGCCTTCGAGTAGTAGCCGGTGCCGCCTTCGTAGGTCGTGTACCAGTCCTGCTGCGCCGCGTAGGTGCCGAGCCACGGCATCTGCCCCGGCAGCGTGTAGTCCTGGCGGGCCAGCAGCTGGCGCTGCCCGGGGAACAGGTCCGAGCCGTCCGGGAGGAAGTCCTGGTCGGTGAGCGCCGAGGATCCGTAGGGGTTCGAGGTCGTGTAGGGGTAGTAGTCGGACCAGGACGACGGGGAGAACGCCGTGTCGGCGTCGAGCGACATCTCGTTGCCCGAGCTCCACCGGAACGCGGTGTCGATGCCCGCGAGCGGGGTCGCGATGAACACGGCGCGGCGGACCGAGCCGTCGTAGGGCGTCCCGACCCCGGCGTAGGCCTCCGCCGTGTCGGTGGTGCCCCACGTGCTGCCGGCGGTGTTCGAGAGGTACACGGCCGTAGCGACGCCGCCCTTCGAGTGGCTCACGACGTCCACGTGGTCGGCGCCGGTGCGCGCGCGGATCACGGCTACGGCGTCTGCGACGAGCTCGGCTTGCTGGAAGACGTCCCCGTGCGGGTGCGGGAAGGTGATCGCGAACACCGGGCGGAACGCGTAGTCAAAGTGGCTCGCCATCGTGATGAAGCCGCGGCTGGCGTTGTCCCCGGCGCCGGGGACGAAGAGGATCGGCGTGCCCGTGGCCAGCGCGATGTCGGGGCCGACGTGCAGCAGGAACGTGCCCGAGTCGGGCTCGGAGGTCCCAAAACACGTGGCGATCCACGGCGCGTAGAAGTCGCCGCTCGGCCAGGCGGTCTCCGCGTTGTACGTGACCGGGCCGAAGAGCGTGGTGTCGGGGTCCCGGTAGCGGGCGATCTCGGCCCAGAGCCGGACCGAGCCATCGTCGGTGTAGGTCTCCGTGCCGGTGTAGGCGTGCTCCGAGGTCGCGGGGTCGAACCCGGAGGTGGCATGCGCGGGAGAGGACAAGGCGAGGAGGAGGATCATGGCATGCTCGGGGCGAAGGGCGGTACACGCGAGGGAGAGGCGGAGGGGCGGCGCGCCGCCCGGCGGGTCAACCCGCGTCTCCGAGGAACGTGTCTACCGCGGCGTTGAAGCCGCGGGGGTCGTCGTGGTGAACCGTGTGGCCAGCGCCGGGGAGCACGACGAGCTGGGCGTCGGGGAGCTGGGTCGCTCCCTGCTGGCCGACCGACCGAGTACTCCCGGGGTTGAACACCGGGTTTGGGATCAGGTGGTCGTCAGACCCGAACACGATGAGCGTAGGCACCGTGATCTCGGGGAGGCGGCTCCACACCGGGAAGTCCAACATCCCGGCGATGCACCGCGAGACCGCGACGCTCGTGGCGGCGAACGACGGGCCGTGCCCGAGCCGAACGCGCTCCTCGATCAGGCGCTCGACGCCGGCGTCGTGCTTGTTGAACACGCTCGCGACGAAATTCGCGCGGATCTCGTCCTCGCCGGCGTCCATCGCCCGCGTCTCTGTCCACCAGGACTTCATGAACTGGCTCGCGCCGGGGGAGAACCGCTCGATCCCGGCCGGGGCCGCGAGCACGAGCCGCTCGACGCGCTCGGGGTGTTCGAGCGCCAGCGTCATCGCGACCTGGCCGCCCATCGAGTGCCCGATGACGACGGCGCGGGGCGCCCACACGGCCGCCATCCAGTCGGACACGACGTCGGCGTACCAGGGCGGGGTGTAGGGCGCGTCGGGGCGCGAAGACTGCCCAAACCCCGGGAGGTCGAGGGCGAGGACCCGGTGGTGCTTGGCGAGGTGCGGGAGCTGGTACTCCCAGAAGCTCGAGTAGCTGGACAAGCCGTGGATCAGCACGATGGTGCTCGGGCCGTTGCCGGAGGGCGGGGCGTCCGGCGGGTCCCCGGAGTCCAGGTACGCGATGTCCACGCCGTGCACGCTGATGTGCTGCACGGGGAGCGGCGTCCAGATCTCGGCAGGCTGGATGGGGCCCTTCGCGGCGTAGCGGGGGGCGCACGCGGACTGCATCGCGGCGAGCGCGAGCAGGCCAGGGACGGCGGCGAAGCGGAGCGTTCGGGGCAGCATCAGATCACGATCCACTGGAACGAGGTGTAGACCATCCAGGGCGCCTGCGCGTACGCGCGTTGGCCGGGAGGGGCGGCGTCGAGCAAGACAGCGCCCGCGAGGCCGAGCGTCGAGAGGGGGAACGGGTGGGCGGAGATCCGCGCGTTGAGCTCGGAGCCGTGGCCGCCGGCCCCGCCAGAGGCCGCGTACCCGCCGCCGGCCGTGACCGTGAGCTTGTTGGGCACCGGGTCGTAGCCGAGGCTCCCCGAGACGCCGATCAGCCCAGCGCCGGCGTTCGAGGGGTCGTAGACCACCGCGACCTGCCGGTTGATGGACGTCGGGTCCGGGAACAAGAGCAGGCACCCGTGGGTGGTCCAGGACGCGGCGGCGATCCCGTAGCTGTTGCCGGTCACGACCCCGCCGTAGCTCGCGCCGCCCCCGTGGCCGTCAGCGCCCGCGCTGTCCGCGGAGGTGTACAGCGCCTCGGCGCGAACCACGCTGCCGGCGCCGGCGGCGTACCGGTACCGCGCCTCCACGTCGGCGAGCACGCCGAGCACGGGGACGTCCTTCTGGTCGATCACGTAGATGCGCCCGGCGTCCAGGAACGCGCTGCCCGTCGCGCCAAAGCGGCCGTTGTCGAGCCCGGGGTTGTAGCCGACGTCCCCGCCGAGCCAGGCCAAGGCCGCGGAGGTCTCGGGGGCCGCCTCGGTGCTCGTCGCGCTGGTGTCGGCCCGCAGGTCGAGCCGCGGGCCGCCCTGGAGCTCCGACAGCGCGCTCGACGGCCCGCTGCCGAGGATGCCGGCCGAGCCGCCGGCCCGGTCCCGCAGGTACCACGCGTGGACCCCGACGCGCACGGCGAACGCGGGCCGCCACTCGACGTCGCCCATCCACAACGTGACGTCGTCGGCGTCCGCGAGGCCCTGCTCGTAGAGCGTGTAGGCCCCGGCGCGGTACCGGAACACGCCGGCCTGCACGCCGTACAGCGTCAACCCGGCGGCCTCGGTGCCGAAGAACAGCAGGTGGCCGCCCGAGCGGGTGAGGTCGTCGAGCCGCGCCGTGTCGGGGTCGTACACCCCGTCCCCGACGAACTGCAGCCCGGCGACGAGGTCCGCGCTGCTCCCCTTCCCCGCGCTCTTCGAGCCGGCCGGGCCCCAGAGCCGAAACTTGCCGTAGAGCCGGCGCGTCTGCAGGTTCACCTGGTCCGCGCCGAACGCGCCGCCTGTGTTTCCCCCGGTGCCGTAGGAGCTGTCGCCCCACGCGAAGTCCACCTCGAACGCCGCGCCGAGCGTCGCGCGCCCGTCGAGCAGCTTCGGCCGGTACTTGAAGAACGCCCCGACCCGCTGCTCAGTCGCGAACCCCGGCGCGGTCCCCGCGTCCTTCACGACGGTCGCGTTCGTCCCTCCCAGCGTGCCGACGATCTGCCCGTTCACGTAGGCGGAGCTCGAGCCGATGTTGGACACCGCGGGCTTCACGTCGAGGATCCCGACGAATTCGAGCCCGGTCTTGGGCGGCGGCGCGGTGGGCACCACGTCCGGCAGCGCGTCGTCGTCGTCGAGCACGTGCGCGGCCTGCTCGCCGGTGCCGGGCCAATCGGGGGTCTGCGCGAACGCAGGGGAGTTCAAGAGGAGGAAGAGCACAGGCATCCGGGGGCGCACCGATGTTGTAGCGCAACAACAAAAATGTTGCAACACGACAATGCGACTGAGCAAAATCGGATGGGTCGTCTCTGCTCAGTCGAGAGCGACTCTACTCGGCCCGGTAGACCTGCACGTTGTCGCCCGCCGCGAGGCCATCGCCCTGCGTCGAGCCGAACCCGGCCTCGGGCGTCGGGGCCGTGAACCCGTAGTCCGGGTCCACCTGCACGACCTCGTACGTCAGCGCGCCCGCCGCCACCTGCCAGATGCCTTGCGCCGTGGCCGTGTACGGCGCGGACTGCGTCAGCGTGATGGTGCCCGGCGTCGTCGAGGTCGACGTCACGAACGTCCCTTGCAGCGTGCCCGACTGCCCGTCCTGGTCGGTCGCCGTGACGGTGTAGGCGCCCGCGGCGTCGAAGCTGGCGTGGATCGACGCGTAGTTGAACGGCTCGCCCGCCAGCAGCGGCGCGAGGTCCGCACCCTCCGAGACCCAGCTCCCGACGATGTCCTGCGCATCGGCGTCGGTGTCGGCGTCCGTGTCAGCGTCCGTGTCGGCATCGGTGTCGGCGGACGTGTCCCCCGTCTCGGACGGGGTCCGGTCGGTGACGTCGTCCGGGGCGCAAGCGAGGAGGAGGAGGAAGGTCATGGGGTCACCAGTCGGGCCTTGAGGGCCGGTTTGTCCACCTTGCCGCTGGCCGTGCGCGGCAAGGCGCTCTCGACGCGGAGGGTCTTCGGCACCTTGTATTTCGCTACCCGCTCCCGGAGCTCCTGGAGCACCCGGGCGGCCACCTCCGCGGCGTCCGCCACCGAGGCGTCGACGGTCACCCACGCGGCGCCCACCTCGCCCCAGCGGGCATCGGGGACACCGACCACCGCGGCCTCTCGCACTCCGCCGCACTGCAGCAAAGCCGCCTCGACCTCCGCCGGGTACACGTTCTCGCCGCCGGAGATGAACATCTCCTTGATCCGGCCGCGCACCCAGAAGAAGCCCTCGGCGTCGCGGGACAGCACGTCGCCGGTGTGGAACCAGCCGCCGCGCAGCGACTTCGCGCTGGCGTCCGGGTCTTGCCAGTACCCCGAGCACACGGCGGGGCCCCCGAGCACGAGCTCGCCGGGCTCGTCGGCCCCGCACTCCGCGCCGTCGGGCCGCACCAGCCGGGCGTCCACGTGGTGGATCGGCAGCCCGACGCTGCCGGCCTTGCGCTCCGCGTCGGCCGCCGGCATCGAGAAGCAGTTCGGCCCGACCTCCGTGAGCCCGAACCCCTGCCGCAGCGGGATGCCCCGGGCCAAGTACGTGCGCAGCAGCGGGACGGAGAGCGGCGCACCGCCGCACAACGCGTCGCGCACCGACCGGAGGTCCGCCGCGGCGAACCCGGGCTCCTCGGCCATCATCTGGAAGATCGTGGGCACGCCCATCAACGTGGTGATGCGCTCGCGGGGGACGAGGTCGAGCGCCTCGGCGGCGTCAAAGCCGCGCGTGACCACCACCCGCCCGCCGCGGTGCAGCAACGGCGACGACAAGCAATTCAGCCCGCCGGTGTGGAACAGCG
Organism: Bifidobacterium breve; assembly: GCA_943328795.2. Taxonomy (GTDB): domain Bacteria; phylum Myxococcota_A; class UBA796; order UBA796; family SXON01; genus CAIUMM01. The sequence goes on from CALQBK020000027.1 coordinate 25,779, forward strand.
GGGTGAACGTGAGCGTGCTGTCCGCAGGCGACAAGTCGCACGCGAGCACGGTGTTCACCGCGTTCCAGTGCAGCTGCGCGTGGGAGAGCAGCGCGCCCTTGGGGTTCCCCGTCGAGCCCGAGGTGAACAGGATCACCCACGGGGCGTCGAGCGCGGAGCCCGGGCCCTCGGCCGGCGCGGCCCCGGGGCCAGCCTCGAGCGCGAGCGGTGCCGGCAGCGCGGGCAGGCTCGCGCGGACGCCGTGCAGCACCCCGGTGAACGTGCTGTCGCCGAGCACCACGCGCGGCGCGGTGCGGTCGAGCTGGTACCGCAGCTCGGACACAGTCAAGCGCCAGTTCAACGGCACCAGGATCGCCCCGAGCTCGGCGCACGCGAACAGCAGCACGAATGTCTCGATCGTGTTGTGGGCGAGGACGGCTACGCGATCCCCGGCGCCGACACCCTCGGCGCGCAGTCGCGCGGCCCACTGCAAGGCCCGCTCGTGCGCCGCCTCGTAGGTCAGCCGACGCGCGTCGGACCCGGCCCCGTCCTTCCCCGCGACCTGCACCAGCGCCTCGGCGCCGGGCCGGAAGCGCGCGTGCATCCCGAGCCAGTTGCTCGTCGCCTTCGGCGTCATCCGGCCCCCCCGACCTCGCGCGCCCAGCGGTCGACGAGCGGGTAGAACGTCCGCGGCCCCTCGGAGCCCACCACGACGCCGATGTGGCCACACGCGAGGACCTGCGTGTCCACGCGCTCGCTGCCGAGCGCCTGGGCGAGCGGCAACGCCGCGGCGGGCGGGCAGATGAAGTCGCCCGCGCACGCGACGACGAGCGTCGGGGCGGTGATGGCGCGCAGGTCCACCGGTCGGCCGTCCAGCACCCACGTGCCGGCGAGGAGCTGGTCCTGCTGGTAGGTCGCGCGGATGAACTCGGCGGCGAAGCGCCCAGGCATCGGGACGTTCTCCTCGAGCCAGCGCTCGCGGGCGAGCACCCTCGCCAGCTTGTCCTTGTCAGCGGCCGCGGCCTCCACGGCCCGGTACTTGGTGACCGAGCCGACGGGGTCGAGCAGGTTGAACGCTGGCTTCATCACGTTGACCGGCACGAGACCGTCGCCGTCCAGCAGCTTCGGCAGGTCGCGGTCCAGGTCCAGGTGCTCGGGCGCCACGAGGTCGCGGAAGCGGCCGGCGTGGGCGTACGAGACGGGGGTGTTGAGCGCGATGAAGCCTGCCACGCGCAGCTCGGGGTGCCGGGCGAGCGTCACGGCGGTGACCACCCCGCCCATGCAGTACCCGAGCACGACCGGGCCGGGGAGCGCACCCTGGCGCACTGCGTGGCGGTCGGCGCGGGCGATCGCGCGCGGCAGCAGCTCGTCGACGACGTACCCGACGCCCTCGTCGGCGTCCTCGGGGCCCGGCACGCCCCAGTCCACCAGGTAGACGGGGTGGCCGGCCTCGGCCAAGGCGGCGCACAAGGACCGGCCCGGCTCGAGGTCCAAGATGTACGCCCGGTTGATCAGCGACGGCACCAGGACCAGCGCGCGCGGGAGCTTGGCGCCCGGCGCCGGGGCCCTCGGCGCGTAGTAGCGCACGGCGAGCTTGTCCTGCGCGTGGATCACCGTGCTCGGCGTCAAGCCCACCGCGGGGCGAGGGGTCACCGCGTGCACAGCCATGCCGCGCGCGATGGCGGTCCACGGATCGACGGGCAGGGGCGCGCTCGGCGTCATTCGCTGGCCAGCCAGGCGAGCAGCGCCTCCGGGAGGTCGCGCCCGACGCACACGCCGACGTGGCCGCCACGGATGGTCTGCGTGGTGACGCGGGGCGCCACGGGGAGCGCTCGGCCCCACGCGCGCTCGATGCCGAACGCCGCTGCTGCCGGCACGATGTGGTCCGCTGAGGCAGCGATCGCGTGCACGGGGACTGCGCCGCGGCCGAGGTCCACCGGGCTACCGTCGAGCATCCAGCCGCCGGCCACCAGCGCGTTGTCGAAGTAGCAGCGGCGGACGTACTCGCGGTAGGCCTCGCCGGGGAAGTCGACGCCGTCACCGTTCCACTGCTCGAGCGCGGCCCAGAGCGTGCGGAACCCCTCGTCCTCGACGCGGGACCACAGGCCGTGCCACTTGGCGCCGTCCCCCGTCGGCCGGAGCATGCGGAAGCTCTCGCGCATCATCTCCTTCGGGTAGTTCCCGAGACCGTCGACGAGCGCGTCCAACGGGAAGTGCTCCGGCTTGGACCAAGCGGCGAGCCGCCCAGAGGCGTGGAAGTCGATGGGGGTCGCCAGCGTGCAGAGCCGGCGGAACCGCGCGGGGGCGCGCGCGACGTGCATCGTCAAGAACGTGCCGCCGACGCAATAGCCGATGGCGTCGAGCTGGTCGGCGGCGCCAGTGGTCGCCGCGACGTGGCGAAGGGCGCGGTCGGCCATGCGCCCCAGCGTGGTGTCGACGTAGCGGGCGAGCGGGGTCTCGGCGTCCTCGGGGCCGGGGCGCCCCCAGTCCACCAAGTAGACCGGGTGCCCCGCGCCGACGAGCCGCTCGATCACCGAGCGCCCTGGCAACAGGTCGAAGATCGTCCACGTGTTGATCAGCGGCATGCTCACGAACACCGGCCGGCGGGCGACCTCGACCGGCGCGAAGTAGAGGAGCCGGGCCTTGTTGTCGCGGTGCAGCACCTGGTGGGGCGACGCGCCGGTGGTCACGCGGAAGGCGCCCGACGCGCGCTCCGCGAGGAACAGCGCGAACTGGGAGGTGCGGTCCAAGTCGCGGCGCGCCGCGTCGGACAGCGCGATCACCGCGCCCCCCGGCGGCCCGTGTTGGCCGACGTGCTCGCCGCGGCGGGAGCGGCAGGAGCCGTCTCGGCCGGGGCCGGAGCCGCGGCAGCACGGCTGGCGGCCTCGGCGGCGATGCGGGCCTCCGCGGCCTCGATGCGCGCCTTCAGCGCCTCCCGCTCCATCGCGATCAAGCGGTCCTGCACCTGCAACAGCAGGTCCTCCTGCGCGAGCAGGCGGTCCTCGACCTGGGTCACGATCTTCGTGAGCCGGACGACGTCGTCGCGCGTCGGGAGCTGGAGCTCGCGGAGCGCCGAGTCCATCGCCTGCCGGTACTGCCCGCGCGCCTGGGCCATCGGGCCGACGGACTTCACGGTGTCGTAGAACGCCGGGGACTCGAGGACCTGGTCCCACCAGGCGCCCATGGCCTTCTCCCAGGTGTTGTACATCTCGCCCTGGAAGGCGGCGAAAGGCTCGGTGGTCTTGTCGACAGGCATCGCTTCTCCGTTGTTGCGATGCAGTATAACGGTCGCGTGAAAATGTGCAAACGCACAAATCGGGTCTGAACGCTACTTGGGCTTCAGCTCTTGCCCCACCGCGTCCTGGACCAGCGAGAGCGCCGCCACGAAGCGCTCGAGGCGGGCCTCGACAGGCTTCGGGGCGCCCGAGGAGGCCGCCGCCTCCACGTCCGCGCAGAGGTCCGCGAGCGAGGCCGCCCCGACGGAGCGGGCGGACGACTTGAGGCGATGGGCGACCTCCCCGACCCGCCGCGTGTTCCCGGCAGCCCACGCCGCGGCGATCTCGCGCTCCGCAGCCGCGCAGCCCCGCAGGAACTCCCGGAGCAGCTCCACGAGGGTCTCCGGATCGTCCCCGACCAGCCCCCTCAGCACGGCTACGTCGAACACCGCGGGGCTCGCCGGCGGCGGCGCGCTGCGCGCCTCGACCGCTCCCCACCGCCCGAGCGCCTCCCCGAGCTGGCGGAGCGAAAGCGGCTTGGTGAGGTACTCGTCCGCCCCGAGCGCCTTGACCCGCGCCGCTTCCCCCGGGAGCGCGTTCGCGGTCAACGCCACGATCGGCGTCCGTGGAGCCCCGGACCGGGCCTCCTCCTCGCGGATGCTCACGGTGAGCATGTACCCGTCCATCTCGGGCATGTGCAGATCGGTGAGGACGATCGCGAAGCGACCTGCGCGCCACCGCGCGAGCCCGTTGGCCCCGTTCACCTCCACCTCCGCGGCGTACCCGAGCAGCCCGAGCTGCCGGAGGATCACCTTCCGGTTCACCGCGTCGTCCTCGACCACGAGCACGAGGCGGCCCGCTGCCCGCGCCTCGGCGACCGAGAGTGGCGCCTCCTCGGCAGCAGAACGGCCGCCCGGCTGGTCCGGGGCGCGCTCGGGAGCGCTCCGGGACGCCGAGACCGAGACGGCGTGCAGGAAGGTCGAGCGCCGCAGCGTGTCGGCGTCTAGGGCAGCACGTCCGCGGCGATCCCGATGCCGTTGTCGCGCACCGACAAGCCGAGCGCGCCCGACGACGGCTCGATGGAGACGAGGACGAGCACGCGCCCGCGGCGGGACGGCGACCCGGCGCCGAACTTCACGGCGTTGCCGACCAAGTTGTAGAGCACCTGCCGGAGCCGCGTCGGGTCCGCCACGACGGGGTCGGGCACCGCGGGGTCGACGAACACCGCGACGTCTACCAGCGACGCCGCGGCGGCCGGCGCGAGCGACGCCCACACCGACTCCACGAGGTTCTCGATCGAGACCGGGAGGTCCTCCAACGCCACGCGCCCGGCCTCGATCTTCGAGAAGTCGAGGATGTCGTCGATGATCCCGAGCAGCGCCTGCGCCGACTCCTGGATCGTCCGAACAGCGTCGGCCTGGGAGGGCGGGAGCGGGCCCTGGGCCAACACCTCCGCCATGCCGACGATGCCGTTCATCGGCGTGCGGATCTCGTGGCTCATCGTCGCGAGGAACGCAGACTTCGCCCGGTTGGCCTGCTAGGCGTCGGCCGTCGCCTGCTCGAGCTGCCGGTTGCTGGCCTCGAGCGCGGCTGTCCGCTCGGTGACCCGGCGCGACAGCAACGATCCCTCGAGCTCGATCGCGCCGTTGGCGACTCGCAAGCGATCCGAAGCGCGCTCCAGGTCGTCGAGCGCCTGCTGGCGCTCCGTCATGTCGCGGACCGCGGCCGCCACGACGCGACCATCCTCGGAGTCCATCGGGCTCATCATCAGCTCGACCGGGAACATGGTGCTGTTCTTTCGACAGCCCACGGCGCTGCGGCGCGCTGTCGTGCGGGACGAGCGCGCCGAGAAGCCCTCGCGCAGGTGCCCGGCTTTGACGACCCCGGGCATCAACTGCTCGACGGAGGCGCCCACCAGCTCCTTCCGCGTGTACCCGAACATCTGCTCGGCCTGCCGGTTCGCCAGCGTGACCGTGCCGGTCTCCGTCACCATCAGCAGGGCGTCGGGCGCGAGCTCGAACAGGTCCGCGAAGCGACGGCTGCTGCGCTGGCGCTCGACCTCGGCCGCCGTCCGCACCTCGAACAGCTCCAACAGGCGCACCACCGCGCCAGGGTCCGTGAGCGGGCGCGTGCCGAGGAGCCCGAGCAAGCCAACCCGTCGCCCCGCGCCGTCCAGCAGCGGGCTCGCCGCGACGGACTCCACGCCAAGCTCGGCCAACATTGGGTCGCGCGGGAACCGTGCCCGCGCGTCTCGCGCGATCACGCCGAGCTCGGTGGCAGCGATAAGCTCGAAGGGCGTGCCGTCGAGCGCAAAGTCGACGTTCGGAGAGGGCGCGCCGTTGCGCGAGACCGCGAGCGTACGCACCCGGTCCAGCGGGTCGCCGTGGAGCCGCCCGACGAACGCGATGTCCATCTCGGACAGCTCGGACAGCCGGCGCACGATCAGGTCGAAGAACGGGTCGTTCCGCTGGCCCCGGGAGCTCGACGAGAGCGTGCGCAGCGCCGCCTCGGTCTGCCGGCGCGCCGTGACGTCGAACAGCGTCCCGACGTACCCGAGCAACCTGCCATCGGGCCCCTGGAGCACCGCCAGCTGGGCCTCCACCCACGCGACCGTGCCGTCTGGGCGCATGAGTCGGCCCTCGCCGCGCGACGGCACCCCCCCTGCAAAGCTGGACAGCTCCACGGCCAGCCGACCGCGGTCGTCCGGGTGCAGGATGCGCTTCCAGTCGCCCACCACGGCCTCTGCAGGGTCCAACCCCGCGAGGTCTCGCCAGCGCGGGTTGACGTAGACGAGGCGCCCGTCCGCGTTGGTGCGGAAGATGCCCACCGGCGCGAGCTGCGCGAGCGACTCGAACAGCCCGGTGGCGTCGGCGAGCTCACGCTCGACGTGCCGCACTGCGGTGTCCGCGCGGCGCAGGGTGGCCTCGCGCCCGAGCTTCGCGCTCACCAGGTTCTGCGCGCGCGCCTCGAGCTCACCGCGGGCGAACGGCTTGGTCAAGCAATCCTGCGCGCCCCGGCGCAGCAGGTCCGCCCGTGTCGCCTCGTCCGCGCTCGCCGACAGCACCATGACAGGCGTATCTGCGTAGCCGGGGAGCTCGCGGAGCGCGGCCAGGGTCCCCCGGCCCCCGAGGCCCGGCATCACCAGGTCCAGGACCACCAGGTCGGGGTTGAGCTGCTTCACCATCACCAGCCCCTCGGTGCCGTCTGCGGCCTCCGCGGTCCGGAAGGCGCTCGCCAAGCTGTCCGCCACCACGGCCCGCGTGAACGCGTCGTCGTCGATGATCAGGACCAGCGGCGCCAGGCCGCGGCCGAGCTGCGCCCTGTCCAAGCCCTGGTTGGCGGCGTGCAGCAGCTCCTCGGCTTGCGAGAGCTCGCGCTGGCGGTCCGCGGCCTCGCGCGCGCGCTGGGCCACTTCCGCCGCGGCGACGACCTGCGTCACGTCGTCCAGGCGCAGGATCACGGAGCACTCCCCTGGCCCAGCAGCCCACAAGGCGCTCAACGTCGGACGCAGCACGTGCGCCTTGCGCCCGGTCGTCGTGCCCGGCGCCGTGCACGCCACGTCGGGGAGCACCTCGGCGGCCCCGGACGCGACCGCCCGCGCGAGCGCCGCGTCGAGCGCGCCCGGCTCGAGCGCGGGGTAGAGCTCGGCGGCCAGCTGCCCAACGACGTCCGCGGGCTCGAGGCCAACGGCTCGGACGTACGACGCCGACAGCCCGACGACGCGCCCCGCGGGGCTGACCACGACGCAGAGATCAGCGACGGGGTCGAGCGGGCACGCGAAGTTGAGGAGGTTGTGCAGCAGGGACTCGGTCAGCGAGGTGAGCTTATCGGCCGACACGCCGCGGGAGCGCTGTGCAGGCCGTCACGGCATCTGTCGTCGGCGACGTACAGCGACCGCCAGGCCCAGCGCCGCGAGCCCGAGGCCGGTAGCGTCCCCTGGGGTCGACGCGCACCCGCAGCCAGCACCCTTGTCGGCCTGCGCGTTGTCCGAGTCGTCGGCCACCGCCTCCGTGTCGTGCACCGCGGAGTCCTCGGTGTCGACAGCGCTGTCGGTGTCGCCCGTGTCGACGACGGGGACGCTGCCGTAGTCGGCGTTCTCGCCCTCTACCGCGCCGCCTTGCCAGTCCGAGTCCGACGCCGCGGCGAACGCCACGTAGTACCAGCCATCGCCCGGGCTCACCGCGGTGTCGACGTACACCTGGGGCGCGCCGATGACGGGCTCCACGTCGTCGACGAGCACCTCCCCGTCGGAGGGGTCCGCCGGGTACCCGTCGTGCTTCCGCACCAAGGTCACCCTCCCGAGCGGGGTCATCCACGGGTTCTCGAACGTCACGGTGACAGCGGGGGCGTCGTCGCTCGCGACGAGGTCCTTCGAGCGGTAGTGGCCAGGCACGTCGTCGAGGTCGTAGACGCAGACGTTGTCGAGCGCCCAGCCGCCGTACTCGAGCCCCTGGTCGGACGAGAGCGTCCAGTCGAACTGCACCGCGGAGAGGTCCCCCGGGCCGTCCGCCGTCTCCAGCGCGGGCCGGAGGTCGAAGTCCTCCTCCACCCAGCTCGTGTCGAGCGTCGCCGTCGAGCCGCCGGGAGTGGCCTCGTTGCTGTAGAGCCGGACGGCGTTCACGTCGAGGTTCGCGTGGTCGTACAGCGCGTCCTCGACGGTGAGCCACCGCGACTGGTGGAAGAGCAGCATGGGCCCGGCCGAGGACAGGTCCAGGGTCGGCGACGCGAGGTACATCGCGTTGTTCGCCGTGTAGTTCGCGTTCAGCGCGGTGCCGGCTACGGAGGTGCCTTCGGTGGCCGTCGAGGGGTCCCAATCGCTGGTCCCGGGGATGCCGGTCTCCCACTGGTCGGTGAACGTGCCGGACGTGTCGGGCGCGCTCGGCGAGCCGGCGCCGTGGGTGAAGTCGCCGAACCCGCTCTCGAAGCTCTCGCACCAGACGGCGTGTCGGTCGCCGACCCAGAAGCTGTACACCGCCGCGGGGTCGCCGCCGTGCGTCTGGATCACCTCGGTGCCATCGGTGGACGCCGCCTGCATGAAGTACCGGACGTGGGCCGTCGCGGGCTGGCGCGGGAACGCGCCATCGAACGTGACCCCCGCGTGGGCGAGCGGGAGCGCGTACCAGCCGTCGTAGCCAGCCACCTCTGGGCCAGGGTCCGCGCCGGTGTCGCCCGAGTCGCCCGAGTCGGCGGTGTCCCCGGTGTCCACCGGCGGGGGATCGCGGGGGAGGAGCGTGCCCGGGACCGGCAGCGAGTCATCCGCGGTGTACCAGAGCGCGACGCTGTCCTCGTCGAGGCCCGCGCAGGTGGGGGTCATCGCGTAGAGGTCGAACGACACCGGGTACTCGGTCGCCGCGCTCGGCTGCGGCCCGAGCGGCGTGTGCTCGAAGCCGACCTCGCCGATGGCGCCAGGGCCGAGCCCGTGGTGCGCCAGCAGGACCTCCAGCTCGCAGTCGTGGGGGGTGCCGTTGGTGAAGTCCCCGTCGTCGTCGTCCGAGACGATGACGGCCTCGTGCAGGTCCGTGAGCGCCGGACCCTGCTCGAGCGCGCCCAGGAACAGCACGTCGACCATCGGGATCCCGACGGCGTCCGTGTACGTCGTCCGCCACTGGTCCCGCAGGTTCCACAAGAAGCTCGCCCAGATGAGGCCGTCGTTGTGCACCTCGCCGCTCACGTCGACCGGGTAGACGCGGTCGGTCTCGATCTCGCGGAACGACGTGCCCGGGCCCATCGCACCGTTGCCGATCACCGGGTAGTCGAGGATCGTGGCCGCGGTGAAGTCCGCGGAGCCCTCGGAGACGTCGCCGGCGAACGTCCCGCCCGCCAGGATGTACTCGTGGATGCCGTGGCCGGTCTCGTGGAACACCACGTCCGCGATGCGCCCCAGGTCCTCGCACGGGCCGCCCTCTGCGTAGAAGTTGATGGTGCCGGACGAGTAGTACGCGTTGCACACGCCCGGCACCCGCACCGTCGCGGGCACGCGGTCCCCGAGCCACTCGTGGGTGGGCCACGTCGCGCGGAGCCAGTCCTGGACGACGTAGAAGTTGAACAACACGTCCGCGGCGCTCGCCGTGACGACCGACTGCGTGATCGTGAACGAGTCCGACCCCGCCACGTGCAGCGCGGCGCCGTTGTCCAGGACCGCGAGCGACGTGCCGTCGAGCCACGCGTCCAGCTCCCCGGAGAGCGAGTGAGAGCCGTCCGTAGCCGTGAGCTCCGTGACGCCACCCGAGTCGGTCATCGTGACCAGCCGCGCCGGCCCCACCACGAGCGCGTCCCCCACCGTCGTGGGCTCGTACTCGACCGACAGATCCGCGAAGTGACGCGGGTCGTAGCTCCACACCGTGCTGCCCAGCCGGTCCACGTAGCGGACCTCGAGGGGGGTCTCGACCCGGAACGCGAGCAGCGCGTGCCCATCCGGGAGCGGCACGATCCGCTCGCCGGGGAGCGCGTCGGCCATGCCCCCGAGCGGCGTCAGGCGCGCCCACGCTGCCCCGATCCGCCCTGCTGTGACGACGACCAGGACCTCGTCGTGCTCGACGAAGACCCCGCGGTGCACCCGTTCGTACCGCACCAGCGACCGGTCCCCGTGCTTCTTCGTCCCCGCCACCCGGAGCTCGGCGGGGTCCACGCCCGCGAGGCGCGCGACGTCCGCCACCAGCGCGTCCGCCCGCGCCGCCGGCACGCCGGAGAGCCCGATGAACCGCGGCGTGCCGTTCCGCTCGTCCCAGCGGAACCACGCCTCCCCCCACGTCTCGCGGAACCGATCCGCGCGGGGGGCCGCGCCCATCCGGAGCTGCGCCCCCGGCGTGAAGGCCAGGTGCACGTCGTCCGGGGCGACCGCGGTGGCCGACTCGGGCTGACCCGGCAGCACCGGGGAGCGAAATGCGAGGCAAGGCGCGACGAGGGCGAGGAGCATCTGCGCCGCGTATCGTGAGCGCGCGTGCGCTGGCGCCTGGCCGCGGCGCCCGGTCCGAGTGTTTCAAGATAGACCCACCCCCCCGATTGGAGCTCCCTTGCCCTTCGCACCCGCGCCTACTTGGAACCTCGACAACATCTACGCCGGTGGCCCGATGGGCCCGGCGTTCAAGACGACCGCGGCGGGCGCCGAGGAGCGCCTGAGGGCGCTGCTCACCCGGGCGGAGGTGCTCCCGCTCGGGGACCTCTCTGCGCTCGCCAAGCTGCTGATCGACCTCGAGACCATCACGCTCGAGCTCCAGACGCTCGGCACGTTCGCCGGCTGCCACGCCGCTGGAGACGCGGTCGGGAAGGACGCCGTCCGGGCCGAGGCGCGGGCGAGCGAGCTCTGGACGCTGTTCGGGCGCGCGTCCGTGACGCCCAACGACCGCGTGATCCGGATGGACGATGGCGCGTTCAACA
>CALQBK020000028.1 GCA_943328795.2 Bifidobacterium breve
ACCGAGAGCCCGGCCGCCTTGAACAACAGCGCCGGCGACAGCGGCCGCGCGAACGGCCCGGGGCGCTCGTACCAGCTGACGACGAACTGCACGCCAGGGACCACGCTCCCAACGACCTCCGCGAGCGTGCCGTACGCGACGCTCCCGGTCCCGAGGAAACACAAGGCGGCCTCCCCGGCCATCCCGAGGCCGACAGCTTGCCCCGCGCGCGCGCTCGGCGATGGCCCGGCAGGCACCACGCGGTACGGGCGGGCGGAGTGCAGCGCGTCCGGGCTCGCCCCGCGCAGCAGCGCGGCGCCGATCTCGCGCCGCCCCGGCAAGAGCCACGTGCGCTTGCTCACCGCCAGCGTGCCGCCGGCGATCAGCGCCTCGAGCCCTCGGCCGCTCACCACGGGGCCATCGGCGTGCAGCGCCCGCAGCCGCTCAACCGCGGGGCCCAGCTCGACGCTCCCTGCCGACACCGTGTGGCCCGTCACCGCAGGTCCAACAACAGCGACTCGGGGCTCTCCAGGATCGCCTTGAGCGCGCTGACGAACCGGGCGGCGACCGCACCGTCGATGATGCGGTGGTCAAAGCTGGGCGAGAGGTACATCATCGGCCGGATCTCGACCTTGCCGGCGATCGCCACCGGGCGGTCGTGGATCTGGTTCACGCCCAGGATCGCGACCTCGGGGTGGTTCAAGATCGGCGTGGCGAACCGCCCGCCGATGTTGCCGACCGACGTGATGGTGAACGTCCCGCCCGTGAGCTCGTCCACGCGGGCCTTGCCCTCGCGGGTGCGGTTCGTCAGGTCGGTGATCTCCGCGGCGATCTCGGCGAGGCTCTTCTGGTCGACGTGCTTGATGACCGGGACGTAGAGCCCGGCGGGCGTGTCGGTCGCCAAGCCGATGTGGATGTCCTTCTTCACGATCAGCGTGAAGTTCTCCTCGTCCATCACCGCGTTCACCGTGGGGAACTCGCGGAACACCTGCGCGCAGGCCTTCATCACGAACGGCAAGTAGGAGAGCTTGACCCCGCGGCTCGCGCCGGCGGCGTTCAGCCGCGTGCGCAAGTCCACCAAGCGGGAGCAATCCACCTCGTCGACGTAGCAGAAGTGCGGCGCCGTGCGGTAGGCCTGGACCATCTTCTCGGCGATCTTGCGGCGAAGACCGATGATCTTGATGTGCTCGTCGGCGCCGTTGGCCAGCGCGGGCCGGGCCTGCACGGCGGGCGGGGCGACGGGGGGGGCGGTGAACTGGTCGATGTCGTCGCGGGTGACCCTGCCGCCCTTGCCTGTCCCGCCGACCGCGTGGATGTCCACGTCGTTCTCGCGGGCGTAGGCGCGAACTGCGGGGGATGCCGCTGCCTTTTGGCCGGGCGGGGGAGGCAAGCGCGCCGCGACGGCGGGCGGCAAACCACCGGCGGGGGCCGCAGGCGGGGTGCGCGTGGGCGCGGCCACGGGGGACGGCGCCGGCGCGGGGGAGGGTGCGGGCGCCGCCGCGGGGGATGCTGCGGCGGGGGCGCGGGCGGGGGCTGCGTGCGAGGGCGCTGCCTTGGGCGCCGCGGCGCTCGCGCCGGCGCCGAGCTCGATCTCAACGAGCGGGGCGTGGACCTTCACGACGTCGCCCGGCGAGCCGTGCAGCTTCGCGACGCGGCCGGACTTCGGCGAGGAGATCTCGACCGTCGCCTTGTCCGTCATGATCTCGCACATCGGCTGGTCGGTCGCGACGGCCTCGCCGACGTTGACGAGCCAGCGGACGATCTCGCCCTCGACTACGCCTTCGCCGATCTCCGGCAGGTTGAACACGTACATTCAGGCTCCCAGGACGGTTTGGATAGCTTGCTGGATCGCGGCGGCGTCCGCCCCGCGCGGGACCGCGACCCACGGGGCTTCGAGCGTCCAGAACGCGCCGTGGAGGCCGCCGAGGACGCCGGGGATGTCGCCGACCAGCACGAGGCGGCCGGTGGCGGCGATGCGTTGGGCGAGGTCCGACGCGCCGCGGATCTCGATGACGGCAGCGTCGGTGCCGTCCGCGCCCGCGAGCGCGTCCGCCACGTCGACGCCGGAGACGAGCACCGTGACGGCGGTGCCTTCGCGCAGCGTGACCGCAGCACCCAAGGGGGCGGCCGCGACGCCGTCGGGGGCGCGCCCCGAGCAATCGTCGACGAGCACACACGCGCCGCCGCGGGCGAGCGCGGCGTCGATCTGCTCGGCGGCGTCCGACTCGCGCCCGGCGACGTAGACCGGGACGGGGACGTGGCGAACGTCGGTGCCGCCGGGCACGCGGACCACGACGGCGGGGGTGAACGCCCCGGAGGACCGCGCCGGGAGCGACGCCAGGTCGGCCAACGCGTCCGCCGCCCGCTGCAACCCCGAGGGGTCCACGAGCTCGACGATGACGGACTTGCCGGCCAGCGCCATGCCGGTGGCGATCGCGAGGGTCGCCCCCTCGGACAGCGGGGCCAGCGTGGCTTCGACATCGCGCAGCGCGCCGTGGACGCCGGCGCCTTCGCCGAGCACCACGCCACCCGCTCGAACGTGGGCGGTCAGCCGCTGACGAACGAGATCTCCGCGAGGCAAGGTGGCTCCAGGGGTGCGCGGGCTTACCCCGGAATCGGGGCTGGATCAACCCCGCGCCGCGCGTCGGTCTTGGCGGGGTGCCCCTCGAGTGAAGCACCCTGCCCGACTCGCCATCGATCTTGCAAAAATCGACGGGTACTCTTGACGCGGCAAGGGCAGATGCGTGACACTATGTGTTCGCCCTGAGAGAACCGTGAAGACCCTGCTGCGCGCAACCGTGACGATGTGGACCCTCGGCCTGTTCGGCATCGCGGGCGTCGCCCTCGCTGGCTTGCAGAACGTCCCGCGGGCCGAGGGCTCGGTCGCGCACTTCGCGGCCGTGCCGGTCGCCCCTGCGCGCCTGGCGCCCACCACCGGGCCCTCGGCGTCGCTCGCCGAGCTCCAGGCCCCGGACGACGCCGGTCCGGCGTGGTCGCGGCCCTCCTGGTACCCGGCCAGCTCGGACGTAGAAGCGTTGCCGATGCTGGCCGAGCCCGGCCCGCGCTCGGGCCCGTCGCTGCGCGCGCGTTCGGCGTTCGTGTACGACCTCGACGCTGGCCGCGTGCTGTTCGAGAAGAACGCGGACAACATCCGCCCCGTCGCGTCGATCACGAAGCTCGTCAGCTCGCTCACGCTCATGTCGCTCGAGCCGAACCTCGACGACGCGATGTGCGTCACCGCCGCGCAGTACCCGTCCCGCTCCGGGGCCCGCTCCCGCTTGTCCACCGGCGACTGCTTGCACGGCTGGGACGTGATCGGCGCGGCCCTCGTCGCGTCCGACAACCGCGCGGCGATCGGCCTCGCGGCCGCCGCGGGCACCGACGTCGAAGACTTCGTGCGGCAGATGAACGTCGTCAGCGCCGAGCTCGGCATGGATCACTCCTCCTGGGCGGACCCGTCCGGCCTCGAAGACGAGAACCTCTCGACCGCGCGGGACATCGCCCGCGCGACGATCGCGGTGGCGGCGCACCCGGTGCTCTCGATGGTGGCCTCCGCCCCGTTCTGGGACATCCAGCGCACCCACGGCGCAGACGAAGCGGGCGAGGTGCACACCCGCCGCTTGTTCTCCACCGATCGCATGGTCGGCCGCGAGGACCTCTCGATCGAGGCCGCCAAGACCGGGTACACCGACACCGCGCGCTATTGCTTCACCACGGTGCTGCAGACCAACGATGGCCGTCGGCTCGTGGTCACCCTGCTCGGCGCGGACGGGAAGCAGACGCGCTGGGCCGACATGAATCGGGTCCTGGAGTGGGTGAGCCGCGACTCGGGATCCGCCGGTACGTAGCGATCCTTCCAGCGCGGTCCCGACCGGCAAAAAAATCGGTCTCCGTTGTTGCCTCGGCTCAAAGCACCGCCGACCCCCTCACCACGACAGCTCCCTGTCTCCCTGTCTCCGTGGTTGAAACTGTATTTGTCGCCGGGCGCCGCTACTCCGTCCAGCTCCCCGCCTTCTTCAAGTGCTCATCCGCTTGCGCGGACGACATGCCCCCGCCCTCGACCGGCGGGTAGTCGTCAAACATCGGGAACACGTCCGTCCCCCGTACCTTTCTCCGCATCTGCAGAAAATGCAGGTAGTGCTCCGGCCAGCGCCAGATGTCTTGCTCGAAGGTCTTGGCGATCGCCTGCAGGCTCGCCTTCGCCGAGCCTTGCCACGGGAGCTCTTCGCCGATCACGACCTTGTGCCGGGCCTCCCCGGGCAAGCGCAGCACGTACGTCGGGAGCAGCGCAGCGCCGGTCTTCTTCCAGATCTGCACCGGTTGGACCGAGAAGTTGGCGTGCCGACCCAGGAAGTCTACGGTCTCCCACTTCTGGCCCCCGCCGCCGTCGAAGGCGAGCCCAAGCACCTCGTTGCGGTGCAGGCAGTCGAACGCCGGGCGCAGGAACCGGAACACGTTGATGTGCTGCACGGGGAGCAGCTTCTCCATCTGCCAGCGCCGCTCCAGCGTCTTCTTCCACAGCGGCGTCGTGCGTGTCTCCTTCAGGATCTCGGCCCACACCGGCGGGGGCGCCGAGAGCTGGCTCATCGTGTACCCGACGTGCCCGAGCGCCGGCATGATCATCTGGTTCGCGCCGAAGTGCCCGATGAGCACGATCGCGCCCTTGCCTTTCGCGCGCGCGCGGTCCAGGTGCTCGCGGCCGACGATCTCGCACACCTCGCCGATGGTGCCCGGGTTCAGGTACGGGTACCGCAGCACCTCGAGCTCGTTGTACATCGTGAGGCGGTAGGCATCGCGCAGGATGTCGTCTTCGCTCCGCGGCATCTCGCGACCGGCGAAGATCCGGCGCAGCTCGTCTCGCATCTCGGCGCTGCCCATGCGCCGCACGACCCCTGCGCCGACGCGCGAGATCCCGTCCAGGGCGGTGCGTGGGATGTGGTTGAGCGCGTACGCGCCCGGGTAGTAGAGGCCAAGCCCGGCGAGGTCCTTGAGCAGCAGGACCGGGTTCTGCGTCGGCTTCACGTCGAGCTCCGGGGCGCGCGGTCGTCGCGCTCGGGGTCCACGGGCTGCGCCAGGACGCCCTTCTTGTCGATCTTTCCGTTGGGCAGCTTCGGGATCTCCGACCAGAACTCGACGATGCGGGGCACCTTGTAGAGCGCCATCCGGTCCCGGCAGTAGGCTTGGACCTTGCGCACGTTGAGCGCCGATCCGGGGCGGGTGGTCACGATCGCGCGGGCGACCTCGCCGCGTAGGCGCTCTTCAGCGCGCACCACCACGACGTCCCGCACCTCCGGGTGCTGCTGGATGACCTGCTCGATCTCGAGCGGGAACACGCGGATCCCGCCGATCTTCAGCATCTCGGAGCGGCGACCGGTGAAGTACACGAACCCGTCTTCGTCTTGGCGCACGAGGTCGCTGGTGGCGTACCAGCCATCGTGGATCTGGGCGCTGGTCTCGGCCGGCATGTTCACGTAGCTCGAGATGATCGCGGGGCCCTTGATCCACAGCTCGCCGGCGTCGCCCGCGGGGACGTCGGCCCCGGCCTCGTCGACGATGCGGATGGCGTAGGTCGGGATCGGCTTCCCGGTGCTGCCTGGGCGGAGCGTCGCGTTCGCGAGCATGCCGAGCCCGACGCCGGTGGCCTCTGTGCAGCCCCAGACCGGCAAGAAGCGCGCGTTGAACCGCTTCTCCATCCGGCTGTGCATCTCGGGCGAGACGTACGCGCCCCCGGCCTCGAGCACCCGCAGGCTCGGGAGCTGCAGGTTGGAGCCGTCGAGGTAGTCCAGGAGCATCTCGTAGAAGCTCGGCACCGCCATCATCCACGTGATGCCGTGCGCGTTGATCGCGTCCGCCACCATGCGCGGGTTCAGCGAGTCCACGACGACAAACGCGCCGCCGTACACGATCGACCGGTGGAACAGCTCGTGCGGGTGCGCGAACACGCTGAACATGCCCATGTACACGTCGTCCGGCTGGAAGCCGAGCCCGACAGACGTCGCGATCGCGTTCACGACGATGTTCCGCGACGTCGTGCTCGCGCCCTTCGGCCTCCCGGTAGAGCCCGAGGTGTAGTTGTAGTAGCAGACCGTGTCCGCCGTTGGCTCGAACGTCGGGCGGCACCCGGCGAACGACGCCTGCGCCGCCCAGGACGTCTCCCCGTGCCGCGCGGGGGCGTCGACGTAGATCACCTGCCGGGGGTCGGGCACGAGCGGGAGCAGGTGCTTCAGCAACGTGTCGTGCTGCACCTCGGTGACCACGGCGTGGATCTTGGCCGTGGTGAACTGGTCCGAGACCTGGTCCGGGTGGAGCTTGAAGTTCACGGGGACCTGGATCGCGCCCATCCGCGCGCAAGCAAGGAAGCCGATGACGACCTCGGGCCGCTTGTTGAGCAAGAACCCGACCGGGTCGCCCGCGCGGATGCCGACGGACTCGAACAAGCACGCAACGCGGTCCACCTCGTCGTTGAGCTCGCTCCAGGACCACGAGCGGTGCTCGCCGATCAGCGCTCGGGAGGTTGGCCATCGCTCGGCTGCGCGCCGCAACAGGGCGGAGAGCGAGAGGTCCGAGAGGCCCTCGGCGTCGATCTGGATGGCGTCGCCGTTGGGGTTCAGGTTCGACACGCGGGCCTCCGGGGGGTGTCTATCTGGGGGGGACGCCCCGACGCCAGTGGTCAGTGCGCCTTCGCCGCGGTGAGGAACGTTCCCCAGGAGGTCTCGCTGGCCCAGGACCCGTCAAACCACGTCGCGTCGAGCCGCCCCTGGACGGGGCTGTACAGCGACAGGCCGTTCGCGTGCTTCACCGCGCCGCCGAGGTTGTAGTTGACGACGATCGCGCTGTCCAAGGCCGCACGGGCGACCAGCGCGGCGGCGACGATATCCGCGGTCGCGGGGTCAGCGCCCTCCGACGCCGGGTCGAGCCCCGCGAGGTGGTCCATCATGTCGGCCATGTCGTGGTCCGTAGACGAGCTCCCGTCGAAGCCTTGCGCCTCTTCGGCCGCGGCGGCGAGCATCCCCGCGGGGTCCGCGCTCTCGAGCAGCGCGTCCGCCACGTCGTTCAGCGCGGCCGTGACCGCGTCCATCTGCGACAGGTCGACGGCGCTCATCGTGCTGTCCGGGATCTCGTGGTACGCCAACGCGACCGAGGCCGCCAGCGATCCTGCGTCCATCGACGGGTCCTCCACGAGGTCGGACATCCCCGTGTAGTCGTACCCGTCGCTGCCCTCGTAGTCCTGGCTCGCCAGGTACACGTTCACCGAGCCGCGCAGCTGCTGCGCGATCTCCCAGTTCGCCATGATGCACGCGTCCATCCCGAGCACGTCGAGCTTCCCGCCGATCTCGGTGTCCACCGCGTCCACGATCTCGAGCAGCTCGCCCTTCGCGGGCGAGATGTCGGAGTTGGTGGACTCGTCCCACGAGATGCCCTTCTGCAGCGCCGGGCCGGGCGCGGCGCTCCAGCCCCAGCCGTGGTCCCACAGGATCAGCGCGTAGTGGTCCGCCGGGTAGCTACGCACGCCCCAGGTCGCAAAATCGATGATCGTGTCGGGGTCTCCCGCGTCCACCGCGCCGAGGTCGTCGAGCACCGTGGAGCCGATCAAGCGGGTGCTGCCGTCCGCCTCCACGCGGTACCGACGGCTGCCGGTCCAGTCGCCGTCCGCGCGGCTGTAGTCCGGGCTGCGGTCGATCTGGACGATGAAGTTCACGTCGTCGCTCGAGCCCACCTGCTCGAGCTCGTTCATGTCGCCGAGCGCCCACTCTTCGAGGTTGTTGTCCCCGTTCATGAACACGAGCACGGTCCACTTCGCGTGGGTGGTGCCGCCCGTGTCGACCGCGAAGTCCACGCTGGTCGTCCCGGTGAGCCCGGTCGAGTCCGCGACGACCAGGGTGCAGGTCTGGAGCCCCGCGTCGAAGGTGAACGAGGGCGTTGGCCCGGCGCCGACCTGGCCATCCGCGCACGCCCAGTCGTAGGCGGCGAGCGTGTCCCCGTCGGGGTCGTAGGACCCGGAGCCGTCGAGCGTGACCGGTACGCCAGCGAGGACCGAGCCGGGCGTCGCGATGACCGCAACGGGCTCGCGAGCGTCCGCGGTGCCTGGGTCGCTGTCCGCAGAGTCGCCGGTGGGGGCGCTGTCGGCCGGGGAGTCGTCCGTGCCCGTCCCAGGGTCCTTGAGCTTGATCGTGTTCGGCTCGCACGCGAGCAAGGAGAGCAGCAGCATCGGGGCCTCGTTCGCCGCCTACCTTACCTGGTGGGTGCGGGGCCCGGGCCAGGATTTCGTACAGCGCGCGGCCTCGGCGGCCGGACCGCGGCCGTCACCCGTCGAGCGCGCCGTCCAGGACCGGGATGCCCGGCAGCGCGTCGCCCGGGTCGACGTCGCCGAGGGCGAGCAGCGTGGCGCCGAGCACCTGCGGTGTGATGTCGTCGCCGCTGTCCGTAGCGTCCCCGGTCGCGAGGTCGACCGGCACGCCGTACAGCCCGCTGTCGTAGCCGCCGATCACGCGGTTGGTCGACAGGTTGGGCCCGATCAGCATCGCGGAGGTGTACGGCCAGTGGTCCTTGCCCGCCGACGGGTTCAGCAGCGGGCACCGCCCCATCTCCGAGATCACGACCACCACGGTCTCGTCGGCTACGGTAGCGGCGATGCGCCCGGGCGTGGCCCGCAAGGCGTCGAGCAGCAGCACGAGCTCGGCGAACACGCCCTCGAAGTTGCGCGTCTGGTAGTAGTCGTTGCCGCTGTGCGTGTCCCACGTGTTGAGCGTGTAGTCGAGCGTCACGCAGCGCGAGAGCCCCAGCGCGAGCACGTCGACCGCGAGCGCGGCTTGGTCGGTGAACGTCGACGCGCTCCAGTCCACGGCGTCGCGCGTGCCCTTGAGGCCCTCGCCCAGCGTGAGCCCGTTCAAGAAGCTCCCGAGCAACGCCTGGTCCTGCGTGTTCGTAGCCTTGTCGAGGAGCGCCTGGGAGCGCTCGGACAGGTAGCGGCTGACGCGCGCTTCGCTGGCGGCCGAGGGCGCGGACGCCGCCATGTCGCCGCGCGCGATGATGTCGCCCGCGAGCAGCGACGCGAGCTGCCCGTTCGACCCGGTGCGGCACGAGACGTCGGCCAGCACGCCCGGGTACGACGGGCCGGAGATGACCAGGTTCGGCGCAGTGAACCCCGCGCCCGCTACCGCGAGCAGGGAGGGCCAGTCCGACAGCGTCTCCGACGTGCCCCCGGTGAACAGGCGGCGAAGGCTCGACGCGTGCGAGACCGCTTGCACGATCGTGCCGTTCACGAACATCGTGCGCTCGTAGTTCGCGTCCATGAACGCCCGGACGCTCGGGCGCTCGGGGTGATCGACGTACTGCAGCCCGCCGGCGGTGGCCGACGCGGCGTCCGGCTCCATGTCGACGCTCTGGCTCCCGAACACGGGCGCGAACACCCGGGTCGGGTCCCAGCCGCCGTAGCAGGTGACGAACAGGAAGTTCAGGTCACGCCCGGCGACGGTGCCGGCGGCGCGGGCGCGCGTAGGCAGCAACGCCGCGCCGAGCGCGCCGAGGCCAGTCGCGAGGAGCGTGCGACGGCGCATCAGTAGATCACGAACGCGGGGTCGCGGAGCAGCGCGGTGAGCACGCCCGTCCAGGCGGCGGGGATGTCGCCGTCCGCAGCGTACAGGTCGGACCAGAGCGCCACCAGGTCGGCCGACTCGGTGCCGTCGGGCTCTGAGCCGAGCACCGCGCGGTGCAGGTCGCGCACCTGGGCGGTGAACGTGGCGGCGTCGGTCCCCGGGGTCTCGGTCCACGACAGCCGGGTGAACAGCCGGGGCGCGTCCGGGTGGGCCTGGTCTTCGGCGACGACGTAGCTGGCAGCGGCCTCCGCGAGCCGCTCCTGCACGAGCAGCGTGGTGGGGTTGGGGCGCGACGCGTTGGTGACCACGAAGTGCCCGTCCGCCCCGCCTGCGAGCGCCCGGACCCCGATCGCGTCGTTGCGGAAGAGGTCCCAGCCGTCCTCGCGCAACCGGTAGCCGGTCAGCCCCTCGACCTGCGCGGCGAGCAGGTCCGGCGACGCCAGCTTCCGCGTCGCGTCAGCCTCCGACTCTGCCGCCCGGTAGGCCGGGTCCCGGAACATGGAGCGGTACAACGCGCGCAGCGTGAGCCCCCCGTGGATGAAGTCGTCCCGGTGCCCGACCAGCGCGGTCTCGTCCTCGGCCGTCGGCTCGCGCTGCAGCAGCGTGTGCCAGGCCTGCCGGACGGCGCAGGTGACGAACCGGTTGTCCGACGCGATGTGACCCGGGAGCTCGGCCATGCCGGTGCTCGGCGCGCCGTAGTACCCTGGCGCCACGCCGGAGTACTGCTGCCAGGTGTATTGCCGCTCGGGGTGCCACGTCAGGTGCTCGAGCGGGTCCTCCTCGAACTGGTAGTAGTAGCCGTAGAAGTGGCTCGCGAGCGGGTCGAGCGACTTGTGGCAGTACACGCACGACGGGTTGGTGGCGATGGCCTCCTTGACGGCTTCGTCGCTGGAGAGGTCCACCGTGCGGTCGAACGGCACGTCGTACGCGAGGAAGTCTTCGCAGAGCAGCAGGCGCGCCACCGCGTTCGCCCGGCCCCGGTTCATGTTGGACTCGGTGGTGGTGTAGCGCCACCAGAACCCGTTCGTAGCGAGCACCCCGCCGGGCGGGCGACCGTCGGTGTAGTGCACGGCCTGCCAGCCGGCCTGGCCTGCGGGGTAGTCGACCGGCCACGCGGCCGCGAGCGTCTCGTCCACCAGCGTCCAATCGGCGGTCACGATGTCGGTCCAGGGCTTGTCTTCGGCGGCCACGCGGGCGATCAGCGCGAGGGGCTCTTCGCCCGCGGCCTGGGCGAAAGCAGCCTCGTCGTCGAGCCCGACGGACGCTGCCGTGACGACCCACGCGTCCTGCCGAGTCAGGTAGATGTCCGCGTAGATGCTGCGGACGCGCTCTTCGAAGCGCCCGTCCAGCAGCAGACCGTCGAGCGCCGCGTCGACCGCGTCGGGGGTCGCGAGCAGGCCGATGGCGTCGAGCTCAGCGAGGGTCGGACGGACGCCACGCACGTCCAGGCTCGCGCGCGTGTACAGCTCCGTCGGGGAGAGCTCCGCCGGCCCGGGCGACGGGTCGACGTGGCACGCGAGCCAGAGGATCAGCCCCACGGCCGGCCCTCCCACGCCATCAGCGCGGTCGCGTCGGGGCAAGCGAGCCCCAGCGGGGCGCCGTTGACCGAGATGTCCCCGCAGCCGTCGCAGTCCCCGGGCGCGCCGAACACAACGTCGTAGGCGACGCCGTCTACGCCAAAGGCCGTGACAGCGCCGTCCGGCTCGAGCGGGCAGTCGTCCATCGCCTGGAGCTGGAACCCGTCCTCCGCGAACGTGAGGTCGTTGAACCAGAACCCCGGGGCGTCGCCCTCGACGCCGGACAGCCCGCCGTTGAACGCCGAGTACGTCCCCCCGGCGTCCGATTGAAAGCTCCCGGTGAGCTCCAACGACAGCGCCGGGTCGTCGAGCCAACCGGCTCCAGGGTACCGAAATTCGCCGCGCCACGTCGCATCCGCGTGCGTGGTGCCGCTCGGGTTCGTGCACTCGAAGTCGCGGAGCTCCCCCCAACCGTTCCAGTCCCCGGCGTCGTCCGTCACCTGCGCGAACCCGTAGTAGCTGCTGTCGAGAGCGCAGGTCTCGCCGGCGATCACCGCGTTGCGGGAGATGTACGAGAGCGCCCACCCGTCGAAGTGTGCTCCCGCACCGGTGTCACAGGCGTCTTCCCAGTAGAGCTGCGGGAAGTACATCGGGTCGACCGCCGGGCAGGTGCTGTCAATCCGCTGGAGCACCTGCTCGTAGGCCGCGAAGCCCTGGTCCGGGTCGAGCGTCGGGAGGAGCGCGTAGACTGCCTCCAAGCTCGCCGTGACGTCGTCGGGGGAGAGCGTCGGCTGCCCGGCTACCCCGGGATCGAACGTCCAGGCGGCGGGGCCGCTGTCGTCGCTCGGGTGGCTGCACCCGAGCAAGGCGAAGAGCAGTAGCGATTCCCAGGCCATCGCGGCGAGTATACGCTGCGAGCGCGTGCCCCGCGACATCAGCGGCACGCCGCTTGCTACTGCGAGGATCATGCCCGCCCTGCCTGCTGACGCCAACCGATGATGCGGATTACGCCCCGGCGCGTGTCTGCCCCGGAACATCCTGTAAAGCCGAGCCCGGTCGGTGTACTCGTGGCGTTCAGTCGGTTGCTGGCTACGGTCACCGTGCCCACGCAGGTGTTGAGCCACCTGATGGACACGGCGGCGGCGCACTTGGACGTCGGCGCGGTGGTGTTGTTGGGGCCGAGGGCGGACGACTCGACCGGGGTGTTGATGGTGCGCGGGCTGCCGGAGGCGGTCGTGGGGACCCCCGCGGATGAGGTCGACGCGGCGCTGATCGATCGACTGCTGGAGGCCGCGCAAGGCCGCTGCAGCGCGGCTCGCGTCTTCCCGCTGGTCAGCGGCGGGGGGCTGTACGGATCGCTGCTGCTGTTGGACGGGGGCGGGAGGCCGGACCCCGCGCTCGACGAGCTCGCCGAGGTGATCACGGACATGGCGGCCGTGGCGCTCGACAGGGGGTTCCAGGAGGCCGAGCTGCAGCGTACGCTCGCGGCGTTGAAGGCCTCGCGCGAGGCGCTCCTCCGCGGGGAGCGGCTCAAAGTGCTCGGTGAGATGGCGGCGGTGGTCACCCACGAGGTGCGAAACCCCCTCGCGGCCATCGGCGGCGCGCTCCAAATCCTCGACCGCCGGCTCGAGGCTGCCGCCGCCGATCGGCAGATCGTCCGTCGCGTGTTGGAGCGATTGGCGGGCTTGAACTCGATGATCACCGAGCTGCTCACGTACGCCCGGCCGCGGGAGCTCACCGTGGCGAGGGTCGACCTGCTGGCGCTCGCCCGCGACGCCGTTGAAGGCGCGACGTCCGACGCCGCCAGCGCGGGGGTGACCTTTCGCGTGGTCGGTGAGCCGCTGCTCTGCCGCGGGGACCGCGCGCAGCTGGGCGGGGTCGTGCTCAACCTGGTGATCAACGCCGTCCAAGCGATGAAGGGCCAGGGGAAGGTGGAGCTCACGGTCCGGTGCCCGGGCGACTGGGCTGAGGTGGCGGTGGCCGACACGGGGCCCGGCGTGCCGGAGGCGCTGCGCGCGCAGATCTTCGAGCCCTTCTTCACGACACGGGGGGGCGGGACCGGGCTCGGCCTGGCGATCGCCCGGGGCGTGGCCGAGCGCCACGGGGGCCAGCTCGTGCTGGCAGACGCGGCAGACCCAGGTGCGACGTTCGTCCTTCGCCTGCCCACCATGGGATAAGTGCCCGCGTCACTGACTTTTCTGCCGGGTCCGACCACGCCTTGCGCTTGGCGATCTCGATGGCCAGGAAGGACCTCGGCACCATCACGCTGATGCACGTTGCCCCCTTCCCGCCCACGGTCGTCGGCGACGTGTACGGCCCGATGCCGATGCTCGACGTGGAGCCGGTGATCGCCCAGATCGGGGCGGAGTCCCGCCACCTCGTCGCGCGGCAGGCGGCGCAGGAGATCCCCGCGGACGTGCCGTGGACGCCCCTCGTGGTGATGGGCTTCCCGGCCGACGAGATCGCCGCGCAGCTCGAGCGCGGTGGGTACGACCTGGTCGTGATGGGCACGCACGGTCGGCGGGGGCTTACGCACTTCTTCCTGGGCTCGGTCGCCGAGCGCGTGCTGCGCCACTCGCCGGTCCCCGTCCTAGTGACGCGCTGATGCGCGGGTTTGCGCTCCCGGCGCTCCTGCTCGCGGGGCTCACGGCCAGGCAGGCGGTCGCGGGCGAGCCCGTCGCCGAGCCCGGCCCGACGTTGCAGCAGAGCCCGACGGCGGTGGTGCCTCCCCTGTTGGATCCCGCCGCGCAGGTGTCCTTTCGCGCGCTCACCACGCTGGACACCACCGGCCTGTCGTTCACCTCCTGCGCCCCGACCACGCCGCGCCCGGCGACCCCTGGGAGCGGGACCGTCGTGTTCGAGCTCCAGCTTCGGCGAGGTCACGTCTCCCTCGTGTCCGTCATGAGCGCGGACGACGCGGCCGCGCCCTACCAGGAGTGCCTGACGCGAGTCCTCACCGACTACGCGTGGCCCGTCCGGCGTGGCACCCTGCGCGTGCCGGTTGAGGTCGCGCCGACACCGGGTGCGACGGGCGGTGGGTGAGGCAACGCGCACGGGGCCTGTGTGAAAGTCCTCACGGGCCAGCCGCCGCACCGCGCGCCGGTCAGGGGTTGTCGGGCTCTCCGTCCACGTCGACGTGGATGATCACGTCCGCCCCCGCGACCGCTACACGCAGCGCGGCCTCCAGCGCGTCGGCGCGCCGGTGCCCCTCGGCGAGGGTCAGCGTCCCGTCCAGCACGACGTGCAGCTCGATGAACTTGCTCCGCCCGCTCTTCCGGGTGCGGAGCGCGTGCCACCCGAGGAGCCCGGGCGTGCCTTGCAGCACGGCCTCGATCGCCGTGAGCTCCTCCGCGGGCAAGCTGCTGTCCACCAGCTCTGCGAGCACCTCGCGTGCCAGCCCGATGATCGACGGCACCATCAGCGCGCTCACGCAGAGCGCTGCGACGTCGTCGGCCTCCGCGTGGCCGGTCAGCCGCGTGACGGCCAGGCCGATCAGCGCGGCGATCCCCGAGATCGCGTCCATCTGGTAGTGCACGGCGTCCGAGCTGAGCACCAACGACCGTTGCTCCTTCCCGGCGCGCTTGAGCATTCGCGCCAAGGCGGCGGACACCAGCATCGAGGCGACGAGCCCGATCATCGCGCTCCCCGCCAGGGGTGCCGTGCGGGCGGCCCCGAGCAGCCCCTTGATCGCGGTGGTCGCTACCCAGCCGGCGCCGGCGACCAGGAACAGCACTTGTCCGAGCCCGGCCAAGGCCTCGACCTTCCCGTGCCCGTACGGGTGCCCCTCGTCCGCCGGTTGAGCGGCGTAGCGCGCAAGCCCGTGGTTGCTGAGCGAAACCACCGCGTCGCCAAGGGAGTCGACGGCTGAGGCCAACACCACGTGGGAGCCCGTCGCCAACGCGAGGCCCGCCTTGGCCACGCCCAGGATCAGCGAGACGGCCGAGGCCTTCAGCAACGTGGTTTCAGTTTGAGACATCCGGGGGCTTACCCCGGCGCTGCCCGAGATCAGGCTGCCGCCGCGATCGACGTCGCCAGCCTGTACCCGAGGCCGCGAACGCACTCGATCCGCACGTCCGCCCCGGCGTCGCGAAGCCGGTGGCGGAGGTGGCTCACCGCTACGTCCACCACGTTGGTGCCGGGATCGTGGCTGGTCTGCCACACCTCGAGCAGCAGGGTGGAGCGGCTCACGACATCGCCCGCTGCCCGTGCCAGTGCGCCCAAAAGGCAGAGATCATGCCCGGAGAGGGGGAGCGTCGCCCCGCGCCAGCTGGCGCGCCGCGCCCTCGGGTCCACGCTCAGGTCTCCGGCGGTGACGCCGGCCTCGTCTTGGGACAGGCGTGGGACGAGCGCGTCCAGGCCACCGCCGTCGAGCTCCCAGGCGCCTTGGCCCTCCGCCCGCCCCGTGCGCAGGCAGAACACGGGGACCCTGTAGTCGAGCAGTTGGCGCGGCACGGCCGCTGACACCATCGCGGCGTCGATGACCAGCAGGTCGGCCACCGGGCCGGGCAGCGGACGACCGGGCACAAACGATCGCGCCGTGGTCACGAGGTGGCCTTCGCGGGTGAGCGCGCGACTGAGGAACCCCGCGAGCTGCAGCTTGTCTTCGATCAACGTGATTCTCATGGGGCCACCTGGCGGGAGGGTGTGTCATTTCAAACAGAGTCTGTGTGAAAGGACACTGTGTGGGCTAGCGGAAACCGAGGGCGCGGGCCTCGGCGGCCAGGGCGTCCCGGAAGCGGGGGTGGGCGAGGCCGATCAGGGCCTTTGCGCGCTGCGCGATGCTGAGGCCGTGCAAGTCCGCTCGGCCGAACTCGGTCACGACGTTGTGGACGTCCCCGCGGCTCGTGACGACCCCCGCTCCTGGGGCCAGCGTCGCGACGATTCGGCTGACGGTGCCCCCGCGCGCGGTCGAGGGCAACGCGATCACGGGCCTCCCACCTGGCGAACGTGCCGCGCCCCTGAGGAAGTCCACCTGGCCGCCGATGCCCGAGTAGAAGTGCGTGCCGATGCTGTCGCTGTTGACTTGGCCGGTCAGGTCGACCGAGAGCGCGCTGTTGATCGCGACGAAGTTCTTGTGGGCGGCGATCTGCGCCGGGTCGTTCGTGACATCGCTCGGCTGCATCTCGATCACCGGGTTGTCGCCCGCCCAGCGGTACAGCGCCTCGGAGCCGAGGATGAAGCTGGTGACGACCTTTCCGGGCCACAGCTCCTTGCGTGCGCCGGTCGCTACCCCGGCCTCGACGAGCCGCATCATCCCGTCGGACACGAGCTCGGTGTGGAACCCCAAGTCGCGGCGGTCACCGAGCCGGGCCAGGACGGCGTCGGGGATGCTCCCGATCCCGCATTGCAGCGTGCAGCCGTCGTCCACGAGCTCGGCGATGCGGCCCGCGATGCGGTCGCGCACGGGGTCGGCGGGCTCTGCTGCGAGCGTGGGCAGCGCGTGATCGACCTCGACGACGTGGTCGAGCCGCGACACGTGGATGAAGGACGCGCCGGCGGTGCGCGGCATCCTCGGGTTGATCTCGGCGATCAGCAGCTCCGAGTTGTCGACGGCGCTGCGCATCACGTCGACGGTCACGCCGAGCGAGCACCAGCCGTGCTTGTCCGGGGGAGAGACCTGGAACAGCGCCGCGGCGAGCGGCAGAGCTCCACCCGGACGGAAGAGCCGCGGCGCTTCCGAGAGGAACACCGGCGTGTAGTCGGCCAAGCCCTGCGCGACGGCGTCCCGGACGGACGGCCCGATGAACAGCGCGTTCACCCGGAGGTGTCCGCTCGCGGCCGGGGTGACCAGCCGCTCCGAGCCGAACGAGAGCACCTGCACGAGCTCGAGCCCCTCGAACCGCTCGGCCTGGTCGGCGAGCGCGGCCACGAGCGCCCGGGGCTCACCTGCGTTCGAGCCGATGGCGATGCGCCCGCGTGTTGGGAGGGCGCGGATGGCGGTGGCGGCGTCGGTCTTGCGCTCGGCGACGAGGGTCTCGGTGTCCATCAGCGGGCCGGGGCGAAGGGGTTGGTGTACTCGGGGTGGCAGGCGGGCCGCTCCCGGTCGGCGTTCATTCGGACCGAGATGGACCACAGCCCCGCCACGAGGACGCCGACAGCGAGCGCCCTTCGAGTCCAAGGCCGCGCGCTCCCGAGGCGCCGCAAGCCCGCGGTCGCGGCGAGGAGCGCCGGCACGGTGCCCAGCCAGAACGCGGCCATCGCGGCGGCCCCGGTCGCGCCCCCGCCGGCTGCCACGGCCATCGCGAGCGCGCTCCACACGAGGCCGCACGGGAGGAGGCCCGTCAGCACGCCGAAGACGTAGCGTGCGCCGACGCCCGAGCGACGCGCGAACTGCGCGCCGGCCCGAGTGAGCCACGGGGTGCGAATCGGGAGCGCGGGGGCGATCCCCGCTAAGCGAGCGGCGAACCAGCACAACAGGATCGTCGCGATCGCGGCCGTGGCCGGACCCCCGCCGATGCCGCCCAGCACCCCGGCGAACGCCCCGAGCGCCGTGTACGTGGTGAGCCGGCCGAGCTGCCAGGCCAGCGCCTCGCGGCTCCCGGCCGCGGAGGCTGCGAACCCGCCGCACATGCCGATGCAATGCGGGCTGCCCATGCCGCCGGCCAACAACGAGCCCAGGAGCAGGGTCGTCACGGGGCGCGCTCGATGTCGTCAAGGCGTCGGAGAACGGGCGAGGGGGGGGCCATCCGTGCCGGCAACAGCAAGGGGCGTGCCAACGCCGAGAGGCGACGCATCGGCGTCGTTGCCGTCGCCCGCTCGGGGGGGAACGCCCGGGGTCTGGCACGGATTGTGCTAAACCGCCCAGTGCGTTGTGTGAGGCCGCGCCGATGTCCGACATGATCCTGGTGTGCGATGACGAAGAGCTCATTCGGTGGTCGCTGTGCGAGCACTTGGAGCTCGAGGGCTACCGCACCATGGCGGTGCAGAACGGCAAGGAGGCGCTCGAGGCGGTGCGGGAGCACGCCCCGGCGCTCATCCTGATGGACCTGAAGATGCCGGTGATGGACGGGCTCAGCGCGCTGCGGGCGCTTCGCGAGAGCGACCTCGACCTCCCGGTGATCATGATCACCGCCCACGGCGGCGTGGAGAGCGCGATCGAGGCGACCCGCCTCGGCGCCACCGGGTACATCGCAAAACCGTTCGACCTGCGGGAGGCCAGCCTGGCGGTGGCACGGGCCCTCTCCGAGGACCGGCTCAAGCGCGAGGTGCACTACCTGCGGTCCCGGGAGCGGCAGGGGTACGCCGAGATCGTTGGCGCGTCCCCCGCGATGCAGCGCCTGTTCGAGACGCTCCGCCGGTTGGAGCGCATCGACGCGCCAACGGTGCTCGTCCAGGGGGAGAGCGGCACCGGAAAGGACCTGGTCGCTCGCGCGATCCACAGCCGCGGCCCTCGAAAGGCCGCGCCGTTCATGGAGATCGACTGCACCTCGTTGCCCGAGCAGTTGATGGAGAGCGAGCTCTTCGGCCACGAGCGGGGCGCGTTCACCGATGCCCGGGCGACCAAGCGCGGGCTGTTCGAGGTCGCCGCCAACGGCATGATCTTCCTCGACGAGATCGGGGAGCTCCCGATCGGCATGCAGTCGAAGCTCTTGCGCGCGCTCGAGAACCGCAAGTTCCGCCGGGTCGGCGGCGTCGCCGACATCCCGTTGAACGCGTGCATCATCGCCGCCACCAACCGCAACCTGCGGGACGAGGTCAAGGCCGGCCGGTTCCGCGAGGACCTGTTCTTCCGCTTGCACGTGGTCCCGATCGAGGTCCCCGCGCTCCGCGAGCGCCCAGAGGACATCCCGCTCCTGGTCCAGGTGTTCATCGAGCGCCTCAACAAGTCGTTCGGGCGAACCGTGCAGGGCACCAGCGGCCGGGCGATGGAGCTGCTGCAGGGCTACCGGTGGCCGGGGAACGTGCGTGAGCTCCGAAACGTGATGGAGCGCACGATCATCTTGCTCGCGGGCGACGTCATCCAGCCGTCGGACTTGCCGCCCGAGCTGCGGTTCGGCTCCGCGCCATCGGGGACCACCGTGCGCGGGTGCCCGTTCGTGCTGCCGGAGGACGGCGTGGACCTGGAAGCCGTGGAGCGGGGCCTCTTGGCGCAGGCGCTCGACCGGACGAACGGCAACCAGTCTGCCGCGGCCCGCCTGTTGGGCATCTCGCGGTACGCGCTGCGCTACCGCATGGAGAAGGGGCTAGGGTAGTTCGAGCGCGAACGCCGCGCCCGGGAGGGGCCCATTCGTGAGCACCAGCTGCCCGCCCATGGCGCCCGTGGCCTTGCGACAGATCGCCAGCCCGAGCCCGGTACCGCGCGTCCGCGTGGTGAAGAACGGCGCGAACACCTTCTCGACGTTCTCCGGCGGGATGCCGGGCCCCGAGTCGCTGACCACCACGCGCCCCCGCTGGACCTGGATCCGCACCTCGCCGGCGCCATCGAGCGCCTGGATGGCGTTCAGGACGAGGTTCAACAGCACCTGGTGGACCAAGTTGGGGTCCGCGCGCGCCGTCCCCGACCCGGTCGCCGTGATGACCATGCTGGGGTGGTCGCGCTTCACGTTGTCGACCACCGCCGCGACCACGTCCTCCAGCACGACGTCCACGACGCGGGCCTCCGCCGGTCGCGCGAAGTCCAAGAGGTCGGTGACCAGCGCATCCAGCCGCCGCACTTGCTGCTCGACCTTGTCCATGATCGGCTTCCGCCGGTCCGTGTCCGGCAGCGAACGCGCGATGACCTGGATCGCGCCGGAGATCCCCGCGAGCGGGTTTCGCAGCTCGTGCGCTACGGCCGCGGAGAGCGCGCCGAGCTGCGCGAGCGACTCGCTGCGCACGAGTCGGCCCTCGGTCCGGATCGTCTCGGTCAGCTCTTCCATGTGCACCAGGACCCGCGCGCGGGGGTGGTCCAACGGCACGATGTTGATTCGGAAGTTGCGCTCGTGCCCGTCGAGGGGCATGTCCACGCGCGTGAGCGTGACCTCCCGCCCGCTCTCGAGCGCCCGCTTCATCTCCGCGTCCAAGTGGGCTGCCCGCACGAGGGACGGCGGGAACGCGTCGGCCCACGGGTGGCCCACGACGGGGACGTCGCCGAACAGCCGCACGTGGGACCGGGTCGCGGCGGTCACCAGTCCCTCCGCGTCGATCAGCAGAACGGTCACCGGCATGTGTGACACGATGAGGTCCTGGAGCGTCTCGACCTCTTTCGCTTCGCGGTGCTCGACGAACGTGCCGACCATGATGGCGAGGTCGATGTCGCACGCCTTTCGGATGCTGCGGCAAGTGTCCTCCCGGACCTCGACCACCGGGTGGCCCATCGCGATGCGGCAGAGCTCCTCTCGGAGCACGTTCATCGCGGTGAACATGTACCGGGTGGGCAGCCCCACCTCCACGTGCACCTTCCCGATCCGCTGCCGGCGCGCGAAGTAGGCGTCGTCCCAGGGCCCGTTCAACAGCTCGCATGCCCAGCGTTGGAGGGTGGACTTGAGCCGCTCCACCTGCGCATCGTCGCGAAGCACCGCCGCCGCACCCGGGTGCGCGAGGACGCGCGAGTAGAACAGCTCCCCCATCCCCGGCAGCTCGGGGTCGACGAGCGGCCCGACAGCGCGGAGGTTGGCTTCGTCGGCCGGGCCGAACCCGACCCAGGACTTCATCTCATCGAAGGCGTGCACGCCCCATCGTCACGCGCCGGCCAGGGGTCGGCAAGCGTGTGATTCGGCGCACAGGCATGTGTGCTTTCGCCCAACGTCGGCGTCGACACTTCGGCGGCCTTGGCCCGCCGTGAGCGCGAGGGGGACCCCGCGGACCCCGGCGCCCGGGAAATTGCCCACGCGGCCCAGTCCCGCTGGGGGTGGGTGCGTTGGCACGGCCCTTGCAGCGGCCCCCCCGCATGGAAGCTGCCCCCCTCCCCACTCCTCGCTACGACGATGCGTCTGTACGTCGATTCATCATGGCTACGGTCCTATGGGGCCTGGTCGGGATGCTCGTCGGGTGCGTCCTCGCCCTGCAACTCGCCTGGTGGCCCGCCAACTTGAGCTTGCCATGGACCAGCTTTGGCCGCCTGCGCCCGCTGCACACGAACGCGGTGATCTTCGCGTTCCCGGGGAACGCGCTGTTCGGCGGCATCTACTACTCGATGCAGCGGCTCCTGAAGACGCGTATGTGGTCCGACAAGCTGTCGGCCGTGCACTTCTGGGGTTGGCAGACGATCATCGTGCTCGCGGCGATTACGCTGCCGCTCGGCATGACCGAGGGCAAGGAGTACGCCGAGCTCATTTGGCCGGTGGACCTCCTGATCGCCGTGATTTGGCTGGTGTTCGCGGCCAACTTCTTCGGCACCATCGCGATCCGCAAGGTCAAGCACCTGTACGTCGCCATCTGGTTCTACATGTCGATGGTCATCACCATCACGGTGCTGCACGTCGTCAACAACCTCGCGCTGCCCGCGACGCTCACGCGGTCCTACCCGATCTACTCGGGCATGACCGACGCGCTCGTGCAGTGGTGGTACGGGCACAACGCGGTCGGGTTCTTGCTCACCACCCCGATCTTGGGCCTGATGTACTACTTCCTGCCGCGCGCCGCCCAGCGCCCCGTCTACAGCTACCGGCTGTCGATCATCCACTTCTGGGCCCTCGTGTTCCTCTACATCTGGGCCGGCCCTCACCACTTGCTCTACTCCGCGCTGCCGGACTGGGCCCAGACCCTCGGCATGGTGTTCAGCGTGATGCTCATCGCCCCGAGCTGGGGCGGCATGCTCAACGGCCTGCTCACGCTCCGCGGGGCCTGGGACCGGCTGCGGACCGACCCGATCCTGAAGTTCTGGGTCGCGGCCATCACCTTCTACGGCATGAGCACCTTCGAAGGCCCAATGATGTCGATCCGCTCGGTGAACGCGCTCTCGCACTTCACCGACTGGACCATCGCCCACGTGCACGCTGGAGCGCTGGGTTGGGTCGGAGAGAGCGTGTTCGCGATGCTCTACTACATGGCCCCGCGGGTCTGGAACCGCAAGCTCTACAGCGTGTCGTTGGCGACTACCCACTTCTGGTTGGCCACCGTCGGGATCGTGCTCTACGTCGTCGCGATGTGGTCGGCGGGGGTCACCCAAGGGCTGATGTGGCGGGCGTTCGACGACGGGGGGCTGTTGCAGTACCCCAACTTCGTGGACACC
Source organism: Bifidobacterium breve (assembly GCA_943328795.2). GTDB lineage: Bacteria > Myxococcota_A > UBA796 > UBA796 > SXON01 > CAIUMM01. The sequence continues at coordinate 22,245 of CALQBK020000028.1, forward strand.
GTGCGCACCCTGAACCCCTTCTACTGGATTCGGCTGGGTGGGGGTGTGATGTACCTGGTCGGCATGCTGGTCTTGGCTTGGAACCTGTACAAGACCGCGACCTCCGCCCCTTCCAACGCCCTGGAGGCATGAAATGGACAGCAACTGGCACCGCAACCTGCTGGAGCACCGCAGCGGGATCTTTGCGGCCCTCACAACCGCCGTCATCTCGATTGGTGGGGTGGTGGAGATCGCCCCGATGTTCTCGGTGCCGCTCGACACCACCGGGATCTCCGTGTACACGCCGCTCGAGGTCGCCGGCCGCGACATCTACGTGCGGGAAGGCTGCTACAACTGCCACAGCCAGATGATCCGGCCGATGCGCGCCGAGACGGTGCGCTACGGCGAGTGGTCCCGCGCCAACGAGTATGCGTACGACCGCCCCTTCCAGCTCGGCTCGCGGCGCATCGGCCCCGACCTGATGCGCGTGGGTGGGAAGTACCCGGACGCGTGGCACTACGAGCACATGCGGGACCCGCGCAGCACGTCGCCCGGAAGCATCATGCCGCAGTACACCTGGCTGTTGGACGACAAGGTGGACGTCGCGGACATCCAAGCCTCGGTCAACGCGCTGCGCACCCTCGGCCACCCGTACGCCGCTGACTTGGACGTTGGGGCCTCGATGCACGAGCAAGCGCTCGGCATCACGGGCCGGCTCGCCGAGGCGAAGATCACGGTCGAGCCCGACCGCGAGATCGTCGCGCTGATCGCCTACCTGCAGCACCTGGGCGTCGACGGCAAGAAGCTGTACGCCACGGCGGGTGCCCAGTGAGCCCCGTCACGGACGCTGTCGCCCAGTCCGCCGAGCTCGGATGGGTGCTCGGCGCGATGACCGTCGCCTTTTTCACCGCGTTCGTGGGCTGGACGCTCTGGGCTTGGTGGCCCGCTAACCGCGCGGGCCTCGACGCCGCCGCACTGCTCCCGCTGGAGGATTCCCAATGAGTGAACGCGACAAGGTCCTCGGCCACGCCGACGAAGCCGATGGAATCGAGGAGTTCGACAACCCCCTCCCAACGTGGTGGCTCGGGTTGTTCGCCGGCACCGTGATGTTCGGGATTGGGTACGCGGTGGACTACCACTTCGTGTCCCACCGCTCCCAAGCGGGCGACTACGCCGCGGAGGTGGCCGCGGCCCCGAAGCCGCCCGCGGCTACCGCCGTCGCCGAAACGCCGGAGGCGATCGCAGCCGGCAAAGAGATCTTCGTGGCAAACTGCGTCGCGTGTCACGGCACCGACCTGCACGGCGGCGTCGGCCCCGACCTCACCGACGCGACGTGGATCCACGGCGGGAAGCTCGCAGAGATCACGCACACCATCACGGTTGGCGTACCCGAGAAGGGCATGCTGACCTGGGGGCCGATCCTCGGCCCGCAGAAGATCTCGCAGGTCGCGGCGTTCGTCCACAGCTCTGGCGGGGGGCAGTAACGTGACCAACGCCCCTGAACCCCGGCGCACGTGGGTGTACCCGCTTGAGGTGAAGGGGAAGTTCCAGCGGATCCACCGCGCCACTGGGCTCGCCCTCCAGGTCATCTTGGTCGGCCTGCCGTGGCTGCTCGTCAAGGGCTACCCGGCGGTGCAGTTCGACCTCACCGCGCGGCGGGCGTACGTGCTCGGGGCGATCTTCACGGCGCAGGACACCGTGTTCCTCGTGATCATGGGTTTGCTCGAGGCGTTCTCGCTGTTCTTGTTCACCGCGTTGTTCGGCCGGTTGTGGTGCGGGTTTGCTTGTCCGCAGACCGTGTACCTGGAAGAGTGGGTTCGTCCGATCGAGACGTTCTTCGAGGGCAAGCGCGGCGCGCGCATGGCGCGAGACAAGGGCCCGTGGACTGCGGAGAAGGCGGCGCGCAAGGCAGCGAAGTGGACGGCGTTCGCGCTGCTGGCTGGCGTTGTGAGCATGTCGTTCATGAGCTGGTTCGCGGGCGCGAGGCCGCTCTGGACCGGCCACGCCAGCGGCGGCACCTACGCCGTCACGCTGTTCCTCGGTGGCGTGATGTTCTGGGACTTTGCGTGGTTCCGCGAGCAGTTCTGCAACTATCTCTGTCCCTACGCTCGGTTCCAGGGTGCCTTGACCGACCCGCAGAGCTTGGTCGTGTCGTACCAGGTCTCGCTTGGTGAGCCGCGGCGCGGCGAGGGCGCCTGCATCGACTGCAAGAAGTGCGTAGCCGCGTGCCCGCAAGGCATCGACATCCGCGAGGGGTTCCAGCTTGAGTGCATCACCTGCGGGCGGTGCATCGATGCCTGCGACGACGTGCTGGGGAAGAAGGGAGAGGAGGGCCTGATTCGGTACACGCCGCTCGTCCCCGGCCCGACGATCCGCCCTCGGACCGTCGCCTACGCAGCGATCTTGCTCGCGTTGCTCACGGCGTTCGCGGCGATGATGGCCAACCGCCACGACCTCGTCGCGGACATCTCTCGCGCCCCGGGCACGCTGTTCAACATCGACGCCGATGGCTGGACCCGCAACACCTACCTGATGCGGGTGACCAACAACTCGCACGAGGAGGCCGAGTTCGACGTGAGCGTGGAGGGCCTGCCGACCGACACCAAGCTCGATGTCTCCCCGATCAAGCTCTCGCCGTCCTCGACGGCTACCGTCCCCGTGATCGTTCGTCTCTCGCCTGGCGAGGCCGCCGCCCGGACGCTGCCGTTCGTGGTGCGCGTCGCGAACGGCCACGACCAGGTGCTGCTCTCCACTACGTTCAAGACCTCGGAGGGATGATGCGCTGGCCTATTGGTATCGCTGTCGTGCTCGGGATCGTCGTGTTGGTCAATTTCGCGTTCGCTTGGGTGGCCGTGCACGGGGCGGACCCCATCGACCCGACGTACGAGCTGGAGCACCGGTGACCGCTGCGCCCCCCGTGGGTCGCCCCAGGGCCAGCGCGCACGAGCACGCCTGCGCGCACTGCGGCGTGATCATCGAGGGGGGCGGCTCCGAGTGGTGCTGCTCCGGGTGCGAGATGGCGTCCGAGATCATCCACGGCGCTGGGCTCGACCAATACTACGCGCGCAGGGAGAGCCCCGCGCCGCGTCCGTCGCCGGTCTCGTTGGCGTGGGACAGCGTCCCTGTCGAGGCAGACGACGCGGGCGGCTCGCGCGCGGCCCTTCAAATTGACGGGCTCACCTGTGCGGCGTGCGTCTGGGTGACCGAGCGCGTGTTGCTCGCCACGCCCGGCGTGCGCGAGGCGATGGTGAGCCATGCGACCGGCCGCTGCCGGGTCGCCTGGGACCCCACGAAGGTGGACTTACGCACGATCGCGGATCGCATCGCCGCGATTGGCTATCGCCCGCGCCCGCTGAACGCCGAGGTCGCGCCGGACCGCACGTTGATGGTGCGCCTCGGCGTCGCGGCGTTCGCCGCGATGAACGTGATGCTGCTGAGCGCGTCGATCTACGCGGGCTGGCTGGACGGGATGGACGCGGGCCACGCCGCGCTGTTCCGCTGGGCCACGTTGGTGCTCGCTACGCCGGTGGCGCTCTGGTGCGCCGAGCCGCTGTACGTCGGCGCGATCGCCGGGCTGCGGGCGGGCGTGCTGCACATGGACCTGCCGGTGAGCATCGGCGTAGCGTCGATGTACACGCAGGGGGTGTACGCGACCTTGCGCGGCGAGGACGCGTGGCTCGACTCGCTCACGATGCTGGTGGCGCTGCTCTTGGCGGGTCGGGTGCTCGAGCAGCGGGGGCGTCGCCGGGCGGTAGAGTCGGCGACCGCGCTCGCGAACAGCGCGCCGCGGCTCGCGCGGCGGGGCGGGGTGGAGATCCCGGCGTCGGAGCTGGTCCCCGGCGACCGCATCGACGTGGGGCTCGGCGAGGAGGTCGCCGCCGATGGCGTCGTGGTGGCGGGCGTCGCGCGCGTGCGGATGTCGATCCTGACGGGCGAGTCTGAGCCCGTCACCCTGCGTGCGGGGGAGCGCGTCGTAGCCGGGGCGGTGGTCGAGGACGGGACGCTCGCGATCTGCGTGCAGGCGGTTGGCGGCCAGACGCTGCTGGCCCGGATGGCTGCGGAGCTTGCAGAAGCGGCCGATCGCCCCGCGCCGCCGACGCTGACGGACCGCATCGCTCCGTGGTTCACCGGCGCTACGCTCGTCCTCGCCGCGGTGGCCCTGGCGGTGGGCGGCCCCCCGCGGGCGATGGCGGTGTTGGTGGTCGCTTGCCCCTGTGCCCTCGCGCTGGCGTCTCCGCTCGCGACCGCGGCAGGGCTCGGCGCGGCGGCCCGTCGCGGGCTGCTCGTCCGTACCGGGGAGGCATTGCGCGCGATGGCGGAGGTCCGCACCGTCGCGTTCGACAAGACGGGCACCCTCACCCACGGCGAGCCCGCGGTGGTGGCCGCCGACGACGTCGTGCTGCGGGTCGCCGCGGGGCTCGAACGGTCGAGCGGCCACCCCGTTGCTCGCGCGATCCGCAACGAGGCGATCCGCCGTGGCATCGCGCTGCCGGAGGCGCACGACGTGCGCGAGGTCGCGGGGGTGGGGATCAGCGGGGTGGTCGACGGGCGCCGGTGGACGCTCGGGGCTGGGCAGCCCGGCCAGGTGGAGATCGCCGGGCTCGGCGCGATCACGCTGCGAGACGTGCCGCGGCACGACGCCGCGCGCACGGTCACCCAGCTCCGGGCGCTGGGCTACCGCGTCGTGTTGGTGAGCGGGGACCACGCGGAGGTCGCGCGGCGCATCGCGGACGCCGCGGGGATCGAAGAGGTCGTGGCCGGCGCGTCGCCCGAGGAGAAGGCGGCGTGGGTGCGCGCCCAGGGCGGCGGCGTGCTGTTCGTCGGCGACGGCGTGAACGACGGCCCCGCGCTCGCGGCGGCCAGCGTCGGCGTCGCAATGGGGCAAGGGGCGGCGTCGAGCGTGCTGGTCGCGGACGCGATCGTGGCGCACGACGGGCTCGGCCCCGTGGTGGCCGGGCTGCGCGCGGCGGTGGCGTCGAAGCGGGCGGTGCGGGGCAACGCCGCCCGGTCGCTGATCTACAACGCCGGGGCGGTCACGGCGGCGCTGCTGGGGCTCGTGAACCCGCTGGTCGCCGCGGTGTTGATGCCGCTGTCGAGCAGCCTGGTCGTGTGGGGCGCGTCGCGGGTGGAACGATGGACGCGCTGATCTTCCTGGTCCCGATCGCGATCGGGCTCGGCGCCGTGTTCGCCGGGCTGTTCATCGCCGCGGCCGCCCGCGGGCAATTCGACGACATCGACGACGCTCCGCAGCGGATGTTGGACGACTGATTCGAGGCGGCTTCGGGTGGCGCATCCGTCCGCTATAAGCTCCCGAGATGGTCCGCTCGCCCGCACCCCCCGAAGCCCGCATCGTGGGCTCGAACCACGTGGTCCTCGTCCTTTCGCCGCTGGCCGACCCCGCCGCCTTCGACGGATTTTGTGGCGCGGTGGTCACCGACTTGGCGCAGCTGCCGGACCTCTCCGGGAAGGTGGTGTACCTCTCCGGCGACGCGTCGAAGGCAGCGGGCGTCGATCTCGCTGCAGCGGCGCGCGTGTTCGTCATCCGAGAGCACGCGACCGGCACCTGGGGGGGCCCGGGGTCGCTCGTCGACCTTGGCCGGCTCCCGGTGCGCGTGCACGCCGTCGGCGTGTACTACCGCAGCTTCTTCGACCCCGACGTCGACGTGTTCGAGCGCGTCTGCGGCGAGCACACCTTCCAATCGCTCACGGAGTCGACCAAGCCCGGCACCGCCCATCGCACCGGGATTTACCTGACCCCCGTGACGAAGCAGGGCGAGGACCTGCACTTCCGGCTCCTGCGCTGCTCCACCAACCTCTCGGGCCCAACCGACAATTTTCGCGCTACGGACAGGTACATCGTCGACGCGCTGAACCACGAGGCAGCGTTGGTCTTCGATCACGCTGCACCCCTGAACCACGTGCTCGCGCAGGTCTACCACAACCGCCCCGCGGACACCGAGAAGAAGCAGGTGAAGGCGCGCATCTCGTCGCACGCCGACAAGACCAAGGACATGCCGGGGAACGGCATCATCGCCTTCTGCACGTTCTACCAGCGCCAGGACGGGCAACGGCCGGCCGGGGGGTACACCCGGCTGCGCTTTCGTCGAAAGGGCGCCGGCGGGGAGGGGACCACGGACCTCCCAACCCAGTTCACCGTCACGCTGCACCCCGACTCGGTGTTTCTCATCCCACTGTCCACCAACCAACTCTACACCCACGAGATCGTGCCGTCCGAGCTGGACGCGGCCCGGCTCCCCACGCGCCTCGGGTACGTCGTACGCTGCTCGAACGCGGACGCCGTCTACACGAGCGGCCGAACGTTCCTCGCTACGCCTGGCGGACGGGTGCCGCTGGAGGACCCAACCGACGACGGGCTAGCCGAGCTTCGCAGGCTGTACGCCGAGGAGAACACGAGCCAAGCCAACGTCGACTACGGGGGGCAGCTCGCGTTCAGCATGAACCAGGGCGACTACCGAGCGCCGACGCGGGACCCCGCGGATGACTTCCGCGTCTACGCGCTGCCCGGCCCCCCCACCCTCTTCGCTGAGCTCGCCCAGGCGCGGTTCGAGGACGTGGGGAAGGGGAGGCGCGGCGCCGTGATCGTCGCGATCGACGGCGAGCGTGGCGTCCCGATCGTTCGGACCACCACCGCGTACGCACAGTCGGCGATGCCCTTCCGGCCGATCGACGCGTGGCTGGCGGGACGGGTGCGAGACCGGGCGTCGCTGTCGCTTGGGTTCAACAACGCGCTCGTCGAGGCGTACACGGGCGCCTACACGACGATGGGCGCCCACTCCGACCAGGCCCTGGACCTCGCGGAGGGCTCGGAGATCGCGATCTTCTCGTGCTACGACAGCCCGGAGGCTGGGCGGCGAACGCTCGTGGTCGAAGCGAAGGAGCGGGGCGGCGAGACGTTCTCGATCCCGCTCGCGCACGGCTCCGTCGTCGTGTTCAGCGCCGAGACCAATCGACGGTACCGGCACCGGATCATCCTCGACCCGGCCGCGGGGCCCGCCGGCACCTGGCTCGGCGTGACGTTTCGAACCTCGAAGACGTTCGTCCGGCTTCGCGATGGACAGCCACGCCTGCCGGACGGCACGCCGCTCACGTTGGCGGACGAGGCCGAGCGCCGCGAGCTCTACCGGCTGCGCCACGCCGAGAACGTGGAGCCCGGCTTCGTCTACCCCCGCGTGACCTTCACGCTCAGCCCGAGCGACCTGCTGCCGCCGGGCTCACCGGTCACATCGGGCGTTCCACGCTCTGCATGATCGCGAACGTCGCCCCGGTCGGGTCGACAAACACCGCGAACCGGCCGACGCCCGGGATGTCGGCCGGGCCGTGTACGACGTGCCCGCCGAGCTCCCCGATGCGGCTGCACGTGCCGTCGGCGTCCTCGACGCTGGCGTACAGGAGCCAGTTCGGCGCCTCGTCGCCCATCTGCCGGCGCCTGGTCACCCGGCTCGCGCATCTCTCGCTCGCCAGTAGTACACGCCGAGGCCGACCAGCATCCAGAACCCGGAGACCGGCATCAGCACCGCCCCGACGATCCCGCCCAGGACGAAGCCCGCCGCGATCCAGCTGGGCACGGGCACGTTCGCGGCCTCCAGCGCGCGGACCAACACCGCGATCATCAAGAGCTCGACGCTGAGGAGCGCGGAGAACAAGGCCGCCATCGACGGCGCGGCGTCGAGCGTCGGCGTTCCCAGCGCGATGCCGCCCCACACGCCGTGGTCCACGATGTACGGCAGAGAGCGCACCACCTGCGGCACGGCTACCAACGCGTGCAAGAGCGCGACGGAGACGGTGAGCGGGACGCGCAGCGAGCGGGGCACGGATCGATCCAGGTGGCAGGCGACGACGTACCCGGATCCATGGTTTCAGCCACTCCGGTAGCCACGCGCGCTCGCAAAGGGTAGTCCCGACCAGGATGCACGCTCCGAGCTCACAGCCCGCCTCCAACGCACCAAAGCGCGTGGTGGTGGTCGGCGGTGGGCCAAGCGGGCTGACCGCCGCGCTGCTGTTGGCTCGCGCGGGCCACCACGTGACGATCCTCGAGCGCGACGCACAGCTCGGCGGACTGTGGTCTGCAAAGCTGGAGAATGGAGCGTTCCAGGGCGAAAACTCCTGCAAGGTGTTCCAGTCTTCGTACCACACCGCCCCCGCGGTGCTGGAGCTCATCGGCTGCGACTGGCGCGATCACTTCTCGCCCCGGCACGACTTGATGAGCGAGTGGCTCCGTCCGCTGCTCTCCGACATGTCCTGGTCGGACATCGCGAAGCTCACGCTGGGCTTCTTCCAGCAGGTCTCCGGCTACCGGGCGTTTCACGACATCTCGGTCGAGGACTACCTGGAGGCGCAGCACATGAGCGAGCCTGCCCGGGCGTGGATGCGGGCCACCGCGCTCGGCGGCATCGCCGGCACGCTGCGGATGACCGTGTGGGAGCTGTTCCACCGCATCCGGAGCAACGTAGCGGAGATCCTGTTCGCGACCCGCGGAGGCCTCTTTTGGAACGCGCGCCCGCCGAACGTCGAGGGGGGCTTCATCACGCGCTGGGGTGAGGAGCTGACGCGCCGCGGGGTCGAGCAGCGTACGGGGGCGGAGGTGCGGTCGGTGGTGTCGAGCGGGTCGGGCGTGCTGGTCGAGGAGGCTTCTGGGCACACCACTGCCGCGGACGCCGTGTTCCTGGCTGTGCCGCCGCGCGCGCTCGCCCGGCTGTTGGACGCGAGCGAGCCGAGCCTCGTCGGCGCGTTCGGGGTGCCCCCGGAGCGGCTCCGCGAGGTGCTCCGCGGCTCGATCTACGAGCATTTTGGCTTGTCGTGGTTCTTCGACACGCCGCTGCCGCGTGACCTCCCGCTCGGCGGTCACAACGTCCGCCGGGGGTGGCACCCGATCCTCGTGCAGCACGCGCAGTACCGGGCGCACCTCGCAGCCCCGGCCGTCACGGTGGTGGTCGGCTCGGTCAGCCTCGACACGGCGTTTCGGCACCCGCGCCTGGGCACGCTCGCGAAGGACCACACGCCGGACGAGCTCGCGCGCATCCTCTGGGAAGACGAGCGGCTCGTGGACCCGACGCTGCCGGAGCCGACGCACTACACGTTGTACGGGCTCTCGAACGCGACGCAGATCCTGTCGTACGGGCCGATCCCGGTGAAGGCGCAAGGCGCCGAGGTGTACGTAGCGACGAGCCTGAACGGGCAGTCGCCGTACTTCACCGCCTCGTTGGAGTCCGCCGTCCAGGCCGGCTCGGCTGCGGCCGAGGCGTTCGACCCCGCGGTGGAGCGCCTGCCGCGCGGCCGTACGCGCCTCCCGAGCCCGTGGAGGCGCCCGGCCCCCGTGTCTTGACCCGCCCGTTTTCAGCCGTGGGCCCGTGGGGGTTCAGAGCGTGTGGAGCGTGAAGCCGATGCGAGTTCAACCTGCCCTGGTCCTCTTCCCGTTGGCTCTTTCGACGGTCGCCTGCCGTGCGCACATGACGTTCGACGAGCCGTTGTTCGACGACGGCACGTTCGTCCGGGGCGCCGCGAGCGACGAGGAGCTCGCCCGGTTCGAAGCCGCGGCGGCGTTCAGCGAGCAGGAGCAGGGGCGCGCGGTGATGGTGCTCCGCGGGGACGAGGTGATCTTCGAGGACTACGAGAACGAGCACGGCGCCGAGGAGCCGACCGAGATCTACAGCGGCACCAAGAGTTTTATGTGTCCGATCGCGCTCCTCGCGATCGAGGGCGGGCTCTTGGACCTCGACGAGCCCGTGAGCGACACGATCACCGAGTGGCGGACCGACACAGAGGTGACCGCGGACGGCGGTCGCAAGTCCGACATGCGGGTGACTGACGTGATGCACTTCACGAGCGGCATGAAGGACGACTTCTGGCGTTTGACCTGGGACGGCCTGAAGGAGCACCAGCGCGTCGACGACAAGTACGCGGTCGCGATCGACGAGCCGTTGACGTCGAAGCCCGGGAGCACGTTCGAGTACAACGGCACCCACCCCCTCGTGTTCGGCGAGCTCATCAAGCGGAAGACGGGGCAAGACCCGGTGCAGTACCTGCGCGACGGCGTGCTCGACCCCATCGGGATGCGCTTCGCCGGCTGGAACCGGGACCCGTCGGGCAACTCGATGCTGGCCTACGGCGCGTGGACGACGGCGAACGAGTGGCTGAAGTACGGCGCGCTGGTGCGGGACGACGGGCAATGGGATGGCGAGCAGGTCTTGCCGGCCGGCGCGTTCGACACGTGCTTGCACGGCACGGAGCAGCAGCCCGCGTACGGCCTGAACTGGTGGCTGAACGCGGAGGTGACCGCCGAGCAGGCGAAGCTCGTGCCGGCGCCGGGCTTCAAGGACGCTGGGCGCCTGCTCCCGAACGTGACCGCTTGAGGCCGCGGCCCAGCCAACCGGGTTGGGCCGCCGAGCCGACCGAGGGCGCAGGGAGCGTCGAACTCTCCGATGGCACCCGGCTCGAGCGCTCGGCGCTCCTACCGGTCGCGGGGCTCGGGGCGGCGCTCCGTCGGCCCGGTAGGCTCACCTTGCAGCACCACTGGGCGACGTGGGCCCCGGCCGTCGAGACGGACGTGCCGCTGTTGCTGGAGCTGCACCTGGCCTGGGCGCAGCATGTCGACTTCTTCGGCGTCGGCTGGGAGCTGCAGCTCGGCGGCGACACGCTCACGCACGCGTTGGCGGTGGACGAGTTCCACCGGTCGTTTGGCTTGACCTGGCGGACCCTCGTGGTGCAAGGCGGCCGGGACCAGGTGCGCGCCGCGACGGGGCTGCGCTCCGAGATCCTCCCGCAGACGTGGCTCCGAGGCGGGGCCGGGGAGGTGCTGTACGTGCAGGAGGGCGCGCTCGACGACGACGCGTTCAACCAGCTCGAGCACGCAATTCGCGGCGCGACCGGGGTCGCGGACCGGGAGCGGGTCAAGGGCTGGGCGTGAGCGACGAGCCCTCGGCGCTCGAGCAGCTGGGCCAGCGCGTCCGGCGGTTGCCCTGGACGTGGCCGTTGCCCGCGTTGGTGGTGAACGGGCTCGTGCTCCTCTTCTCCGCGCGGGTCTGGACGGACACGGTGACCGTTCACAGCCGCAGCGGCGACAGCTCCACGATGTCGGTCGGCGGCCGCTACGTGGTCCTCTTGTGCGGCGCCGCCGGGTTCTATAGTCTCATCTGCCTCCTGCCGGACGTGTTGTTCCTCGGCGGCCGGGTTGGAATGCGGCCGCCAACGGAAGCCGAGAAGGGCTGTGTGCTCGCGATGCTCCGGTTCGGCTTGCTCGCGGTGCTGTACGGGTCGGCCTGGACCCTGCTCCGCGACTACGGGTAGCCGGGCGCGCTTCCGATCAGAGGTAGGTCGATCCTGCGAGGAACGCAGGGTCTGGGTAGTACGACCAGTACAGCGTACCGTCCTCGACGTCTCCCACGAGGGCGCCCACGACGTCCGGATCCACCGCCGGGCAACCCCAGCTGCGGCCGAGGTAGCCGTACTCGTCTACGAACGCCTGGGTCGCGTAGTCCGCGCCGTGCACGATGATCGCCCGCGACTCCACTGCGTCGTTGATCCCGGGCTCGAGCCCTTCGAGCGTCAAGCTCGTGCCGTGCTCGCCGGTGAACCGGCCCGCGGTGCGCATCATCCCCAGGCTCGACATGTGCGAACCGTCGGTGTTCGAGAAGGTGTCGGCGTACCTCGGGTCCGAGTCGGACCCGCTCCCCTCGCCGTGGGCGACGAGCAGGCTGTAGAGCAGCGAGCCGTCGGCCAGGTCGAACGTCCACTGGCGGTGCACGTCCGAGGGCTTCGAGAAGTCGATGATCGAGTATTCGAACCGGTCGGTGTCCCCCTCGGCCCATGCGCTCGCGAACGCAGTCAAGCCCAGCGACAGCACGTCGGCGTCGAGGCCCTCGCTCACGTACGCGCTCGGCGTCGTGACGTTGAGCGAGAGGTCGTAGACGCCAGGGTGCGCCGTGCCGTCGTCGTCCACCCAGGAGTCGACCACCACGTACCAGGTGCCTGCGCCCACGGTCGATGCTGCCGTGTAGTTCCCTCGGTCGACGCACGCGTCGGGGTCCAGCGACGACAAGATGTGCACGTCCACGTCGTCGCCCCGGTCGTCCAGGGCCGCGGCCAAGAAGCCGCCTTCGGGGACAGTGAGCCGGTAGACTTGCTCCGGACCGGACTCGTCGGTCGAGTCCGCGCACGCGTAGACGTCGAACGCTGACAGCGTGCTCTCCGTCGTGTCCGCCGTGCCGAACCACGGGAAGCTGTCGATGCAGGTCATCCCGTCGGGGCAGCCCGCGTCGGCATCTGCGTCGGCATCGGTGTCGGCATCGGCGTCCGTGTCCGTGTCGGTGTCAGCGGAGGAGTCGGGGTGCGCGCGCCGCTGCGCGGTGTCATCGACCGTGGCGCAGCCAAGGAGAAGGAACATGCGTCATCGCTAACGCGTGTGACACCGGGCGGGCGCGCGGGGCGCTGGGTTACCGGCCCGCCGAGGCGAACCGATGTCGAGGAACACGAGGGCGATGACCCAGGCCGAGCGGCGCGCTCGCGAGGCGGAGCGCGTGGCCGAGGCGGCGGGTGAGCCGGTAGGCGACGGCAGCGAGGGTGTGTTCGAAGAGGCCGAGCCCGCGGCGCGGCGCGCGATCCGCAGCGAGCACCGCGGGCAGATGCTCGACCTGAAGGAGCTCGCGAACCGCATCAGCGCGATGCCGCTGGGGGTGCGGCGGGGGTTGCCGCTCGACGACGAGGCGCAAGCCCAGCTCGACCTGCTGGCGGTCGCGAGCGGTTCGGACCGCCGACGCGTGCTGATGCGCGCGAAGCTGCTGATTGGCGCCGCGGACCTGGTGGCGCTGCAGGCGGCCCTGGAAGGGGACACGCCCGCCGCTGCCCGGGACCGCCTGTGTATCCAGTGGCGGACGCGGCTGATCGCGGGGGACGACGTCGTGCTGCAGGCGTTCATCGAGCGGTACCCCGGCGCGGATCGCCAAGCGGTGCGGACGGCTACCCGGGACGCGCGGGGGCCCGGGCCAGCCGGCGAGCGAGCGAAGTCGAGGCTGCTCCAGCTCGTGCGTGACGCGGCCGCTGCGGCGGGGTGAACGAGTTGGGGGTTTGCGCACAAACTGACGCGACTTCGCGTTCAGTTTGATGGAGTAACAGCGCGATTACGTCCATATGTGGTTGATATCACGTCGTCTGTGGCGTGGCTCGGTGTGTGCAGCATGGGTTGGCGAACGGGGAGCTCGCAGCGACAGCGCTCAAGGCTCCTACCCAACCCTGCGTGTGCTGCCTTTGCAGCTCTGGAGCCACGTCGCGCCCCCGCGTCCCGTCGCTCCTCGCTTCAATGGGGCCCAGCGTCGAGCGCTGGGAGTGGGTTCCCGACGTTGCGTTCGCCAGCGGCGTAGGCCGCGCGCTTCAATGGGGCCCAGCGTCGAGCGCTGGGAGTGGGCCCCTTCCCGTAGGTGCCCAATGGCTCACGATCTGTGGCTTCAATGGGGCCCAGCGTCGAGCGCTGGGAGTGGGTGGCGATCGGGGCGGCCGCGATGCTCGGCGCCGAGCTTCAATGGGGCCCAGCGTCGAGCGCTGGGAGTGGGGAAGCAGAAGGCGGCAGATGCCAAGGCTGCTCTCGCTTCAATGGGGCCCAGCGTCGAGCG
>CALQBK020000029.1 GCA_943328795.2 Bifidobacterium breve
CGAAGTTCGGGTTGGGAAGCGGAAGTACCTGGTCGAGCCCGGGGAGTCGAAGCCGGCGCCGGCACTTGAGCCGGTGGTGATCGGGCCGCTGGATGCGCTGATCTGGGACCGGGAGCTGGTGCGGGAGGCGTTTGGGTTCGACTACCTGTGGGAGGTCTACAAACCGGCTGCGAAGCGTCAGTATGGGTACTACGTGTGTCCGATCTTGGCCGGGGACCGCCTCGTCGGGCGCGTGGAAGCTGTACGAATGAGCGGCAAGGACGGACCGAGCTTGCAGGTGATCAACACGTGGGGAGAGGTGCCGGACAGCGCGATCCGAAGGTTGGCGGTCCAGAACGGGTGTGTTTAACGCCAGGGCCGGTTGTCTCGTCCAATCCTCCCGTGCGGCGCGGCCTCGCCGAGCGTTGGTGCCGTCTGCCTCGCCTTCGACGGGAACATTCGCGACGATCCTTTGTCAAGCACAGCCTCCGTTGCGAATTGCGCCTTCGCGCTGTACGCTGCGGGCTTGATGCCGCAGAGCCGCCGAAGCAGCGAGCGACCTGCCCGGCAGCCTGCTTCGAGTCGTTGGATCAGGCGGGGAAGGGCGCGCCGTAGACCGGTCCGGCGCCCTCGACGACGAGCACAGGCCGTTCACGAACGGGTGTTGACGCCCATCACGGTGTCCTCTCAGCGGCCGGCGCAGTAGTCCAAGTAGTTCGATGTGCCTGGCCGACTCGGGGGCCGCGACCAATCGAAACCGGGTAGCTGATCACATAGATCCTCGGACCACTTCACCAGGTATTGGCGGTCGCCATGCACGACGATCGCAAGGAACACTGGGTAGTCCTCGAAAACACCGCCGTGAAGGTCGATCCGACGACCAGCCAAAGCCCATCGCCCCTGGTCGAAGTGAAAAAGCACCCGAGCCGTGTTCTGCCAACGGTGGCCGGGACCGAACTCGAATCGCCCGAGACCCGGCGGACCATTCGCGTCCAGAAACGGCGCCGAGGTGAGATCGCGGACCGCGTGGCCTGCACAGCCGGTAACGAGCAGGGCGAGTGCGGGCCAGGCGCGCATCTGCACGATGTAGCCCGCGCGGCGGTACGAGCGCTCGCCCCGCTCTCGCCCCGCTCCGCCCTCCGCGCGGTCTTCGACCGCCAGCGCGCGCAGGTTTCCTGTTAGTCCCACCGCCCTTTGGTGGCTCCCTGACCCCGTCGATCTCCCCCGCGCCTTGGCGCTCTCTTGCCACGCTGCTGCTTGTCGCTGGCTGTACCGGCGGGGACTCCGGCACCGTCGACACCGGGCCATCGTCCGCGGCGTTGACCACGTTGGTCGCGCTCTCTGCGGACGAGGTGCTCGCGAACGTCACGCTGTCTGCGGTGGGCGAGCTGGCGTGCGGCGGCGCGGTCCGCGTGGTCCCGGCCGGGACGTCGGACGTCTACCTCGCGGGCGTCACGCCGGGCGGGACCGTCACGTGCGTCGCGACGGCGGGGGACGCCGAGGCCACCGCGGACGTCGTCCTGCCCGGGCTGGCCTCCGCCGGCATCGTGCTGTTCGACAACGCCCACGGCGAGCAGTCGGGCAACGCGGACTGGGTGATCGACGACAATGCGCCATGGCCGTCGCCGTCGTCGCCGAGCAGCCCCGAGGACTGGAAGGGCGCGTACTCGAGCTTTGGGTACGACACTTGGCGGAACGGCTACACCGTGCGGACGAACACCGGCGACCTCGACGCGGACGCGCTCGCCGACGTGCAGGTGCTGGTCTTGCCGGAGCCGAACCAGCGGCTGGACTCGGGTGAGCTCGGCGCGGTCGTGGCCTTCGTGCAGCGGGGCGGCGGGCTCGTGCTGATCACCGACCACCACGAGTCGGACCGGGACGGCGACGGCGTCGACTCGACGCACGTCGCAGACGACCTGTTCGCGGCGCTCGCGGTGGGCACCCGCGTCGCTCCCGACACGGCGGACGTCGGCACCGAGTACAACAGCACCTCGTCGGCGGGCGACCCCGCGGATCCCGTGCTGCACGGGCGCAACGGGGACGTGACCAAGGTGGACTTCTACGACGCCTCGGCGTTTACGCTCGCGGGGTTGCCCGAGGACAGGCCGGTGCTCTGGCTTGGCCCGAGCGCCGGGGATGACAGCGCAGGCGCGCGGGTCGTCGCGAGCTACGCCGGCGCCGGGCGCGTGCTCAGCATCGCAGACTCCGCCCCCGCCGATGACGGCACCGGCGCAGCGGACGAGGCGCTGTACGCCTCGTGGGAGGAGGCCGACGACGCCGCCTTGTACCTGAACGCCGTCGACTGGGCGGCCGGCGTTCGGTAGGCAAAAACGTGCCGCGCTGCGGGGAACCGCGCGGTACGCCGTTTTCCCGCTTGGCGTTCTACCCGCCGACCGGGGTGGTGCCTACGTTCCTGGCATCAAGACACTCGGGCGGCCGCTAGGCTGGACCGGACACCAGAAACCTGCTCAAATGCGGCACCTCGCCGCCCCGGATCCTCCATGAACTTTGAACGCTTCACGGTAAAAGCCCGCGAGTCGATCGCGGACGCCCAGAACCTCGCCGGCAAGTTCGGCAACCCCGAGATCCGCCCCCAGCACTTGCTGGCGGTGCTGCTCACCCAGGACAAGGGGGTGGTCCCGAACTTGATCAGCCAGATCGGCGCCGATGTCGCCGGGCTGACGCGCGCTGCGGCCAAGCTGGTCGACGACTTGCCCAAGGTGTCCGGCGGGACCAAGGCCGGCCTCTCCGCGACGATGAACAAGGTGATGGAGGTCGCTGACAAGGAGGCCCGCAACCTGGGCGACTCGCACGTCGCTACCGAGCTTTTCCTCGTCGGTCTCTGCGACGCGCAAGACAAGACCCGCGAGCTGCTCAAGGACTACGACGTGACCCGCGAGCGCGTGATGAACGCGATCAGCGTGCTGCGCAAGGGCCAGAGCGTGAAGAGCGAGGACGCCGAGTCCAACTACGAGAACCTGAAGAAGTTCACGAAGGACATGACCCAGCTGGCCCGCGACGGGAAGCTCGACCCGGTCGTGGGCCGCGACGAGGAGATTCGGCGCACGCTGCAGGTCCTCTCGCGGCGGCAGAAGAACAACCCCGTGCTGATCGGGGACCCCGGCGTCGGCAAGACGGCGATCGTCGAGGGCATCGCGCAGCGGATCGCGGCCGGTGACGTGCCGGAGAGCCTGAAGGACAAGAAGGTGTTGTCGCTCGACATGGCCGCGCTGATCGCGGGCGCCAAGTACAAGGGCGAGTTCGAGGAGCGGCTCAAGGGCGTGCTGAACGAGATCGAGGCGTCCAAGGGCACCATCATCTTGTTCATCGACGAGATCCACACGATGGTGAACGCCGGCAAGTCCGAGGGGTCGATGGACGCCGGCAACATGCTCAAGCCCGCGCTGGCGCGTGGTGAGCTGCGTTGCCTCGGCGCCACCACGCTCGACGAGTACCGCAAGCACCTGGAGAAGGACAAGGCACTCGAGCGCCGCTTCCAGCCGGTGTTCGTCGCCGAGCCCACCGTGGCCGACACGATCCGCATCTTGCGCGGCATCAAGGACAAGTACGAGCAGCACCACGGCATCAAGATCACCGACGACGCGATCATGGCCGCGGCCGTGATGTCCGACCGGTACATCAGCGACCGCCAGCTGCCCGACAAGGCGATCGACCTGGTCGACGAGGCGTCCAGCCGCCTCAAGATGGAGATCGAGAGCCTGCCCCAGCCCATCGACGTGCTCGAGCGCCAGGTGCGAGGGCTCCGCGTCGAGCTCGGCGCCCTGGCGCGGGAGAAGGACAAGGCCGCGGTGGAGCGCGCCAACAAGCTGCGCGCCGAGATCAGCGAGAAGGAGGAGGAGGCGACGAAGCTGAAGTCCAAGTGGCTCGCCGAGAAGGCCGCGCTGGACGCGATCAGCCAGAACGCCGAGAAGATCGACGAGTTCAAGCACTTGATCGAGCGGTTCCAGCTCGACGGCAACTTCGAGGCCGCCGGCCGGTTGAAGTACGGGGACTTGCCCAACGCCGAGAAGGCCCTCGCCGCCGCGCAGGCGTCCCTCGCTGACCTCCAGAAGGACGGCGCGGTGCTGCGCGACAAGGTGACCGAGGAGGACATCGCGCTGGTGGTCTCCAAGTGGACGGGCGTCCCGGTCACGAAGCTGAAGGAGAGCGAGCAGATGAAGCTCCTCAAGATGGAGGAGAACCTGCACCAGCGCGTGATCGGCCAGCACCCCGCGATCGTCGCGGTGTCGGACGCCGTGCGCCGCTCCCGCGCCGGGCTGCAGGATCCGTCGAAGCCGATTGGCAGCTTCATCTTCCTGGGCCCGACGGGCGTTGGCAAGACCGAGCTCGCGAAGGCCCTCGCCGAGTTCCTGTTCGATGACGAGACGAACATCGTGCGCATCGACATGTCCGAGTACATGGAGAAGCACTCGGTCGCGCGGCTCATCGGCGCGCCCCCCGGCTACGTCGGGTACGACGAGGGCGGGCAGCTCACCGAGGCCGTGCGCCGCCGCCCGTACAGCGTCGTGCTGCTGGACGAGATCGAGAAGGCGCACCCCGACGTGTTCAACGTGCTGCTCCAGGTGCTCGACGACGGGCGGCTGACGGACTCGAAGGGTCGGACGGTCGACTTCAAGAACACCGTGTTGATCATGACGTCGAACGTGGGCTCGCACCTGATCATGCAGCTCCAGGACGACCGGAAGAAGATGGAGAAGGAGGTCATGGGGGCGCTGCGGCAGGCGTTCAAGCCCGAGTTCTTGAACCGCATCGACGACATCATGATCTTCGAGTCGCTGAAGCGCTCGGACATGGACCTCATCCTGACCGTCCAGCTCAAGCGCGTGCGCAAGCTCCTGGCGGACCGCGACCTCAAGCTCGAGGTCACGCCGGAGGCCCTGACCGCGATCGCGGAGGCCGGGTTCGACCCCACGTTCGGCGCCCGCCCGCTAAAGCGCGCGATCCAGACGTACTTGCTGAACCCGATGTCGAAGACCATCGTCAGCGGCGGGTTCATGCCCGGCGACACCGTCCTGGTCGCGATGCACGGGGACGAGATCGGGTTCGAGCGCGTCCCCGGGCCGTCGGAGAAGTAGCCGCGATAGCTCGGCGCATGCTGCCGCTCCTCGTGGTTCTCGCCTGCACGCCCGGCTCGAAGGACGCCGACCGCCCGCACCCCGGGCGCGACGACACCTCCGGGACGGACGACACCTCCGGCGCGGACGACACCTCCGACACGGGGGACAGCGCGCCGGGGCCGTTCAGCCTGTCCGGCCCGGCGGCCGTGGCCCTGCCGTACGTCTCGGTCGGGGACGCGCGCCCGAGCGCGTCGTTCACGATCACCGCGGGGGGGGACGAGGGGTCCCCTGGCGCGCTCACGGTCGAGATCAGCGGCCCGTTCACCGTCGACCTCGACGCGAGCCCGCTCGCCCCGGGAGAGGCCCGCTCCGGGACGGTCACGTCCACGACGGCGACTACGTCCCCCGCGTTGACGTCCGGCACGCTCTCCGTCACGGCCGGCGACGCGTCGCTGGACATCGACCTCGCGGCGGTGGTCGGCGACGCCGCGATCCCGGCCACCTCGACGTGGCAGGCGGACGACTGGGGGGAGTGTACGACCCTGGACCTGCCGTCCGCGCCGTTCCCGTACGGGAGCGCGTCCTACACCGACTCCTCGGTGAAGATCTGCGTGCCAACGGGCTTCACCGGCGAGTCCGGCTTCGGCGTGGTCAGTCACTTCCACGGGTTCAACGCGACGATTGACGAGGTGGACGACTACCAGCAGCTCCACCCCCAGCTCGACCTCTCGGGCCGGGACGCGATCCTCGTGCTGCCGCAGGGCCCGGTGGAGGCCTCGGACGGCGACTTCGGGCGGCTCGACACCACCGACGGGCTCGCCCACCTCGTCCGGGACGCGATCTCGGTGCTCTACCGCGATGGCCGGGTGACCGGGCCGGTGGCCGGGCCGGTGGTGCTCACCTCGCACTCGGGCGGGTACAGCGGCACGGCCAACAGCATCGAGGTCGGCGGGCTCCCCGTCGCCGCGGTTCACCTGTTCGACTCCGTTTACGCCGACGAGGCCACGTTCGCTGCGTTCGCCGAGGACGGCGGTGTCCTGCGGTCGAGCTACACCTCGGGAGGGGGCACCGACGACAACAACCTGGCGCTCGCGTCGACGCTGCGGGGCGCGGGCGTGGACGTCGACACCACGTTCACCGACGACGTCTTGGGCGGGGGCAGAGTCACGATCGGGTTCATCGACTCGGCGCACGGCGACACGCTCTCAGACGACCGCAGCTACGCCCGGTGGTTGACCACCTCGGGCGTTCGGCGTCGCCCAACCGCCCCGCCGGAGCTCGTCGCCACCGTGTTTGACGGCGGGCAGGCGAGCGTCAGTTGGCGTGCCGACGGGGACTTCGCCGCGGTGGTGGAGGGCTCGGACGATGGCGACACGTGGACCGTGCTGACCCAGACGACGCACGACACCGCGACGGTGCCCGGGCACACTTACTTGCGGGTCCGGGCCGATGTCGACGGCGCGGAGCCCTCCGACACGTACGGCGCCACGGGGTCGAGCTGGCTCGTCGTGGACGGCTTCGACCGCGTGTTCGGCGGGAGCTGGACCGCGCCGACGCAGACGTTCGCGGGGCTGATGGGCGCCGCGCTCGGGGCGAACGGGGCGACCTTCAGCGTCGCGTCCAACGAGGCCGTCGCGGAGGGCGCGGTGAGCCTGGGCGACTACGATCACGTCCTGTGGCTGCTCGGCGACGAGTCGGACGCCGACCGGACGTTCGAGGACCGCGAGCAGGCGGCGATCGAGGACTACGTCGGGGCCGGCGGCACGTTCGTGACGAGCGGCAGCGAGATCGGGTACTCGACGGGCTCGTGGCTGTCGAGCACGCTGCACGCCAGCTACGTCGCGGACGACGCGGGGACCAGCGCGGTGGAGTCCTGGACGACCGGGGTGACCTACCCAGAGGACTACCCGGACGTGCTCGACGGCACCGACGTGCTGTGGACCTACGGTACGGGGGGTGCCGCTGCTGTCAGCTGGCACGACCGTGTCGTGGTGATCGGCTTTGCGATCGAGACGCTGGGCAAGGC
This sequence comes from Bifidobacterium breve, assembly GCA_943328795.2. GTDB lineage: Bacteria > Myxococcota_A > UBA796 > UBA796 > SXON01 > CAIUMM01. The sequence continues at coordinate 7,084 of CALQBK020000029.1, forward strand.
GGATCGCGAGGCGGCGATCGGCGAGCTGCTGGCCTGGGTGGGCTAAAGCGGACTAAAGCCGCTCTACTTGCCGAACGGGATCGTGATGGTGAGCATGACGCCCTTGGTGCGCGTGTCGTACTCGGCGAGCACGGGGATGCCCTTGTATTGCACGCCGACCTGCGGGTTCACGGTGTTCTGCCCCGTGCCGAAGTCCTTCTTGTAGTGCGCGCCGGCGATCCACCGGGTGTCCTGGTCGATCGGCTGGGACGCCTGGACGCTGGCGTCCAGCTGGCTGGTGTTCGCCCCGCCCCAGGTCATCGCCGACTGCCACCGCAGCTGGGTCCCCTTCAGCTCCTGCTCGACCATCACGCCGAACCGGTTCTGGTCGATGTCGGACTTGTAGCGGTAGTCGAGCAGGAAGCTCCGGAACTCGGTCTTGCTCTTGAACCCGTAGAAGCCGCCGACCTCCCAGAGGCTCGAGTCGCCGGACTTGAGCAAGAAGTCGCCGCCATAGGACGTCTCGCCATCGGTCTTCTTCGCGGACCCGGACACCTGGCTGCTGCCGTTGCTCGCGAACGCGGCGTCGAGCTTCGCGGTCAGGTCCGCCCGCGAGTAGTTCATGCCGAACTTCAGCTTGTCGACCTCGCTGTACCCGAACGGCGTCTTCGTCGTCTCGTGCGCGAACCCGGCGTACCCACCGACCGTGGTGCCGCCCGACGTGGACTGCCCCGCGACGGACTGGGAGATGCTGCCGCTGCCGTCGCTGCCCACCCGGGACGTGCGGTCCACGGTGAGCCCGTTGTCCGAGTACACGCTCCCGAGGCCGACGGAGAACACCCCGGAGCCCGGGTTGTACTGGAAGTCCTTGGTGTCGGTGACCTTGCCGTCCTGCTTGACGAGCTTGACGCCTGCTACGCGGCCCTCGCCGCGCTTCTCGTTGACGCCAGCGGAGAGCGTGCCCGCGCCGGTGTCGATCGCGCCGTTGAGGCCGGCCATCACGAGCCCCTTTCCGTCCCAGGTCCCGTCGGCCGTTAGGCTCCGGCCCTCGGAGCTGACGCTCGCGCTCGCGGTCGTGCCCTTTTCGTCGTGGCTGGCGCTCACCGCGGCGAGCAACGGCCCGCTCTCGTAAGAGAGCTTGGCCCGCACGCTCTGCAGCGACAGCGCGCGGATCTTACCGAGCTTCGCCTCCACGTCGGCCGAGAGGCCTTTCCCGAGCGCGAACTTCCGCTTCAGCGTCGGGACGGCCACGTTCGCGAGCACGGCGCCCGCGGCGGCGAGCAGGGCAGTCAGCACGATCGTGCGCGGGTGCGCGCCAACCCAGTTGGTCAGCGACGCCGACAGCCCCGGGCCGTTCTTCGCGAGCCACTCGTCCACCAGCGGGTCGAGCTTGTCCTTCAGCAGCGTGCCGAGCGCGGCCAGGGCCTTCGGATCGGCCGTCACGCTGTCGAGGCTTCCGAGCTGGCCGACGAGCCCTTCGAGCGCGCTCTCCACGGCCTTCTTCGCCGTCCCGGAGAGCTTGTCGTACGCGAGCTGCGGGCCGATGGCCTTGTACAGCTCCCCGCCCAGGAACTCGCCCAGCGCCGCCTCGTAGTTCGAGAGCCCGGAGTCCTCGCCTTCCGCCGCGACAGTTGCCTGCTCGGCGCCCGGTCCAGTAGCCGAGGCGACCGAGGCCTGCGCGGCGTCGTTGCCGCGCGCCTGGCCCACTGCGGGGGCTGCGATCTCGGGCAACGGCGCTTCGACCGCCGGTGCGGCAGCGCTTATGGATTGACGCTGTTGTCCGGCCACGGCAGCCCTCGGGGAGGCCGCTACTATACAGCAACCCCGGAGTTTCGGTACTGAACATCCGTGCCTGTTCCGGGGGCTCGCGTTAGCGCGGCGGCATGGCTGACAGGCTGACCGTCCACAACGCGCGGGAGCACAACCTCCGCGGGATCTCGCTCGACCTGCCCCGCGACTCGCTGGTGGTGATCACGGGCGTCTCGGGTTCGGGCAAGTCGTCCTTGGCGTTCGACACGATCTACCAAGAGGGGCAGCGGCGGTTCATGGAGTCGCTGTCGCCTTACGCGCGCCAGTTCCTGGGCCAGATGGAGCGCCCGAAGGTGGACAGGGTGGACGGGCTGTCGCCTACGCTGTCCATCGACCAGAAGACGGTGAACCGCAACCCCCGGTCCACGGTGGGCACGGTCACCGAGGTGTACGACCACCTGCGGCTGCTGTTCGCGCGGCTGGGCACGCCGCACTGCCCCAGGTGCGACCGCACGATCTCTCGCCAAAGCCCGGGCGAGCTGGCCGACCGCTGGCTGCGAGACCACGCCGGGGAGCGGATCTTGGTGCTCGCGCCGATGGTGCGGGACCGCAAGGGGGAGTACCGCGAGGAGTGGGAGCAGTGGCGCAAGGAGGGGTGGCTCCGGGCGCGGGTGGACGGCGAGATCAAGCTCCTCGAGGACCCGCTGGAGCTCCCGCGGTACGAAAAGCACACGCTGGAGCTGGTGATCGACCGGCTGATCTGCCTCACCCAGGACAGGGCGCGCCTGGTGGAGTCCATCGAGCGGGCGCTGCGCATGGCGAGCGGCGTCGTCTGCCTGCTCGTGCCCGCGACCGCCGGGAACGCCGAGCACTACAGCGTGCACGCGGTCGACCGCGCGTGCCCTGAGCACGGGATCTCGGTCTCCGAGCTCGAGCCACGGCTGTTCTCCTTCAACGCGCCGCAGGGCGCGTGCCCCACGTGCACCGGGATCGGGGAGGTGGTCACCGTTCGCGGGCTCACGATGCCCGCGCCTTCGGACAGCGACCCCGCGTCTCGGCGGGTGTGCGCCGACTGCTCCGGGCGGCGGCTGAACCCCGTCGCGCTCGCGGTCGAGTTTCGGGGCAAGCACATCGACGACGCCACGCACATGAGCGTGCAGGAGGCGAACGCCTTCTTCTCGGCGGTGGAGCTCGTTGGCCCCGAGGTGCTGCTGGGCGAGGGGATCGTGAAGGAGATCCGGGACCGCATGCGGTTCCTGGACCAGGTCGGCCTCGGCTACCTGACGTTGGACCGTCGCGCGAACACGCTCTCGGGGGGCGAGGCCCAGCGCATTCGCCTGGCCGCGTGCGTCGGGAGCGGGCTGCAAGGCGTCACCTACGTGCTGGACGAGCCGAGCATCGGGCTGCACCCGCGCGACAATCGCAGGCTGCTCGACGCGCTCGGCGTGCTCCGCGACCAGGGGAACACCTTGCTCATCGTCGAGCACGACCGCGAGACGATGGAGATGGCCGATCACCTCGTGGACATCGGCCCTGGCGCGGGGATCTTGGGCGGCTGGCTGATGGGCTCGGGCCCCGCGGCCGACTTCCGCCACGTGGACTCGCCCACCGCCCGGCACCTGCGCAACGAGGACGTCATCCCGCTGCCGCGGAAGCTGAGGAGCGCCGCGAGCGTCGGCCGGGGCGAGCTGCAGTTCAAGGGCGCGAAGGTGCACAACCTGCGCGGGCAGGCGGTGAAGATCCCCCTTGGCTGCTTGACGGTGCTCACCGGCGTGTCCGGGTCGGGCAAGTCGACGTTGATGTTCGACGTGATCGAGGCCCACCTGGAGGGGCGCGCGGGCGCCGGGGCCGGCACGCTGACATGCACAGGCACGATGCCGGACAAGGTGATCGAGATCGCGCAGACGCCGATCGGCCGCACGCCGCGGTCCAACCCTGGGACCTACTCGGGGGCGTGGGACCTGGTCCGGGACCTCTACAGCGAGCTGCCCGAGTCGCGGGCGCGGGGGTACAAGAAGGGGCAGTTCAGCTTCAACGTGGCCGGCGGGCGCTGCGACACGTGCGAGGGCGCGGGCGTCCGCACCATCGCGATGCACTTCCTGGCAGACGTCGAGATCCCGTGCGAGACCTGCGGGTCACGCCGGTTCAACGCCCAGACGCTCGAGGTGTTGTACCGGGGCAAGTCGATCGCGGACGTGCTGGAGATGCAGATCGCGGAGGCCGTGGAGTTCTGGTCGGCCAACCCGCGCATCCACCGGATCCTGTCCACGCTTGACCAGGTCGGGCTCGGGTACCTGACGCTGGGGCAGCGGGCGACGACGCTCTCGGGCGGCGAGGCGCAGCGGCTCAAGCTCGCGACCGAGCTGCAACGGCCGGCGACCGGGAACACGGTGTACTTGCTGGACGAGCCGACGACGGGGCTGCACTTCGCGGACGTGCGCGTGCTGATCGGCGCGCTGCAGCTGCTGGTGGACGCCGGGAACACGATGATCGTGATCGAGCACAACACCGACCTGGTGAAGATCGCGGACCACCTGGTCGAGGTCGGCCCCGAGGGCGGCGTCGCGGGGGGGCACATCCTCGCGGCGGGCCCGCCGGCGAAGGTCGCGAAGACGGACACGCCGACGGGGCGGGTGCTCCGGGCGCTGCCGGAGTTCGGCGGAGCGGTGCCGGTCCTCGCGGGGGAGCGCCCGGCGCGCACCCGGCTCGCGCCGAGCCACGACTTGGTCATCCGGGGCGCCCGCTGCCACAACTTACGCGGGGTCGACGTGACGATCCCGCGCGGCAAGATGACCGTCATCACCGGCCCCTCGGGGTCTGGGAAGACCTCGCTCGCGTTCGACACGATCTTCGCCGAGGGGCAGCGGCGCTACGTCGAGAGCTTGTCCACGTACGCCCGGCGGTTCCTTGGCCGGCTGGAGCGCGCTCCGATCGACAGCATCACCGGGCTGGCCCCGGCGATCGCGATCGACCAGCGCACGTCCGGCGGCAGCGGCCGCAGCACCGTCGCGACGGTGACCGAGCTGCAAGACCACTTCCGGCTCCTCTGGGCCAACCTCGGCGTCCCGCACTGCCCCACCTGCGACCGCGTGATCCACCCGCGCCCCCCGGTTCAGGCCGCCGAGCTCATCGCGGACGCGAAGCCCGGCGCCGGCTGGCTCTTGTGTACGCTGGCGGAGCCGGTGCCCGCGAGCGACCTCCGTCGCGCGGGTTTCGCGCGCGGATACGACGGGCGGAAGGGCGACTACGAGCTCACTGACCAGCCGAAGGTCACCACGCTCGTGCTGGACAGGCTCGACCCCGCTACGGTCGAGCGGAGCCGGCTCGTCGAGGCGATCACCACCGCGTACCGGTACGGCGCGAACCGCGCGTGGTTCCAACCTCGTGGGGCCGGGAAGGGCCCGAACCCCGAACCGATCCCGGTCAGCGCCCTGGCACGCTGCCCCGAGCATGGGCTGATTCACAAGTCTGGGCTCACGCCCCGGCACTTCAGCTTCAACCACTACCTCGGCGCGTGCAACACGTGCGACGGCATGGGCCGGATCGAGATCAAGGGCCAGGTGTGGCTCTGCAAGAAGTGCCAAGGCTCCCGGCTCAAGCCCGAGATCATGGCCGTGCGCTTCGGCGGCGGGGCCTCCGCGCCGGCGGGGCTCCACGCGGTCTCGGCGCTCACCGTGTCCGAGGCCCGCACCTGGTTCGACGGGCTCGAGCTGTCCTCGCAAGACGCCCTCGTCGCCGCGCAGCCGCTCCGTGAGATCCGCGCGCGCCTCCGGTTCCTGGAGGACGTCGGCGTCGGCTACTTGAACCTCGACCGCGGCGGGAACACGGTCTCCGGCGGGGAGGCGCAGCGCATCCGCTTGGCGACCCAGCTTGGCGGCGGGCTCACGGGGGTGATCTACGTGCTGGACGAGCCGACGGTCGGGCTGCACCCGCGGGACACCGATCGGCTGCTCGGCACGCTGGAGGGGCTGCGCGCGCTGGACAACACGCTCGTGATCGTGGAGCACGACCCCGAGACGATCAAGCGCGCCGACTACGTGATCGACCTCGGGCCGGAGGCCGGGGAGCGCGGCGGACAGGTGCTCGCTGCGGGGCCGCCGATGGCGCTGCCGGCCGGGAGCGTGACCGGGCCGTGGTTGCGCGGGGAGCGGCAGATCGCGCTGCCGAGCGTACGCCGCCCGGGGGGACCCCCGATCGCGATCCGCAAGGCGACGCGCCACAGCTTGCGGGACGTGAGCGTCGACATCCCCACCGGTGCGCTCACGGTCGTGACGGGCGTGAGCGGGTCGGGCAAGAGCACGCTCGTGCTGGACCTGCTGGTCGGGAAGCTCCAGGGGGAGCTGCGCCCGGTCGAGGTCACCGTGCCCCGGCCCGACCCCAAGACCGTGCTGCAGCTCCAGGTGATCGACCAGGCGCCGATCGGGCGCAGCCCTCGGTCGTCGGCGGCCACCTACGTCGGGGTGATGGACCCGCTGCGGAAGCTGTTCGCCCAGACCCCCGTCGCGCGCGAGCGGGGGTGGACCCACAGCTACTTCACCGCGAACGGCGGGGAAGGCGCGTGCTCGGTGTGCAAGGGGTACGGCTCCGAGCAGGTCGAGATGCACTTCTTGTCCAACGTGTGGGTGAAGTGCGAGGCCTGCCACGGCCGGCGGTTCGCGCCGGAGACGCTCGACGCGCGGTGGAAGGGCCTGTCGATCGCGGACGTGCTCGATCTCCGCGTGGACGACGCGCTCGAGGTGTTCGCGCAGCACCGGGCGATCAAGCGCGCGCTCCAGGGGCTGGAGGCCGTGGGGCTCGGGTACGTGCGGCTGGGGCAGCCCGCGACGGACCTCTCCGGGGGGGAAGCGCAGCGCGTGAAGCTCGCGCTGGGGCTGGCGGACCGGTCCACGCCGACGCTCTACATCCTCGACGAGCCGACGACGGGCCTGCACCTGGGCGACATCGAGCGGCTCGTGCAGGTGCTGGACCGCCTGGTCGAGCACGGGCACACCGTCGTGGTGGTGGAGCACCACGTCGACATCATGCGCCACGCCGACTTCATCGTGGACATGGGGCCGGAGGCGGGGCCCGGCGGCGGGGCGGTCGTGGTGACCGGCACGCCGGAGCAGGTCGCGCGGCACCCGACGAGCCACACGGCCGCTGCGTTGCGCGCGAGCGGCTTATGATCGCCGAGCGTCGGCATCGGCGGCGTCTCAGGCTATCGTCGGCAGATGCGCCACCACCGCTCCCCGCTGTTGCTGTTCACCGCCTTGCACCTGCTCCCAGCGGTCGCCGGCTGCCAGGAGAACGTGCTCAAGCACGTCGACTCCGCGGCCCCCGACCCCGACCCGCAGCTCGAGGTGAGCCCGGAGGTGATCGACTTTGGGCAAGGCCAACCCGGCGAGGTGCGCACGGACGTGTTCACGCTCACGTCGTTCGGCGAGACCGCGGTCCACCTCGCGGACGTCGCGGTGCAAGGCGGGTCGGCGTTCTCGGTGGTGTCCCCGGGCGCCGTGACGCTTGAGCCGGGCGACGCCGTGGACGTAGTGGTCAGCTGGACGCCGCTCTCGTACGACGACGAGGCCCAGGTGCGGGTCGACAGCGACGCGCTCACGCCGCAGCTCCAGGTCGATCTCTACGGCGAGGGGCTCTACCCGGGCATCGCGATCGACCCGGGGTCGATGTCGTTCACCTCGGACTACGGCGAGTCGGACGAGCAGGACCTGACCGTCTCGAGCGTCGGCACGACCGACCTCGTCATCTCCCAGTCGCTGTTGACCGGCGCGTCGTTCGACATCGACTTCGGGGCCTCTGGGGGCGTATTTACGCTGCCGCCGGGCGAGTCGATCACGTTCCCGGTCACCTACACGCCCCCGAGCGAAGGGGACGCGTCCACCGGGGACGTCTGGTTCTCGACCAACACGGCCGATCCGAGCGTGGTGGTGCCCTTGTTCGGAGCGACCGCCGTGCCCTGCTACGGCCTCGGGGAGGCGTGGGACCGCGGGGTCTTGCAGGTCGTCTCGAGCTTCACGTCGCAGGTCGTGCTGGAGAACACCGGCACGGACGTGCCCATCTGCGTCGACCAGTGGTACGTCTACCTGTCCGACACCAGCCAGGACGCGATCGCCGGGGACCCCGCGTACGACCTCTCGGACGACTACCCCTTCGGCAGCGTCACCATCGAGCCCGGCGACAGCGTGGCGTTCACCTACGGCCGCCCGGACGACGACGCGTGGTGGTGCATGGAGCACGCGCAGAGCACCTCGCGCGGCGCCGACTACACCTTTTTCGGTGCCCGCGCGCCGCAGCCGCTGTTGGACAGGGCGCTCGTGAGCGACCAGGACGGCATCTGGTCGCGCCAGGAGTCCCGCCCGGTGATCGCGATCGGGCGAACGGTGAACTACGTCGAGCTGTCGATGGGCGAGTCGGGCGCCGGCGGCATCGACGTGATGAACATCGGCGAGTCGGACGCCTCCTCCACGGTGGTGACCGAGACGCTGCCGCCTGGGTTCACGGCGAGCGGCTTCTCCACCGAGCCGGATTCGACGGGGACCAGCGCAGACGGCGGCCTGGTCTACACGTGGACCCTGGCGCTCGACGGCCGAATCACGAGCGGCAGCGGCGGGGACACGACGTACGACGAGGCCCGGATCACGTGGACGCTCACGCGATCCGGCGACTGCGCCAGCCGCGTGACGGCCCCCGAGGCGTTCGCCGAGTGGACGGACGCCGACGGCGCGCACCGGTCGACCGCCAACCCGCTCGTGATCGGCTGCTTCTGACGTGACGTGAGGCGCCCGCAGATCCCGGGTTAGTTCTCGGGGCACATGCCGGCCCCCGCCCCGTGACCCCGAGGAACCTCGGTCCAATCTCCATCCTGCGGCGTCTCATCGCCGCACGGCAAGGGGACGTCCGGGCGATGGAGGACGTGTACCACCTGCGCGGCGTGATGACGGCCGCGGCGATGTTGTTCGTCACCGCCGGCCTGCCCGGCCTGATGCTCGTCTACTACGGCATCGTCGGGATCACGTCGGACGACTTGGCCGTGGCGGCTGACCTTCGGCGCCGCTCCGAAGCCGCGAGCGTCGAGTACAAGACCGACCTCGAGGCGACCTTCGTCCAGTTCCAGAACGCCGCGCTGAGCCGCCTGACATCAGGGCAGTCGGTGTACACCGGGCAGCGGGAGATCGAGGACGCGCTGCGCGTCGTGTTCCGCTTCGATGCCGAGGGGGCCCTGGAGCCCCCGTTCCTGCAGAGCACGGTCTACCAGCTCGAAGACCAGCAGTTCCTGTTGTTCGACACGTGGCAAGAGGCCCTCGCCGCGGAGCGTGACCAGCGCTGGGACCGCGCCGCCGCGCTGTACATGCAGGCGGCGCGACAGACCCGCTCGAAGCGCGACCGTGCGCGCTGCATGTACAACCGCGCGAGGGCGCTCGACCGCGCGGGGCAAGGGAGGGACGCCGAGGCGCTCTGGCGGCAGCTGATCGAAGAGCAGGGACGGGACCTCTACGGCTTCCGGGTCGGTGACCTCGCGCGGCTAGAGCTCGCCCAGACGCGCCTCAAGCGAGACCCCGCGGGCGGGCAAGACGACCTGCGGTTCCTCGCCGACGCGCTGCTGGCCGACAACTGGGAGATCGGGCGGGGCGGGGAGGCGGCGGTCGCCCGCCGGGCGATCGAGCTCCTGCCGAGCAGCGACTGGACCGCGCGGGCACGCGGTCGCGTGGACGAGCGCTCGTCGCAGCTCTACTGGGCCGAGCGCCTGCAGCCGGAGCTGGACTCGCTCGGGGCGCGGGGCCGGCTGTTGCGGGCGAACAGCGGCAGCTTCGTGTACAACAAGACCGACACGGCGCTGTGGGCGACGACCTGGACAGACAGCGACCAGTACGTGTTCGCGCTGGAATTCGAGCGCCTGCTCGACCGCGAGCGGCTGGCCGCCGCGACCGTAGGCGGACCGGACGGCGACATCCGCGCGACGTTGGTTGGCCCGGACGCCACGGTGCCCGGAGAGGTGTTGGCCCGCGCGTCGTTGGCCCCGTGGTTGCCCAACTGGTCGGTGGTGGTGGGCCCCCGCGACCCCGCCGGGCTCGCCACGCAGCAGGCCGACAAGCGCACGCGCGGCATCGGCATCGTGTTGATCTCGGTCGCGATGATCGCCCTGGGGCTCGGCCTCGCGTCGCGCCAGGTCCGCCGCGAGCTGGAGTCTGCGCGGGACAAGTCCGACTTCGCCGCGCACGTCTCCCACGAGCTGCGCTCGCCGATCACCCAGATCCGGCTGAAGGCCGAGGCCCTGCAGCTTGGCCTGGCCGTCGACGACGCCTCTCGAAATCGGCACTACGACGTGATCGTACGCGAGTCCGAGCGGCTGTCCCGGCTCGTGGACAACATCCTCGACTTCGCGGCGATTGAGAAGGGGCGCAAGAGGTACACGTTCCGGATCGGCGACGTCGGGTCCACGGTCGCGCGCTGCGTCGAGCAAGCCGGCGTAGCGATGGAGACGAAGGCGATGAAGATCGACTTCGAGGTGCCCGACGACTTGCCGGTGATCTGGCACGACGCGGACGCCGTCTCGCAGGTCATGGTGAACCTGCTGTCGAACGCTGCGAAGTACGGGCAGTCGGCGGGCTGGATCGGCGTGCAGATCCGCGTCGCAGAGGGCCTCGCGGGGCCCGAGGTCTGCGTGGACGTTCGCGACCGCGGCATCGGCATCGCGGCGGGCGAGCAAAAGCAGGTGTTTGACCAGTACTACCGGTCGACCGATCCGCTCGCGCGCAGCAAGAAGGGCACCGGGATCGGGCTCACGATCGTCCGGTACATCATGGAAGCCCACGGCGGGCGCGTCGGGATAGAGTCTACCCCGGGTGCCGGTTCTACCTTCACCCTGCACTTCCCGCTCTCGTTCGTTCCGCCCCACGGCCCAGGAACCTGAATGCCCCGCATCCTGTTCGTCGAAGACGAAGAAGACCTGCTCTCCTCCTTGATCGCCTACTTCACGCGCGAGGGGTTCGAGGTGTACCACGCGCGCGGGGGCAAGGCCGCGCTCCAGATCGTGGACACGCGGGCGATCGACGTCGCCGTGTGCGACGTGATGCTTCACGAGGGGCCGGAGGGGCCGGACGGCATGGACGGGTTCCAGATCCTGTCCGAGCTCCGGAAAAAGGGCTTCTCCGGGCCGCTCATCTTCTTGACCGCCCGCACGCTCGAGACAGACAAGCTGCTGGCGTTCGACCTCGGCGCGGACGACTACCTGACGAAGCCGTTCTCGCTGCTCGAGCTCCGCGCGCGCGTCCAGGCCGTGCTCAAGCGCGCGGGCGGCGCGAAGAGCGTGTACCGCTACGGCACCACCGAGGTGGACCTCGACAACTACCTGATCCGCCACCCCGACGGCGAGGAGCGGTTGTCCAACCGTGAGCAGGACTTGCTGCGGTACCTGATCGAGCACCGCGGCAAGGTGGTTGACCGCGAGGAGCTGCTCTCCGCGATCTGGAAGTACAGCGCCGGCGTGACGACGCGCACGGTGGACACGCACATCCTCAACGTGCGGAAGAAGCTCCGGGACGACGCCGGAAAGCCAAAGTTCATCGAGACGTTCCACGGGATCGGCTACAAGTTCGTGGGGACGGAGAGCTGATGGGGCGCCTTCGGGCACTCGTGATCTTCGCCGCCCTGTTCTGCTCCCTCCCGGCGCGCGCGGGCGCCGAACGTGGCTGGGAGTCGCTGTACGACGCCCGGCTGGCCCAGGCGCTCGATGGCACGCCCGCCGCGGCCGCGATCTACTGCCAAGACGTGCTGGACGACCTCAAGCCCAACGACCCGCTGCTTGGGCGCGCCTGGTACTTCCTCGGGCAAGCGCGCGCCGAGCAAGGCGACACGGACGGCGCTGCCGCGGCCTGGCTGGAGGCCGCCAACGCCGCCGTGCCGAGCATCCCGGCAAAGGCGCTCCTCGCGCGGTTCGACGAGCTCGGGAGGCCGATCGAACGCTTGCCCCGGGCGTGCTCGTTCGACGACGACGTCTGCGGGATGCACCGCGTGTGGACGCGCAACGGCCAGCCGATGCTGATGCCCTCGTCCGAGGGGCAGCTGTTGTCCTGGGCGACGGAGGTGAAAGCGGCGTCTTCGGACGCGCTCGAGGCGGTGTTCCGCTCGCCGGAGGTCGTGTCCATCGTCGCGTTCCGCGTCCGGGCGTCCGACATCGTCAGCTACCTTCGCGTCGCGCTGGACGACGGCACCGGGGCGCGGGTGCAGTCCGGGGTGGTGACGGTCGCCACCGACGGCTGGACGCAGGTGGAGCTCCGCGTGCAGGACTTCCGCCCGGCAGAGGACGGCGGCTGGTGGGGCCAAGCACGGCTGTTCCGCATCGAGGATCTCACGGGGTTGTTAGCGGAAGATCGCGGGGCGAACCAGCTCTGGCTGGACGACCTGGAGCTGCGGTGAACGGGTCCCCGGTGGCTCCGTGACGCTCATCGTGCAGAAGTACGGGGGCAGCTCGGTCGCGGACCTCGCCCGCCTCCGGGCCGTAGCGGCGCGGGTCGCAGCGACGCGCGCGACGGGCGCGTCCGTCGTGGTGGTGGTCTCGGCGATGGGGAACACCACGAACGAGCTGCTCGGCCTCGCGAGCCAGGTCAGCGCCAGGCCCGGCCGGCGCGAGCTGGACATGCTGATCAGCGTCGGCGAGCGCGTGAGCATGGCGCTCCTCGCGATGGCGCTCGGCGAGCTCGGCGTGCCCGCGCGCTCGTTCACCGGCAGCCAGAGCGGCATCCTCACGGACGAGCACCACGCGAACGCCCGGGTCGTCGAGGTGCGGCCCGACCGCGTGCGCGAGGCCCTCGACCGCGGCGAGGTCGCGATCGTCGCGGGCTTCCAGGGGATGAGCCGCGACAGGGAGGTGACCACCCTGGGGCGGGGCGGGAGCGACACGACCGCGGTCGTGCTGGCCGCCGCGCTCGGCGCGGACGAGTGCGAGATCTGCTCTGACGTCGACGGCGTCTGGTCGGCCGACCCGCGGACGGTGCCGGGCGCCCGCCGGATCGACCGGCTCTCGGTGGACGAGGCGCTCGCGCTCGCGCAGAACGGCGCCAAGGTGCTGTACGAAGAGGCCGTCGCGTGGGCCGAGCGCGAGGGCGTCACGCTCCGCGCGAGCCGAACGTCCGATCCCCGCGGCGTCGGCGGCACCGTGGTCAGCCGGCAACCGCTCGCCCCCCGGATCGTGGCGGTCACGGCGGACACGCAGCTCGCGTCGTGCCCGACCGCGCGGCTCGGGGACCTGCCCGGCGGCTGCTTGCGCGAGGCGTCCGCCGAAGGCTTGCTGGTGGACCGCCGGAACCTACACGCGCCGCTGCCCTTCCTCGAGGACGCCGCGACCGTCACGGTTGTCGGGAGCCGCGCCGGTGCCGACCCCGCGCTGCTCGCGCGCGTCCTCGCGACTGCTCGTGACGTGCTGGGACCTGCCGCGGGCTGGCGAAGCGCCGCGGACGCGGTAGTGTTCCGCGTTGACCCGACCCGCGCTGGTAGTGTAGAGCGCGCCCTGCACGCCGCGCTGATCGAGAGCCCCGCCCCATGATGCTGCGCCAGTTCCTGAACCCGCCGAACTGGTTCACGTCGGCCAGCTTGTTCTGCGGGCTCTACGCGATCCTGCTCGCCGGCCAAGCCCAGGGCGACGCGAACTACTTTTACAAGGCCGGGCTGATGATCTTCTTCGCCGGGCTGTTCGACATGCTCGACGGGCGGGTCGCGCGGATGACGGGCACCGGATCGGCGTTCGGGGTGCAGCTCGACTCGCTGGTGGACATCATCAGCTTCGGCGTGGCGCCCGCGTGCCTGGTGTACTTCTGGGCGCTGCCGGACGCCGGGCCATTTGGGCTCTTCGTCTCGGGATCGCTGATGCTCTGCGGCGCGTTCCGGCTCGCGCGGTTCAACGTCACGACCGACGGCAAGGCCCACAAGTACAGCCAGGGCCTCACCATCACGATGGGCGGCGGCACGGTCGGTGCGGTCGTGATGTGGCAAGCGGCGGCCGGCTGGGGCGCTCCCCAGAACCCGGTGTTGACCGTGGTCTTGGTGCTCGCCGTCGCGTTCTTGGAGGTGTCCAGCGTGCCGTACCGCACGATGAAGACCTTCAAGCTCTCGCCGCGCACGCTCGCCGGCATGGTGGTGGTCCTCGGCGCGTGCCTCGCGGTCGGCGCCGTCTACAACATCTCCACCGTGCTCATGCTGCTCGGGCTGGTGCACGTCGCCAGCGGCCCTGTCGAGGCCCTCGTCACGTGGCCAATGAAGCGCCAGGCCAAGCGCGCGGCCAAGCGCCGCGGCAAGGAGCTCCCGGCCGAGGACGACGGCAGCGCGGAGCTCTGACCGACTTCGCCGGGGTAGGCTCGCCGCATGCTGCTTCCGCTCCTCGCCATGCTCGCCTCGTGGATCGCCCCCGCCCTCGCTGACGAGCCGGCCCCGGCCCCGGCGTCGCCTCCCGAGGTGGACGAGGACGAGGGCGACATCTCCGAAGAGGACGCGCGGGTGTTCAACCCGGCCCCGCCGCATGACCCGATCGAGGCCGACTACGGCGTCGTGTTCTTCGGCGACGCTGGCTCGGGCACGCGGGCGCAGGCCGGCGTCGCCCGCAGGGTCGGCGAGTTCTGCGCCACCACGCGGTGCGACGAGGTCGTGCTGCTCGGGGACAACTTCTACCCGCGCGGCGTCCTCGGCCCGGACGACCCGCTCTGGACCTCCCGCTTCGTGAACGTGTACGGGTCGCTCGGCCTCCCGTTCTGGCCCGCGCTCGGGAACCACGACTACCTGGGCGACCCCGGCGCGGAGGTCGGCTGGAGCGTGCCGCCCGGCACCCCGACAACGTGGAACATGCCCAGCCGCTACTACGCCCGCGACGTCGGCCCCGCGCGGCTCATCGCGATGGACACCAACGGCCTCGGCCCTGCCCAGAAGCGCTGGCTCAAGGCGACGCTGGCCGCGCCGTTCGGCGCGTTCGCCCCGGCCGGGACGGCCCCGGCGCCGGCCGCGCCTGCTCCCCCGTGGACCATCGTCTACGGCCACCACCCCGTGTGGTCCGGCGGCGCGCACGGGGACACGCGGCAGCTTCGCTCCTGGGCCGGGATCCTAAGTCGCGCCGACTTCTACCTTTGCGGCCACGACCACGACCAGCAGGTGATCGTGCGGCCGGGGCTCGCCGAGGTGGTCATGGGCAGCGGGGGCGCTGGCCTGCGCGCGACCAGCCCGACGACGGGCTCCCAGCTCACTCGCCGGGAGTTCGGCTTCGGCTACCTCGCGCTGCACGGCGACACCGCGGAGGTCGTGGTGGTCAGCATCGACGGCAGCGTCGTCGCCCGCTTCCCGTTCACGCACGCGGCGATCGAGGCCGGCGCCGCGCCCCCGGGGTGAGCGCCGCCTGGGACACCCGCGTGGCCCAGGAGTGGCTCCTGCGCTGGGTGGGCGCCCGCCGCCGCCGCGTCGCCAACGCCTTGCGCTGATGGTCGTCTCTGATCAGTCGGCGGTGGTCGCGGCGCGCCAGAGGTCGTCGATCTCGGCCGGGGTGAGCCCGGCGTCGCGGGCGCGCTTCGCCGCGCTTGCGAACTCGGCCGCGATCTCCGCCAGCAGGACCTGGCGCGAGGCCGCCCCGCCCTGGTCCGCGACGAACGTCCCCCGCCCCTGGTGCGAGTATACGAGGTTCGCGCGCTCGAGCTCTTCGTAGGCCTTCTTCACGGTGATGACGGACACCAGCGTCTCGACGGCCAGCTCCCGGATCGAGGGGAGCGGGCTCCCCGGCGCGAGCTGGCCCGACCGGATGCGGTCCGCGAGCTCGTCCCGGATCTGGCGCCAGTACGGCACGCCGCTCCCCTCTGCGAGGCGGATGCTCACGACGTCCTCCGGGGTGCCAGCGCGGCACGCGCCCAGAGCTCGCCGGCGGCCAGCGCGAGGAGCCCGATAGCCCCGATCACCAGCCCGGCCTCGAGCCTCCGATCGGAGACGAAGGCCGCGAGCAGCGGCAGGGGGATGACGGAGGCGAACGCCAGCCGCACCGCGGTCACCCCGAGCGACCGGGGGTGCAGCGTCCACGCGGCGCTGCCGAGGGTGACGGCCGCCAGTGGTACGCCCCAGGCGATCGCCGCTAGGTTCTCGACCGCCCCCACGCCGCTGGCCGCCATCAGCGGAGCGACGACCCCCGCCGACCCGCCGTACAGGACCCCGGCGCGGATCGCCGCGGCGCGGAGCACCGCGTGGTGCACGTCCAACGGCGGGATCGGCAGCCGGAGGGCCCCGGTCGCCGCAGTCGTGCCGAGCGGGGACAGCGGCAGCAGCAGGCCGAGCAGGCCGGCGATGCCGAACCCGATGAGTGCCCAGGGCGGCACGGGGACGTACGTCCACTGGAGCGTCAGCCACACCCCGACGGGGACGAGCCAGGTGAGGGCGAGCGAGTCCAGCCCGGCGCCGAGCAGCACCCTCAGCGCGCCCTCCGGCGTGCGGACACCCGAGAAGTCCAGCTTCACGGCTGGGACGGCAGCCTGGAGGACAGGGGGGCTCGCCGCCTTCGACTTGGCTCGGTGGTTCCATTCACCGTGCAGGATCCAAGCGAGCACGGTGACCTTCAGCAGGGTCGAGGGCTGGAGCATCGTGACCACGACGAGCAGCGCGAACCCGACGCGGCCGAGCAACACGGGCCGTCCGGAGATCCAGGAGAACCTCACGGGCAGGTCGACCGCGATGGACAGCGCAGCCCCCAGCGCGACCCAAAATACGAAGGCGGCGACGTCCGGTGGCGCGAACGGCAGCGTGACGAGCGTCGCAAGCACCATCCCGCCAAGCGTCAGCGCGGACGCCGCAGCCGCGACCGCGACGCTCTGCGCCGCGCGCGTCGCCGGGAGGAGGGCTGGCCCCATCATCAGCTCGGCCCGCAGGAACATCAGGTTCATCGCGGCCAGCGGCGCGACAAACGCCATCGCGGCCGTGAGCGCGGGGAGCTTCGACCCGATCATGAAGACCTCGACAGCCGTCCACCCTGCCACGTTCAGCCCGAGGAGCCACGGGGAGTGCTTTAGCAGCAGCGCGCACGCGGCCAGGCTCGCGGCGAGGGGCGAGCGGCCCTTGGCGACGGCGGTGTCCATCACGCCCCCTCGACGAGCAGCTGCTCGAGCGAACGTCCGTCGGTGACGAGCTCGTCGATGGGGGCGTCCGCGACGATGCGGCCCTCCTTCATCACGACCACGTGGTCCGCGATGCGCTCCAGGTCCGCCACGTCGTGGCTTGAGACGATGACGGTGCGCGAGGGGTCGCGCACGACCTCCAGCACCGACTCGAGCATCGCCCGCCGGTAGACGACGTCCAGGCCGGTAGAGGGCTCGTCCAGCAGCAGCACCGTGGGCTTGTAGGCCATCGCGAGCACGAGGCGCAGGCGGGTGCCCTCTCCCTTGCTCAACTGCCGGGGGTTTCGGTCGGGCGAGAGCTCGAAGCGGGGTAGCAGGCGCTCGGCGAGGGCTTGGTCCCAGCTGGGGTAGAACGCCGCGAGGGCCTGCGTGAGGGCGCCGATGGGCAGCGGCAGCACCGTCTGCGTGTCGGTCATGTAGGCGAGCTGCTGCCGCGCGGGGACCACGTCCCCGAACGGGCACACCCCGCAGACGCGCACCGAGCCGGCGTCAGGGCGCAAGAGCCCGGCGATCACCTGCAGCAGCGTGGTCTTGCCCGCGCCGTTGCGGCCGACCAGGCCGATCACCCGGCCCGGCTGAGCGCTGAAGCTCGGGACGTCGAGGCGGAACGCGCCGCGGGCCAGGTTGACCTTGTCGAGCTGGATGACAGGGTTCATGAGCACACCTCCGTTGTGTGTGTTTACTGTGCATCTCAACATGCACAGTATGCAAAGAAGTTGAGCGGAGGTTTTGGAACATCTTGTTCCGGCGTCTGAAGTACACTGCGCGCATGTTGCTCCGCGCGCCGCTCCTGGTCCTGCTCTTGCCCGCGTGCCACCCCGGTGAACGCGTGGTGCGCGTTGAGACCCACTTCGACCCGATCTCCGGCACGACGCTCACCGACGACGACGACGCGGTGACCGTCACGGGCCTCGATGACGTCGATGTCTGCTACTCCGTCGACGGGGGCGACCCCGGCTACGGGGACGACTGCGCGGCGCTCCTGGGCGACGACCGGCGCGTCGCGCTCGAGTGCGGCTTCCACGTGGTGACGATCCGCTGGGGCGACGGCGAGGCGGACACCGAGGAGGCGTCCTACCTGGTCGACGCGGCGTCTTGCGAGGACGTCGAGGGCCCGGTCTCGCTGTGGCAGAACGACGAGCTGGTGCGCTCTTTCGTGCAGATCAAGGACGACCTGCAGTGCCAGATGAACGACTGCGAGAATCCCGGCGGCATCGGGAACTGGAACACGACGTGCGGCGAGGGCACCGTGAACTGGGACGTGAGCCTGAACGGCACGCGCGCGATCAGCGTGTTCACCTACGACGCCTGCCGGCTCTCCACCACCATCGACGTGCACGACCCCGCCGATCCCTACTGGCTCGACGAGACGGCCGTGCTGCAGCTCGACGTCGAGCTGGTGCTGAACGGCCAGCTCTCCCAGGACACGGACTTCGGCGGCAACGGCGACGAAGGCGGCAGCGTCGACATCGGCGGGGACTTCGACGGCGCGATCGAGTCCTACATCACCATCACGGACGCTACCCGGGCGGGCGGGTACTTCTTGGCGGGCTGCTTGACGGGCCCCGTCGAAGGCGAGATCTGCGCGCCCGGCGAGGCCATGATCCGCTACGACTACCCGGACTGGAGCTGCCACGGCGACATCTGCCCGGAGCCGGGGGACCCGCCCCTGGAGGGCCCAGATGCCGACGGGGACGGTGTCGAAGACTCCGTCGACGTCTGCCCCGACGTGTCGGACCCGTACCAGGAGGACGCCGACGGGGACGGCCAGGGCGACGCCTGTGACGACGTGCCCGGCTTCTACGTCATCCAGTACAAGGTGGATGGCCGGTGCTTGGTCGCTGACAGCTCGGGCTCGGTCACGTCGACGACCTCGTGCCTTGGCACCGATCCCAGCCAGCAATGGGAGGTGGTTGACCTGGGCGACCACGCGGGGTTCAAGAACGTCGGGACCGGCGGCTGCCTGTCGCACGACGACTCGTGGATCGGCCCTTGGACCGTCCTCGTGGCCGCCTGCGACGAAGGCGACACGTTCCAGCAGTGGGACGTCGAGCTCTACGACCAAGGCGGGGCGGACGCCGAGTGGCCGGACCGCCTGCACGCCGTCTCGGACGACTTCTGCGCCTACACCGACTTCACCGGGGCGGTGTACGGCACGATCGGCAACTGCGACCTGGGGGGCACGGAGTCCGGCCGCAAGATGGGCGTCTACGCCTACGGGGACTTCACCACGACCCCGCTCGACACGTTCTGAAGGGCGTGCGCGTGCTCCCTCTCCTCCTCCTCGCGTGCTCGGCCCCGGCCCCCGCGCCCGCCCAAGCCCCCGAGGTGGCCCCCGCGCCAGCTGAAGAGCCACTGCCGGTCCCCCCGGCCCCGCCCCCGTTGGCCCCGGCCGCTGCGGCCGACGTGGACGCGTTCCTCGCTCGGCATGCTCCGCCGAGCCCGCCCCCGCTCGGCTTCGACCCGGCCAGCGCAAAGTACCTGGACACGATCGTCGCGGGGCTCGGCCTGACCCCAGCCGAGCGTGCGCGCATCGCCACGGACGGCATGGTTGTGACCCGCTGTAAAAACCGCCCAAATCGCCGACCGGAGGTCGCGTCCCCCACGGCCGAGCCGTGCACGCCAGCGTTGGCGTACTCGCCCGTAAATACGCGCGACGGCGTCTCCTCCAACCCCGTGGGCGTTCCGAAATAGACGGAGGTTTGTCCTGACCAATCTGACGATACGTAGGCGCTGATCGCGACGTCATCAAACCCGTCGCCGTTGACATCGCCAAGCGCGGAGACGTCGGATCCGAAGTTGTCCAACTGGGTGACGCCATAAAGGGTTTGGTCGGGCGACTGCGGGAACGCTCCTGCCTGCGCGAGGAAGACATGGGCGGCGCCGTGCAGGTCGTCGGCTGTCTCCTCGTCCGCCTGCGGGTCTCCGATCACGACGTCCTCCAGCCCGTCCCCGTTGATGTCGCAGTGCGCCAGGCTCGCTCCAAACGCGGCGTTCAAGCCACCTGGGTCCGTGAGGGGGTTCGTGAAGGTGACCGAGGGGACGGGGTCGAGGACAAGCTCGCCCGCGTAGGCGGCGTTCGCGTGTGCGAGGAGGATCCCTGCGAGGGTTCGCAGCGGGTAGCGGGTGCGGCGGGAACGGGCGGGGTGACGCGACGAGGTAGACAGGCAGGCCTCCGGTTGGCTCCGTAGTGTAGCCGGGTTCGGGGTGCCCGAGGCAGCCTACCCCCCCTCCAACCCCAAGTCCGCGACCGCCGCCCGCACCTTCCCCATGAACGCTGCGCCGGGGTCCGGCTTCGCGTTGCGGTAGGTTGGGTCCTTCTCCTCGAACACCGGGCTCGCCTCGATCGCGGCCGACTCCGAGTGCCCGTACAGCCAACGGATCGGCCGGCGCGACGCGATGTCGCGGACTAGCGCGGCGTCAGCGTCCACCTGCGCCTGGGTCAATGGCCACGTTGGGTCCCCGCCGACGTTCTCGATACCAATCGCCACGTGGTTCAGCCCAATGCAGTGGCGCACGACGCGGTCCTCGGGCGCGATGCGCTCGATGCGGCCGTCACGGTCGACGATGTAGTGCGCGCCGACGTTGAGCGCGCCGCCCTTGGTGAGCTCCGCGCGGCCTGAGAGGGTCGCCGGGGCGAACGTGTTCCACGCGCTGGACGCAGTGGCGCCGCCGGTCCAGTGCAGCACGATCGCTCGCGGGGCCATGTGCGTGTCGATGGCCGGGTCCCCCGACAGCGCCGTGGTACGGTGCGCCGCGAGGTAGGCCTCCGTGAGCATGTCGCGTTCGGGCGTCCAAGGGAGCAAGTGCTCCGTGATCGCCAGCGCCGCCGGCGCCGGGGCTGCGGGAGCGGTGACCGCAGCCGGAGCGGCGACCGCCAACGGGGCGAGGGGAGCGGGCTCCGGGGCGCCCTGGACCGGGCTGCAGGCCGTCGCCACG
Organism: Bifidobacterium breve; assembly: GCA_943328795.2. Classification (GTDB taxonomy): domain Bacteria; phylum Myxococcota_A; class UBA796; order UBA796; family SXON01; genus CAIUMM01. Next base: position 27,873 of record CALQBK020000029.1, read on the forward strand.
GCCATCGCGATCGCGATCACGGGCTGCCAGCGGGGCGAGGGCCCGCCGCCGCCCCACCCGCCCGGCCCGACGCCCGCCCTGTGGTTTGGCGGCGACGTGCACCTCGGCGTAGCGCCGCGGGGAGGGCTTTCGGGCATGGAGGGGCTCCTGGACGGGGCGGAAGGGGTCGTGAACCTGGAGGGTCCGGTGGGGGCGGGGCCGGGGTTCGCGGAGGTCACGCCCGCCGGCGTGCGGCTGGCAAACCCAGCGGGCTCGGGGGCGTTCTTGCGGGCGAACGGCGTCAGGCTCGTGTCGTTGGCGAACAACCACGCGGGCGACGACGCGGCGGGGGTCGACGGCTCCGCGGCGACCGTGGCTGCGCTGGAGGGGGACGTGGTGCCGTTCGGGGGCGCGGCGGGGAGGGGAGCGCTCACCGTCGGGGGCGTCGACGTGGTGCTGTTCGCGCACGACCTGGGGGAGCCGGACGTGCCCGGCGCGGTCGGGCGGGAGCTCGCGGCGGAGCGAGGGCTCACGGTGGAGAGCTTCCACGTGACGGGGCCGCCGTCGTACTTGCCGCGCGCGGAGCTGGACGCCGCGGTGGAAGCCGCGGTGCTCGGCGGGGCCGACATCGTGGTGGCGCACGGGACGCACGTCGTCGGGCCGGTCGAGCGTCGGGGAGGTGCTGTGATCGCCTGGGGGCTCGGGAACCTGCTGTTCGACTGTACGTGCACCGAGGCGGACGAGGCCATCGTGCTGCGCGTCGAGCTCGGCGAGGGCCTGCGCGCCGAGGTGATCCCGGTGCGCGCGGGCCTGCACGGCGCCGCCGCCGGGCTGTCGCCGGACCCCACGGGCGTGCTCGACCTGGTCGCGGCGCTCGGGGGTTCGCCGTTCGAGCGGACCGGAGGGGTGGGGAGGTTTTGAGAGGGGAGCGCCCCGCCGGGGCGCAGCGCTCTCATCAGGCACCGGCGAACCAGCCCTCCTCGCGCTCGTGGTCCCACTCGGTGAGCGGGCCGCCGAGCCGGTCCTCGATGCTCTGGACCATCGCGATGTTGCGCTTGTCGATGTCGTTGAGCGCAGCGTCGCTGTAGTCCGCGCGCTCGGCGTACCAGGCCTTGTCGGCGAAGTACAACTGCAGCACGGCGGACTTGAACGGCCGCCCGTGCCGCGCGTAGATCGTGTTGCGCAGGAGCCGCAGGTCGCGCCGGGACATCTCGTCCAGCTGGGCCAGCACGAGCTGCTGGTCGAGCACCGAGGGGTCCTCGAGCGGGTTGCGGTCGGCCATCGGTACGCTCGCGGCGCCCACCCACTCGCCCAGGGCCTCGCTCAACAACGAGAGCTCCACGGTGTCGCCGCTCGCGGCGGCCGTGTCCCGCATCGCGAGCAAGTGGTCGCGACTCAAGCCGTTCTCGCGGTCCGAGATCAGCGTGACGTTCTGGCGGTCCGCTGCGGTGAGCTTGGACGTGTCGATCTTCGCCGCGGGCACGTACCAGGGCTGGGCCCGGAAGTACTGGTCGAGCCAGGGCTTCACGAACGGGTTGCCGGCCCGGGCGAAGATGGTGTTCCGCATCAGCGAGAGCTCGCGGAGCGTGCGCCCGTCGAGGTCCGCGGGGGTGAGCACGGTCTCGTAGTACAGCGGGCGGGCGCTCGCCGTGCCTTGCGCGGGTGCAGGGGTGGCGGGGGCGGCCACGGGCGCGGCAGGGGTAGGCGGCGCGGGGGAGGGCGCGGTGGCCGGGGTGGTCGCGCCGCCGCAGCCGAGGAGGATCGCGACGAGGATGCCGGTGGGGAGCAGGCGGGAGACGGGCATGGTGAGCCTCTGGAGCCGGTCCGGTAACCCGCCGGAGCCAGCCGATCTCAGGTCGTCGAATTGGCCGGATCTGGGTTGACCCTGGCCCGAGCGCGGCACGGCAGGCCGGTGCCCGTAGGGCCCGGCGCTGCCGCCAAGCGGGCTCCGGAGCGCAGCGGAGGAACCGCGGAGCGCGCTCGCGGGGGCAGCAGCCGGCCCCAGCCGGCTGCGGTGGGGTCGGGCGTCTTCGCCCGACGCGCAGTCAGCGACGGCGCCGCTGGCGCCGGGCCGGCCGACGACGCCGGCCCCCCACACATGATAGCAGTGCGCCCCCTTTCCTCGGAGTCCTCCCATGACCGCACCTATCCGCGTCTCAGTCACCGGCGCCGCCGGCAACATCGGCTACGCCTTGCTCTTCCGCCTCGCCGCGGGCGATTGCTACGGCAAGGACCAGCCCATCATCCTGCAGCTCCTCGAGATCACGCCGGGCATGAAGGCGCTCGAGGGCGTCGTCATGGAGCTCCTGGACTCCGCGTTCCCGCTGCTGCACGGCGTCGAGATCTCGGACGACCCGAACAAGGCGTTCAACGGCATCAACCAGGGCTTCCTCGTCGGCTCCCGCCCCCGCACGAAGGACATGAACCGCGCCGACCTCATCTCCGCGAACGGCCCGATCTTCACCGGCCAAGGCCGCGCGTTGAACGACAACGCGGCGGACGACGTACGCGTGATCGTCGTCGGCAACCCGTGCAACACCAACGCCCTGATCGCCGCGCACTCGGCGCCTGGCATCCCGAAGGACCGCTTCCACGCGATGACCCGCCTCGACGAGAACCGCGCGAAGGCGCAGCTCGCGACGAAGCTCAACGCGCTCCCCGGCGAGGTCACGAACCTCGGCATCTGGGGCAACCACTCGGACACGATGTACCCCGACTTCGCGAACGCGAAGGTCCGCGGCCAGGCGGTCACCGCCCAGGTCGGCCAGGACTGGCTCCAGGGCGACTTTCTGAAGACGGTCGCGACGCGCGGCAAGGCGATCATCGAGGCGCGTGGCGCGAGCTCCGCGGCGTCCGCGGCGTCCGCGGCGATCGACCACATGTCGACGCTGTGGCACGGCAACGCGGCCGGCGACTTCACGTCGATGGGCGTGTGGTCGGACGGCCAGTACGGCGTGCCCAAGGGCCTGATCTTCAGCTTCCCGGTCACGTCGAAGGGCGGCAACTGGAGCATCGTCGAGGGCCTCGAGCACGACGAGTTCGCGAAGGCGAAGATCGCCGCGACGACCACCGAGCTCCTCAACGAGCGCGAGACCGTCAAGGACCTGCTGAAGTAGCCGTTGATCCTCGGGATCCACGACGGGACGCACGACGCCGGGGCCGCCTTGGTCCTGGACGGGCGCCTCTTCGCGGCGTGCTCTGAGGAGCGGTTCACGCGCCACAAGGGCCAGGGCGGCTGGCCGTCGGCGAGCATCGCGGCGTGCCTCCAGCGCGTCGGTGCCCGGCCGAAGGACGTCGAGAAGGTCGTGTTTCCCGGGGTCGTCAACCCGAACCCGGGGCTCCGGCTCTTCCGAAAGCTACAGTCGGACTTCAAGCTCGACGAGGGCGCGTTTTACAGCCCGAGCCCGTCGCCGGGTGACAGGCTGGGCGATTGGCTGCAGTTCCGCAGCCCGTTCCCCCGCCTGCTCGGGGATGGGCGGGTCGGCCGCGCGTTGCGCCTCCCGCTGCAGGTCGCGCTCGGGGCGCAGGCCCGGCGCGAGGGCCTGGTCGCGCCTGTGCGCGTGGAGGAGCACCACCGCTGCCACGCGGCCAGCGCCTACTGGACCTGCCCGTGGGACGAGGCGCTGGTGCTCATCGCGGACGGCGTTGGCGACGGCCTCGCGCTCTCCGCCTGGGTGGGTCGTCCGAGCGGGCTCCGCCGCGTCGGCACGATGCCCTACCCCGACTCCTACGGGCTGCTGTTCGCGACGCTCACCGGGTTCCTGGGCTTTCGGCCCTTCCGGCACGAGGGCAAGCTCGTCGGGCTCGCCGCGACGGGCGACCGCGCGCGCATCCGCACGCCGTTCCCGTTCGCGGGGCCCCCGGGGCAGCGGCGGTTCACCCAGCAGCTGGGGCAAGGGCTCCGGCCCTTCCTGGCGGAGCTGCGACGCGAGCTGGACGCCGGGGCGACCCGCGCCGACCTCTGCGCGTGGCTGCAGCACAACGTGGAGGAGGACCTCACCGCGCTCGCCCGCCACTACGTGGAGCGGACGGGGCTGCGTCGGTTCGCGCTCGCCGGCGGCGTGTTCGCCAATGTCCGGCTCAACCAACGCATCGCCGCCCTCGGCCCCATCTTCGTACACCCGCACATGGGGGACGGCGGGCTCGCGGCCGGCGCCGCGCTCACCGTCGCCCCCCGCCGCGAGGCGCTCGCACACGCGTTCCTTGGCCCGGAGGCGTCCAGTACGCTCGGCGACGCAGACGGGGACGTCGCGCGGACCATGGCGGAAGCCCTCGCCGCCGACCAGCTCGTCGGGCGTTGGGAGGGCGCGATGGAGTACGGGCCGCGCTCGCTCGGGCACCGGTCCATCCTCGCGCCAGCGCACGACCGC
>CALQBK020000030.1 GCA_943328795.2 Bifidobacterium breve
CGTGGGAGACGGCGCTGGAGTCCGCGATGCGGCAGATCCACGACCGCGCCTACGCGAGCGCGCTGCACGAGGCGGGGGCCGACCCGGTGTGGCTCTGGGCCGCGGTGTTCGATGGGAAGCGGGTCCGGGTGCAGGTCGAGCGGGGGTAGCCGGCGTCGGTCTGCCCCCCGCGGTAGCCGACAGGGTCCGCATCAAGGACCGGACGCACCCAGTGGCCGCTCGCAGCGTGGCGGAGCATGGTGATCCGCGAGCTCGACCTGTAGGTCCACAGGACCAGAACGAAGGACCCACCCATCCGTCCGATTGAGTTGGGCCGACTGCTTGCCGGCCCAGCCGCGACCGCGCCGCCAGCCGCGGGTAGCCCCTGGTCGGTCGATCAACGCACCGACACCCCCAGCTGCTCACGCAACCCCCGGATCATCCCGGGGAGCGCCCGTGTCTTTCCGAACGCCTCGAGCGACGAGGGCACCGCGATCTTCGGCGCGACGAGCACCTCGTACACCACGAGGGTCCGGCCCGGGTCCCCCAGGAACGGGGTAAGGCTCCAACCCCCCTGGTTGTACCGGTAGTCTCCGGAGACCAACGTCCAGTCGGCTTGCCAGCGGCCGCCGCCGACGGTCTGCACGACGCGGGTCGTGGCCTCCAAGTTCGGGAGGGGCCACAGGAGGTCCAGCGTCGTCCGGCAGACGACGACGTTGCCCTGGTGGCTGATCTCCTCCGACGCCATGATCGTCGGCATCGTCGTCTTGAAGTTCGCGCAGTCGGTCACGATGCTCCACACCCGGTCGGGCGCCGCGTTGATGACCGCCTCCAGCCGGATCTGCGGCTGGTCGAAGGACTCGACCGCCCGGGAGGTGACGAAGATCTCCCCGACGGCGAGCCGGTTCGCGTCGGCCGCGAGCGCAGACCGCCCGCTGGCCGCGAGCGCGATCCCCCCGACCACCGCTGCACACAGCTGAGCGATGACGAGGGCGCGGTGACCCCGGCGGCGGGTCAATTCACCCTGCCACGAAGCCGCCGTCCACGACGAGCGCCGTGCCGGTGCAGTAGCTCGCGTCGTCCGAGGCCAGGAACGCGATCGCGGCGGCGATCTCCTCGTTCGTGCCGTAGCGCCCGAGCGGGACGAGGTGCGTGAACCCGTCGTGCACGGCCTGCGGCGCCCCCGGCGACGCTTGCTCCTCGATCGACCGCATCATCCGGTTCTCGATCGGGCCCGGGCAGACCGCGTTGATGCGGACCCCCTTGGCGCCGTACTCGACGGCCGCGGTCTTCACGAGCCCCAGCACGGCGTGCTTCGACGCGACGTAGGGGCCCAGGCCGGCGGAGCCGATGACGCCGGCGACCGAGGACGTGGCGACCAGGTTGCCCCGGGTCTGCGCCAAGTGCGGCACGGCGTGCTTGATCCCGAGCCACACGCTGCGCACGTTCACCGCGACCACCCGGTCAAAATCGGCCTGGGTGATCTCCACCAGGGGGTGGACGTGGCCCTCCATCCCCGCGTTCGCGACGTAGACGTCGAGCCCGCCGAGCGCGCTCACGGCCTTCGCTACGAACGCCTCGGTGGCCGCCTCGTCGCTGACGTCGGCGACCGCGTGCCCGGCGCCGAGCTCGGTGGCGAGGGTGGCTACCGCCGGGTCGCGGTCGACGAGGAACAGCCGGGCGCCCTCCTGCGCGAGACGGCGGGCGGTCGCGGCCCCGATGCCGCCGGCGGCTCCGGTGACGATGGCGCGTTTGTCGTGAAGTCGGGTCATCTGGATCTCCAAGTTGGGTGGCGTGGGTCGGCCCACGCGCCGGGTAGAGCAAGGAGCGTGCCACCGCGGAGCGTGCGCGCAATTTCGTTGCGGAATGCTCCCCAGAGGGACACATCCGCCCCCACGCGGTCCGCATACAAGGACGGCCGCTGGCAAGGTGCGAGCGGGTTGAACCCGGAGCCGCCGTGATCCTCCCCCGCATTGCGAAGGTGGACTTCCACCTCCACTCCCACGCCTCGAACGTCACCGACTACTACGCCGCCAACGCGTTCTCGATCCCCGAGTCGTACTCGCAGCCTCGCCGGCTCTACGAGGTGCTCAAGGAGCGCGGGATGACCCTGGTCACGCTGACGGACCACAACTCGATCGACGGCGTCCGAGAGCTCCTGGACGCCGGACTGCCGGACGTGTTCACCAGCTCCGAGATCACGACGACGTTCCCCGAGGACGGCTGTCGTATCCACGTCACCGTCGCCAACGTCTCCGAGGCGCAGTTCGCCGAGGTGATGCAGCTACGCCGCAACGTGTACGAGATGATCGCGTACCTCGACGCGGAGATCGCCGCGTTTGGCGCAGGCGCCCGTTCGAACCGGCTGGCTTACTTCATGACCCACCCGCTGATGAGCACCCAGAACCGGCCATACGGCCGCGACGGCTCACTCCGGCTGGAGCACATCGAGAAGATGCTTCTCCTGTGCAACACGTTCGAGGTCCAGAACGGGGCACGCACCTGGGCGCTGAACGACCTCACGCTGCGGATGGTCCGCTCCCTCGACAGGCCGACGTTGGAGCGCCTCGCGGACCGGCACGTCCTCGCGCCGAAGGGCCCGACGCCGTGGAACAAGGCCATCGTCGGCGGGTCCGACGACCACGCCGGGATCAACCCCGGCCGCACGTGGACGGAATTCTCGTTCGTCGGCGACCGGCCGACCGCCAACGGCCTGGCCGAGTGCATCCACCACGGCGAGGTCCGCCCCGGCGGGGCGCACGGCGGCCCCATCACGCTGGCGCACGCGCTGCTAAAGCTCGTCCACGACGGCAACGCCATCCGCGAGCGCACCGGCAGCGGGTCGACGCTGGGGCTCGCTGGGCCAACCCGGTCGCTGATGGGCCTCGTGTTTGCGTCCGAGGGCGAGACAACGCTCGACCGGCTCGTCCTCCGGGCGCGGATCCTCCTCCACCGGTGGACGGCGACGTGGCGTGGGCCACCCCGGGCGGGCCGCGCCTTCGAAGCCATCCTGGACGACCAAATCTACCAACTGCTCGCGGACGAGCGTTTCCGCGCCACGCTTCGAGGCACCCCGGGGGCCGACGACCGCATCTTCCTGGTGCTGAACACCTTGGTGTCGCGCGTCTTCGGCGCGTACTTCGACAACGTCCGGGTCGCGTTCCAGGGCAACGTAGTCGGCGCGATCAAGGAGCTGGTGGCGCTCGTGTCGTCCAACTTGTTCGTGTCGGCGCCTTACCTGGTCGCGTTCCTCCAACAGAGCAGCGACTGCCTGATCGCCCGCGACGTTCGAACGGCGTTCAAGATGGAGCACCCCGAGCGGCTGGTCCTGTTCACCGACACCTTCTTCGAGATCAACGGGGTGACGGGGACGATCAAGCGGATGCTGCGAGAGGCGCCTCGCCGCGGGCTGGACCTCACGGTGGTCACGTGCGTGGGAGAGGGCGAAGAGGCCGGCCACCTCGCCGACCCCGAGGTCGCGGGGTGGGTCGCCGCCGGGCGGCTTCGGCTCTTCACCGCGATCCGGACGTTGGACTTTCCCGAGTACGAGGGCTTGGCCATCCGGTTTCCGCCGTTCCTGGACGTCCTCCGCTACGTCCAGGAGTCCGGCTTCACCAAGATGCAGATCAGCACCCCGGGTACGTTGGGCCTCGTCGGCCTGCTCGCCGCCAAGGTGCTGCAGATCGAGACCGCGGCGACGTACCACACGAGCTTCCCAGAGTACGTCGAGAACTACACCCAAGACCTCGCCCTGGAGGCCGTCGCTTGGCGCTACATGATCGTGTTCTACCACGCGGTGGACGAGGTCATCGTGCCGTCCAAGTACATCGCGCGGCTGCTCCACAAGCGGGGCCTCCGCAAGCGCAAGCTGCTGATCCTGGACCGCTGGGTGGACGTCGAGCGCTTTCACCCTCGCAATCGCGTCCCCGGGTTCTGGGAGCGGTACGGCATCGCCGGTGCGGATGGCTGCGTCAAGTTCATCTACGTCGGCAGGCTCGGCGTCGAGAAGAACCTGCGCCTCGTCGCCGACGCCTTCCGGGAGGTCCACCGCGGACACCCCGACGTTCACCTCGTCCTGGTCGGCGACGGACCGCTGCGCCGCGAGTTGGAGGCGCGGTTGGCCGGGCTGCCGGTGACCTTCACCGGGTTCCTCGACGGCGCCGTCCTGGCCTCGGCCGTCGCCTCCGCAGACGTGAAGGTGTTCCCGAGCACTACGGACACGTGGGGGAACGCGCCCCTCGAAGCGCAGGCCTCAGGCCTGCCGGTGATCGTGTCGGGCGTCGGCGGGCCGTGCGAGCTGATGCAGGATGGCAAGACGGGGATCGTCGTGAGCGGTCACGAGCCGTCGGGCTTGGCCCACGCGATGATCCAGCTGTTGGATCCCGCCCTCCGGCGGTCGATGGGGGCGGCGGCCCGGGCGTTCACCGAGCGGAACCGGGTGGACGAGCCGTTCACGGCTATCCTCGACGCAGCGGCGTACCGCGCGTCCTTGCGCGACGGAGACCACCCGAGCCGCGCCGTGGTGCGCTTGCCCATCCAGCTCGACGCCGACGGCGACCCCGTAGACGGCCCGGGGCTCGCGTGAGCGGCCTCACCCGCCGCCTGTGGGTCCTGGCCCGTTGGCTGAACCCGTACCTGCGCGCCCGGGACCGCCTGTGGCTCTCCCTCGCAAAACACCGGTCCCTCGCCGGCCACCCGTTCACCGCGTTGACGCTGTCGCGCTGGGTGCGCGGCTACAGCTACACCGACGCGCAGTTCTACCGCGCCGACGACGCCCCGCTGGACATCGCCTCGCGCCGTCAACGAGGGTTCGTCGCGCTCGCCGATCGCCTGCGTGCGGGCTCTCCGTTGACGCTCGCCGCCAGCGAGGAGCTGCGCACGGGCATCTCCGATGCAGCCTTCGTCCACGCCTACCGCGTGCCGTTCCAGTTCCGGGCGATCGTCGAGCGTTCGCTCCCTGTCGCGACCGTCGTCGCACGGTCCGAGGGCGGCAGGCTCTGGGACCTCGACGGGAACGAGGCGTACGACCTCGGCGGCTCGTACGGGGTGAACGTGTTCGGCGTCGAGTTCTACAAGCGCAACGTCGAGCGCGCGGTGGTGGACGCCGCGGGGCTCGGGCTCGTGCTCGGCTCCTACCACCCCGTGGTGGTGGACAACGTCGCGCGCCTGAAAGCGATCTCCGGGATGGACGAGGTCACGTTCCACATGTCGGGCACCGAGGCGGTCATGCAGGCCGTCCGGCTCGCGCGCTACCACACGGGGCGGTCGCACGTCGTCCGCTTCTGCGGCGCGTACCACGGGTGGTGGGACGGCGTGCAGGCGGGCCCCGGCAACCCCCGACCCAGTCGCGAGGTCTACACGCTCTCCGAGATGAGCGAGCGGACCCTGCGTGTACTCCGGACCCGCGACGACATCGCGTGTGTGTTGGTCAACCCCATCCAGGCGATGAACCCGAACGGATCCCCGCCGTCGGACTCCACGTTGGTCAGCAACGACCGCGGGTTCACCTACGACAAGGCCGCCTACTCCGCGTGGCTCGGGAGGTTGCGTGACGTGTGCACCCAACGCGGGATCGCGCTCATCTTCGACGAGGTGTTCCTTGGCTTTCGGCTCGCGCGCGGCGGGGTCCAAGAGTATTTTGGCGTCCCCGCGGACCTGGTCACCTACGGCAAGACGCTCGGCGGCGGGCTGCCGGTGGGCGTGGTGTGCGGCAAGCACGCGTGGATGCGGCGCTTCTCCGACGAAGCACCGGCCGACATCTGCTTCGCGCGCGGCACGTTCAACGCGCATCCCTACGTGATGACCGCGATGAATGGGCTGTTGCGGCACCTGGACAGCGCCGAGGTCTCGTCGCAATATGCGTCTCTGGACGCGACCTGGGAGCGGCGCGCCGCCGAGCTCAACAGCCGCTTGGAGGCCGTACGCGTGCCGGTGCGGGTCGGAGCGTTCACCGCGATCTGGACGACCTTGTACACGGTGCCCGGGCGGTACCACTGGATGTTCCAGTACTACCTGCGCGCCGCCGGCCTGGCGCCGGCGTGGATCGGCACCGGCCGGTTCATCTTCAGCCACGCGACGACCGACGCCGAGTTCGACGACATCGCCCGCCGGTTCGTGGCCGCGGCGACCGCCATGTTGGCAGACGGCTGGTGGTGGCAAGGCAGCGCCCTCACGTCGAAGTCGATCCGCAGGCAAGTCAGCGTCGAGCTGCTCCGCGCGCGGCTGGGGTTGGCGACCAGCGCGTGACCCTCTACACGTGGTCCATTGGGTCGAGCAGCTGGCCCTTCGCAAGGTAGTACGGAGACTTCCAATACCAACGGATGTCGTTGAACGGGTCCGTCACGATCTTCGTGAACCACACCAGCCCCGTCTGGGCGCCGCGGTGAACGACCAGCCACGACGTCCGGGCCAAGAGCCCAGCCCCGGCGAGCCCGATCCAGGCCCAACCCAGGCGGTCGAGCCAGTCGGCACCCGAGGCCGGGGGGAGCAGGCCAAGCAGCGAGGAGTCGAGCCACAGGACGCCAGGGATGGTGACCCACACCACGAGCAGCGCCACCTTCCGCTCGAGGTTGAACCCAACCTTCACCGCCTCCTTGTGCTCGAAGGTCGCCCCGTTCACCTTGTCGAAGCCGCGGGGCTCGAAGAAGAAGTGCCCGAGTTGGCGCACCCACATCGCGACCACCCACCCAAGCACGGCTGCGAGCATCGGGTGAAACGCGACGAGGCCGTAGACGACGAGGAAGGTGCACGCGCTCAACAGGTGCAACGCTTGGTTGACCCGGCTCTGGTGGTAGTAGCGGTGGTCATCCCACCGCTGCTCACGCAGCTCTTCGAGGAAGGTCATCGCGGCGGCGGGCGAGGGAGAACCGTTCATGGGAAGACTCCGGGTGGACAGTGCAGGAGCGGCTCCCCCATGCGGATGACCTCGCCTTCGCGGAGGTGCGCACAGGGTCGAAAGCGTTCGTCTGCGAACACGAGGATGGTCGAGCCGGCGTGGAAATAGCCAAGCTCCGCGCCCTTCGCGTACCGGGCGTCGCAGTCGATTCGGTTCACGCCTCGGTAGCGCAGGTCGAGGGTTGTGCGGATGCAGTCGAGGTGAATGCTGGCGACCGCGATCGCAGCGACAGGCACGAGCGTGAGCCCGTGACTCCCGTCCGGCAATTCGAGATCGAGGACCGCCCGCTCGTTCCGGCAGAACAGGCTCTCGACGCGCCGCAGGGCGATGGGGTTCACGTTCCAGGTGTCGCCGGAGATGTAGTCCACGCGCGTGACCCGGCCCGCCACGGGCGCGTGAAAGCGGTGGTACATGTTGGACTTCAAGCGCAGCGTGACAAACCACCCGCCCTCGTACCGCCGGGCCTGCGCCTCGTCGGGGAGCAGGTCCGCCAGCCGGTACGGGAAGCCCTTCGCTTGGAACGCCCGTGCGCCCCGGACTTGCCCGACGGCGCCCACGATCGCGTCGCAGGGGGAGACGGCGACGTCGGGGTCGCGCTCGATCGGGCGCGCGCCCGGCTTCAGCTTCCGCACGAACACGTCGTGCAAGCTCTCGAACTCCTGCGTCTCGGCCTCAGAGAGCCGCAGGTCGTCCGCGAACAAGCGCCACACCGCCAGGCTCGCGCGGGTGAGCCACCGGCCGCGGACCTGGCTTAGGCGCCCCACGGCCCGGGTGACGAGCCGACGCGGCAGGCGGTTCGTGACCAGGAAGTTGAGGTCCTCGTGGAGGAACACGCGGGCGAGGGCGGACGCGGGGCGCTCGGGCTCACCGCGGGGCAGCGCGGCGTCACGGGGCGCCGCGTGCTCGCTCACGCGGCCCCCGCGGTCCCGGCGCGCGGCCGAGCGGCGACGTGCACGAGGGCCGGCGGGAGGTTCCTCCACACCGGCGCGCTGAAGCTGACGTCGTGGAAGCGCTCGACCAGCAGGCCCCGGGTGGTCCGCACGCGGCCGAGCGCGCGGCTGTGCAGGTAGTGAAAAGTGACCAGCCGCGCGGAAGGGGCCAGGTACGGCACCAGGCCATCCAAGATCCGCGCCTGTTGTGCCGCGCCCCAGAGCGCCCACGGGAGCCCGCTCACGACGCGGTCGATGCGCCCGAGGCCAAGCTCGGCCATCACCTCGGGCAATGCCTCCGCGGGGCGCGCCACCACTGTGACCGTTGGAAACGAGCGCTCGAGCGGCCCTGCCAACGTCGCGCTGACCTCGAACACCACGAGCCGGTTGCGGGGGTGCCGCTCCACGAGCTCCCGGGTGAACGCGCCGGTCCCCGCCCCCAGCTCCACGACGACGTGCCCGGGTTGGATGTCGGCGCAATCCGCCATCGCCTGCGCGAGTCGCGCGCTCGACGGAACCACTGACCCCATGCGGGCCGGGTTGCGGGCGACGTCGCGCAAGAAGAGCAGCGTGGACACGGTGAGCGCTCGTTGGCCGCAGACCCTAATCGCGAGCGCAGCGCGCCCGGCGAGCCGTCACCGAGTTGTCGGGGAACCGTCCTCGTGTCGGCGAACTCCACCCGTGGGCGCGGATACCTGGCGGCGATGCTTTCCGCGACCCGGTGCGTCTACCTCTCCGGGCTCGGGACCGGGACGCGCTCCGCGAAGGCCGACGCGCTCGCCAATTGGCTCGAGCCGCGGGGCGTCCCACTGCAGGTGGTGGACCTGCGGGTGCCGGACTTCCGAGCCATGCGCGTGCCCGCGATGGTCGAGGCGGCCACCGCGGCGCTCGGGGGACCCGGGGACCGCGTCGTCGTGATCGGCACGAGCCTGGGGGGCTACGTCGCCGCCCGCCTGGTCACCGAGCCGCGCGTCGCGGGCGTGCTGCTCCTTGCCCCGGTCCTGGAGGCGGGTGTCGTCGGTGCCGGGCATCCCGGGTTGGCGCGGGGCTGGCGCGCCCTCGGCTGGGTCCCGTGGTGGGACAAGACGGAGCGCAGGGTGCGCGCCCTCGGCGCCAGCCTGCTCGACGACCTCGACACGCTGGCCCCGCCCCCGCCCCCGGGGCAAACGCCCGTCGCGATCGTCCATGGACGGGCGGACCGCCAGGTCCGCGTCGCGAGCTCCCGGCGCTACGCCGCGACCCACCCCGGCGTCGTCCTGGCCGAGGTCGACGACGGGCATGACCTGCTCGCGTCGATGTCGGCCGTGGTCGGCCAGCTCCAGCTCCTGTTGCCCTGCCACCTCGCCTGACTCGGTGACCCCTCGTCTCGGAATCGTCACCCCTCCGCCACCGAGCGGGCGCTGGCGACCCCTTACGCTGCGGCGTTGCTCCCGAGACCCGCCCTCCTCCCCGCGCTCGCCCTGGCCCTCGCGGCGTGTCGCGTCGAGCTCGGCCCGCCGGGGCAAGCGTCCGCGACCGGGCGCCCGACCGTATGGATCTACACCGCGATCTACCAGGAGCAAGTCGACACCTTCGAGGCGCTCGCGAACGCCGAGCTGCCCGACATCGACCTCCAGTGGTTCCAGGGCGGGTCGGAGAAGGTCTCGCAGCGGTGGGAGGCCGAGCACACCGCTGGCGGGAGCCCCGCGTGCATCGTCGCGACCTCCGACCCCTCCTGGTACGTGGACCTCGCTGGGCGCAAGCTGCTCGTGGCCTACGTCTCGCCGCGGGCCCTGGAGCTGCCGCGGGCCTGGGTGACGCCCTACTACGCAGCGCACCACGTCGATCTCATGGTCATCGGCGCCGAGAACGGCCAGCCGGCGCCGAAGTCGTTCGCGGAGCTGGCCGAGCCCCAGTGGCGGGGCAAGTTCAGCACCGGCGACCCCTTCTCCTCGGGCACCACGTTCACCACCGTGTCCGCCTGGGACCGCCTGCTCGGCCAGCCCTTCCTGGAGGCGTTGCGCGCCAACGGCTGGGTCATGGCGGGGGGCAATTCCGCGGTGCTCAGCCGCATCGAGAGCGGCGAGAAGCCCGTCGGCGTCGTGCTGCTCAACAACCTGCTCACGAAGCCCGGCGCCGCGCAGATCATCTTCCCGGAGGACGGCGCCGTGCCCATCCCGGGCCCGCTGGCCATCCCCACCGATTGCCCGGAGCCCGCGGCGGCGGAGCGCGTGGTGGACTGGCTGATGGGCCCGTCGGCGCAGGACCTCGTGGTGAAGAGCCGCATGCACAGCCCCTTCCCGGGGATGCCCGCCCCGGCCGGCGCGCCGCGGCTCGACGAGATCAAGCTCGCCCCGCTGCCCGACGACTTCACCGCGCAGGCCGCGGCCCGCGGCCCTGGGCTCCGCGCCCGCATCGAGGCGCTGCAGAAATGACGAGGGGCATCCTGCTGGCTTCCGTCGCGTGCCTCCTCGTGGTGTTCATCGCGCTCCCGCTCTCGCTGCTCGTCGCGGGCGTAGGCGACCTGGACCTCGCGTTCGCCGAGCGGGAGGCCATCGCGAACACCTGCTGGCTCGCCCTGGGCGCCGCCGTGCTCGCCCTGGTCGTGGGGGTCCCCGTCGGGTGGGTGGCCGCGCGCCGCCGACTCCCGCGCCTGCTGGAGTCCGCGATCGTGCTGCCCTACGCCGTGCCGCCGTACGTCACGACCGTGGCGTGGATGGTGCTGGCCAACCCGACGAACGGCGTGCTCCTGCGCTGGGTGCCCGTCAACGTCTACACGCTCGGCGGGATGATCGGCGTCCTTGGCCTGCACCTCTCGCCGTTGGTCGCCCTGGCCGCCCGCGACGCGCTCGCGCGGATCGACCCTGCGTTGGAGGAGGCCGCCCGGGTCTCGGGCGCCAGCCCCGCCCGGACGTTCCTCCGCATCACGCTGCCGCTGGCCGCGCCCGGGATCGCGGCGTCCGCGGCGTTCGTCGCGAGCTCCGCGGCGTCGAGCTTCGGCGTCCCGTACCTGCTGTCGTCCTCGGCGGCCCGGCCGATCCCGGTGCTCACGCTCCGCATCTTCCGGGCGTTGGAGCTCGCACCGGTCACCGGGCGCCCGCTGGCCGTCGCGCTGTCGCTCATCCTGCTCGCTGTCGGCCTCGCGCTGCCGATGCTCGTGCGCGTGGTGCAGGGGCGGCGGAGCTTTGGGACCGCGCGGCTGGCTCGCCCGCGGCCGGCGCAGCCCGCGGGAGCGCTCGCTGCCGTCGTGTGGGCCTGGCTCGCGCTCTCGGTGTTGGTCCCGATTGGCACCATCGCGCTCACCAGCTGCGCGAGCGCCTTTGGTCACTTCGACGCGTTCACGCTGGAGCACTGGACGGCGGTGATCACCGAGTCGCGCAGCCAAGGCGCCCTGCTGCGCTCGGGCTGGCTCGCGGCTGGCGCGGCCACCGCCGCGGTCGCGGTCGGCGCGTTGCTCGCCACCGTCGCGGCGCGGACCCCGAGCCGGCCAGTCTCGGTGTTGGTTGGCCTCGCCCGCGCGCCGTGGGCGGTCCCCGGGAGCGTCTTTGCGTTGGCGTTCCTGCTCGCGTTCTCGCAGGAGATCCGGTTCATCCTGGCCGACCGCGCCACGCTGGTCCTAGCGCTCGCCAACACGCCGTGGATCCTCGGGATCGCCTATGCCGTAAAATCGCTCGCCGTCCCGCTAGACGGCGTCGGCGCGGCGGTCCGGACCGTCGACCGGTCGGTGGAGGAGGCCGCCCGCGTCGCGGGGGCCTCCTGGGGTCGGACGCAGCTCGCGATCGTGCTGCCGTTGCTGCGCCCGTCGCTGGTCGCCGCGTGGGTCCTCGTGTTCGCCGGTAGCTTTTGCGAGGTCTCGATGTCCGTCCTGCTGCGCGGGCCGGGCACCGAGGTGCTCGGGACCCGCCTGTTCGAGCTCTTGAGCTACGGCTCTCCACAACAGGCCTCTGTGCTCGCGATGATCGTGGTGCTGGCCGTGCTCGCGGGCGGCCCGGTGCTCGCGGGGAGGGCAAGATGGGCGTCGAGCTGAAAGGCGTGTCCAAGTCCTGGGGCCGCCCAATCCTGCGGGGCTTGGACCTGCGGATCGGGGCCGGCGAGCTGTTTGCGTTGCTCGGGCCGAGCGGGTGTGGCAAGACGACAGCCTTGCGAATCGTGGCGGGGCTCGAGACCCCGGACAGCGGCGAGGTGTTCGTCGCCGGACAGCGCGTCGCGGGTCCAGGCGTAGCCGTCCCGACCGAGCACCGCGGGCTCGGCATGGTGTTCCAGAGCTACGCCGTCTGGCCCCACATGACCGTGTTGGACAACGTCGCGTGGCCGCTCGCGCTGCGGAACCTGCCGAACGCGCGGGAGCTCGCCAAGGCGGCGCTCGGCCGCGTGCGGCTCGGGGGCTTCGAGGACCGCTGGCCGGGCACGCTCTCCGGTGGGCAACAGCAGCGGGTCGCGATCGCCCGCGCGCTCGCCACCCGGCCCCGCGTGCTCTTGCTCGACGAGCCGCTGTCCAACCTGGACGCCGGGCTGCGCGAGGAGCTCCGCGACCAGGTGGGCCTGCTCGCCCGCGAGGCCGGCCTGACGGTGCTGCTGGTCACGCACGACCAGGAAGAGGCGCTGTCGATGTGTGACCGCGTCGCCGTGCTCGCCGAGGGCGCGGTGCAGCAGGTGGCGACGCCGCGCGAGATCTACCGGCGCCCAGCCAACCGCTTCGTCGCGGGGTTCGTCGGCATCTTGAACACCCTCCCTACCGCGGTGCGCGCCGGTCGCACCGAGATCGCAGACCTTGAAGCTCCTGGAGGCCAAGTGGAGATCGGATTTCGACCCGAGTCGGTGCGGTTCGCCACGTCCGGCACGCCCTGTCGCGTAGAGCGCGTCGTGTACCGCGGCGCGTTCAGCCGGTACCACGTCCGCGTTGGCGAGCACCCCGTCATCGTGGACACGAACGAGCCCGCCGGGCCCTGCATCCAGGTGGTCGACGCCTGGATCATGGGGGCGTGATGGACCCGCTCCTCCTCACGCCCGGCCCGCTGACGACCTCCCCGCTCGTGCGCGCGGCGATGCAGCGAGACTTCGGCTCCCGCGACCCCGCGTTCACCGAGATGACGGCCCGCGTGCGGCGTCGCCTCGCAACGCTCGCGCCGGAGCCCGCCGCGTTCACCGCGATCCCCCTGCAGGGCAGCGGCACCTACGCGGTCGAGGCGATGCTCGGCACGCTCGTGCCCGCGACCGGGGGGGCAGCCGTGCTCGTCAACGGCGTGTACGGCGCCCGCGCCGTCGAGGCGCTCCGCCGCATGGGACGGACCTGCGAGGCGTTCGCCACCGACGAAGGCGAGGCCCCCGACCTCGGCGCGCTGGCCGCCTGCCTCGCCGCGAACCCCCGGCTCACCCACGTCTTCACGGTGCACAGCGAGACGACGACCGGCCAGCTGTTGCCCCTCGCGGCGATCTCCGAGCTGACCGCCCGCGCCGGGCGCAGGCTCCTGGTCGACGCGATGAGCAGCCTCGGCGCGATCCCGGTCGACGGCATCGTCACCGACGCCATCGCGTCGTCGGCGAACAAGTGCCTGGAGGGCGTCCCCGGCCTCTCGTTCGTGCTGGCCCGCACGGACGCCCTCGCGCGCGCGGCCGGCGCGGCGCCGAGCCTCTCGTTGGACCTCCACGCGCAGTGGGCGCGGCTCGAGAAGGACGGCCAGTTCCGGTTCACCCCCCCGACGCACGTGCTGGCGGCCCTGGACGTGGCCCTGGACCTGCACGACCAGGAGGGCGGCGTCGCGGCCCGCGGCGGCCGCTACCAGGAGAACATGCAGCGGCTCTTGCACGGGATGGCGCAGCTCGGGTTTGACCCGTTGCTGCCGCCGGACCGCCAGGGCCCGATCATCGCCACCTTTCGCGAGCCGGCCTCGCCAGCGTGGAACTTCCAGCGTTTCTACGACTTCTTGCGCGACCGGGGCTTCGCCATCTACCCGGGCAGCCTCGCCCGCGTCCCCTCGTTCCGAGTTGGGTGCATCGGCCAGGTGTTCCCGGCAGACATCGACCGGTTCGTCGCGGTAGTGGCGGACTGGCGGGAGGCTGCTCCGTGGTGATTCACTCCATCTTGTTCGACCTCGCGGGTACGACCATCGACTGCGGCTGCATGGCCCCGGTGGCGGTGTTCATCGAGATCTTCCGGCGCCGGGGCGTAGTCGTCACCGTCGCCGAGGCCAGGGGCCCGATGGGGACCCACAAGCGCGAGCACATCCGACGGATGTGCGCAGAGCCGCGCATCGACGCCGCCTGGGCCCGCGCGAACGGCAGGGCGCCGACCGCCGAGGACGTCGACGCGATGTACGCCGAGGCCGAGCCGCTCCAGGTCGCGTGCTTGCCCCAGCACGCCGAGCCGATCCCCGGGTTCCTCGCGGTCCTCGACCAGCTGCGCGCGAACGGCGTCCGCGTCGGCGCGACCACCGGGTACACCGCGCCGATGGTGGACGTGCTCCGGCCGCTGATGGTCGCCCGCGGCTGGGAGCCGGACGTGCTGGTGTGCTCGAGCGACGTGCCGGCCGGCCGCCCCGCGCCGTACATGAACCACGTCGCGGCGATGCGGCTCGGGGCGCCGAGCGTCGCGGAGTGCGTCGTCGTGGGGGACACCGTCGTGGACATGCAGGCGGCGCGGAACGCGGGGATGTGGGCCGTGGGCGTAGCATTGACGGGCAACGAGGTCGGGCTCGGCGCGCTCGAACTGGCCGAGCTGACGGAGGGGCAGCGCCGCGAGCACCGCGAGCGCGCCGAGGCGACGCTCGTGCAGGCTGGGGCCCACGTCGTCGTGGACTCGGTCGCCGACCTCCCGGCCGCGCTGGTGATGCTGAACGCGCGGGGGTGACCGGCGAGGGGCCAGCGCGCCTTGGAACGGCGCTTCGCAAAACCTTGGTGTCAGTTTCGCGACGCCGGGCCGCCCGCCGGCGGGCAAAGGGTAGACCCCGCCCGCTGTTGGAGCTCGCTTGACCCTGGTCCCCCTCCTCGCTCTCCTCCCCCTCGGGTGTTCGCTCGGCTTCACGACGGACACCAGCGATGGCGTCCCCGGGTCGCAAGGCGACAGCGCCGCCGACACGGACACGGACACCGATACAGACACGGATGCCGACGCGGACAGCGACACAGACACCGATACGGACAGCGACACCGATACGGACACTGATACAGACACCGATACAGACACTGATACCGATACCGACACCGACGGTGGCACCTGGACCATCGACCGGTTGGCCGCCGGGGACCTGGTGATCTCGGAGATCATGCAGAACCCCGCGGCGGTGAGCGACGACGACGGCGAGTGGTTCGAGATCTACAACGCCTCTGGCCACGACGTCGACCTCGACGGGATCAACGTCGCGGACGGCGGGGGCAACGACTTCGACGTGACCGTGTCGCTGGTCGTGGCCGCCGGCAGCTACACCACGTTCGGGGTCGACGCCGACACGTCGGTCAACGGCGGCGTCCACGTCGACTACGACTACCCCGGCAGCCTCGGCCTCGGGAACGGCGACGACACCCTCACGCTCACCGGCGCCGTGGTGCTCGACACGGTCTCCTGGGACAACGGCGCCAGCTTCCCCGACCCCGACGGCGCCAGCATGGCGCTCTCGCCCACCGCGCTCACCGCGGTGGCCAACGACACCGGCAGCAACTGGTGCACGTCCAGCCACCCGATGTCTTCGGGCGACAGCGGCACCCCCGGGGCCGCGAACGACGCGTGCACCGGGTCCGTCCCCGACGGCGTCGCCGACCTGGCCGAGGGCGACATCTTCGTCACCGAGGTGCTCCAGAACCCCGACGCCATCGACGACAGCCTGGGCGAGTGGTTCGAGATCTACAACAGCACCGGCAACGACGTGGACCTCGACGGGCTCGTCATCCGCGATCTCGACAGCGAGACGATGACGGTCTCGGGGACGCTGGTCGTACCGGCCGGCGACTACGTGGTGCTTGGCCTGGGCGCCGACGCCTGGGTCGACTACACCTACTCGACCTTCACGCTCGGCAACGACACTGACGAGCTGGAGCTAAGCTACGGATCCACGGTCTTCGACACGATCGAGTGGGACAACGGCGCGCACTTCCCCGATCCCAGGGGGGAGTCGATGGAGCTGGAGGCCGCCCACTGGTCCGCGTCCGCGAACGACGACGGTGACCACTGGTGCTCCGCGACCACCGTGTTCGGGTCCGGCGACAGCGGCACCCCGGGGGCAGCGAGCGACTGCTGACCGACGGGAAGGGCCCGCGAGGGTCGGACTGGGACGGTCACCCACACGCGTCGTTGAACTCGCCCGGCGTCCCCTGGTTGCCATCGGTCCCGTAGTCGCCGTCGCCCTTGCACCAGTAGGCGGCCTCGTCGTTGCGGCTCGGCGACATCCCGAGCGGGTCGAGCGACCGCGACTTTCCCTTCTCGTGCGGGAAGTCGTTGTCGTACCCGACCTCGTCGAGGACGTCCCCGCCGAGGCTGATCACCACGGCGTCCTGGTCGTTGCCGAGGTGAAAGTCCGCCTCGTCGAACACGAAGTCCGGCGCGATGCCGCCGTTGACGTCCGCGTCGCTGGACGCGCCGAGCAGCAAGAGTCCGTCCCCGTCCAAGATCACCTGCGCGTCGATCGTGAACGACTCCCCGTCGCCGTCACTGAATTCGACGCCCTGCAGGTCGAGCAGGTCGGCGCTCACGTTCTGGATCTCGAACCACTCGCCCGTGTCGTCGTCCGTGGGGTCCGGGTCGTCCATGATCTCGGTGATCACGAGGTCGCCTTCGACCGGCGCGCGCTCGTCCGTAAACCCATCGCAGTCGTTGTCCTCGCCGTCGGGCAGCTCGTCGGCGCCTGGGTAGATCGACGGGTCGGCGGGGTCGCAGTCCTCCTCGTCCAGGGCTCCATCGCCGTCGGCGTCCGTCGGCGCCCCGGTGCAGCTCGCGTTGGGCGCCCCGGGCGTGCCGTAGTCGCCGTCGCCGTACACCGTCCCGGCCGCGCACCACGACGCCGCGGCGTCGTTCGCCGTCGCGTCGGTGGACGACGGGTCGAGCGCGATCGCGTGCCCGGTGAGGTCCGGCAACGCGTCCCAGGCCACCTCGTCAACCACGGAGCCGTCGACCCGGATCCCGAGCGTTCCCCCCTCGTTCGAGAGCTTCAGGCTCGCGACGTCGTACGCATAGTCGGGGGTGAAGCCGCCGTTTGACGCAGGGTCTGCGTCGCAGGCGAACACCAACGCTTGACCGGCGGACGCGACCAGCGTGCCCTCGACGACGAAGCCGTCGCCCCCCGGCCCGGTGATCTCGGCCCCCTCGAGGTCGACCGCGGCGGAGCCGGTGTTGGTGATCTCGAACCACTCGCCGAAGTCGTCGCTCACGGCGTCGGGGTCCTTCATCAGCTCGGTGATTACGAGCGCCGGCCCGACCGCGGAGTCGTCGCCCGCGCTGTCCCCGCCGGTGTCGTCGACCGAGTCGCCGGGGCCGCGGAAGGTGTCCCACTGGCCGGCCATCGAGCACGCGGGCAGGAAGAACAAGGGGAGCAGGGCGCGCATGGGACCTCGTGTCCGGTCGCTATCCAACCCGTTCGACGGGAGATCGCCTGCCCGGTGACGGTCCTGCACCAGTTCAGTCCGGGCGCGTCTCCAGCGTCACCCCGAGCTGCAGGAACACGGCGTCGGTGTTGTCGAGCGCGGTCGAGCCCGCGACGTCGGCCACCGCTGCGCCGACCCGGGTGCCGGTGTAGCCGACGACGACCCGGAGCGGGGGCCGGGCGACCGACGGCAGCTCTACGCCAGCCCCGAGCAAGAGGACCCGGGTCCCGGCGTCGGCCTGGCCAAGGGCCTCCGACGCGAGATCGACCCGGCCGTACGCGAGCAGCGGACCCCAGGGGTGGGCGACGAGCCACGCCGAGCCGCCGAGGGGCTGGCGGGAGGCGTCCCCGTCGACGCCCCAGGTCGCGAGGCCCTCGACGCCCGCGGCGCCGAGCGGGACGTGCCCCGAGGCCCGGATCCCGAACCGGTGATCCCGCGCGAGCCCGAGCCCCCGGGAGCCGTCCCGGCCGTAGACGGTGAACGCGAGCCCGCTGGTCTCGGTGTCGACCGGCCGCAGCGTCGCCGTCCCCGCGAGGTTCTTCCCCTCGTTCCGCTCCCGGAACCGCGCGCCTTCGCCGCTCGCGAGATCGACCCGCAGCGCGATCACCCGCCGGGGGCTGGTCCACCCCAGCCAGCCGCCGAGGTCCGAGCTGTCCATCCACCCCATGCTCTCCCCGAAGCTCGCCTGGAGCGGGCGCAGCCCCCACGCCTCGTCGGCCCCGGCGACCCACGGGTCCTCCACGAGGCCGGCGGCCATCGCGACGCCGAGCGGCGCCCACGCGCCCCGCGCCTCGGCCAGCTGGATCTCCGGGACCAGCGCCTCGCCGTCGATCCCGATGTAGCCGGCGTCCCCGCCCGACCGCACCGCCGCGACCGCGACCCGTCCGACCGCCACGTCCCCGAGCGCGAGGCGGCCCTCCGCGCGGGCCCGGGGCAACGCCAGGGAGCGGGAGATCCCGGTGTCGGGGAACACGAGCGCGCCCCGCCCCGCGAGGTCGAGCAGGGCCCAGCCGCAGACCCCGGGGGCGTACTCGGCGGCCGGGTCCAGGGCGGGCGCCTCGAACATCACGGTGGAGGCGCAGATCATCGGGTGGCGTCATCCACGGGGGTGTCCGCCCCGAGGAGCGGGCCGTAGGCCTCGAGCGCCTCGATGAACAGCGCGCGGTCGGCTTCGGAGCGCGCGAGGTCGACCGCGGCATCGGCGACGAGCTCAGCGACGAAGCTGTCGCGGCCATCGCCGAGGTCCGCGGCGATCGCGGGCAGCGCAGGCCCACCGCTCGAGGTGAGCGCCCGCGCGTGCGACCCGGCGAGCGTCCGACCGATGCGCGTCGCGAGCCCTTCGAGATCGGCGGCGACGTAGTCTCCGTCCGCCCAGCCCTGGGCGATGTCGTCGTGGTCAAACCCCTGGAACGAGCCCGACCAGGTCGTGACCTTGAACGTCGACGCGCCGTCCGCCAACCCCGCCATCCGCGGGTCGGCGTCGGTCCGCGACCACAAGAGCCACGCGACCTCCTCGATCCGCGCGGCGTTGCTGTCGAACAGCACCGGGACGGCGGCACCGCGGCCCGAGAGGTTGGGCGGGTCGACCACCTCCCGGATGCTCACCGCGCCGTCGTCGTCGGGGCCCGCCCCGCCGTGGTCCCAGAGCACGACGTAGCGGACGGCGGGGAACGACGCGACGCCCGAGCCATAGCGCCGCGCGCGGTCCAGCTCCCGGAAGTCCGCCGGCCGGGCTGTCCAGCTCGCGAGCAGGCGATCGAGCTGCGCGGACTCGTCCACCCCGAGCGCGAGCAGGCCCTTCCCGGCGTCGTCCACGGTCGCGTCGAGGACGAACCGGCGCGCGCCGTCGGCAGCTACGGAGTACTGGTCGAGCACCGCTGCGTGGGTCCCGTCCTCGGCGGCGCGGTCGCAGAGGGCCGCCACGATCCTCCCGTCGTCGGAGCAGGCGGCCGGCGTGGCGCCGCCCGCGTCCCGGACCCCGACCTCGTCCACGTAGGCGCCCGCGAGCGCGCCGACCGCGCCCTCGACGCACGCGTCGTCGCAGCCCTCCAGCTTCTTGGCGAGCGTCCCGAGCCCGAGGCCCGCCCGCCGGACATCGAGCAGGTACGGGCCGAAGCCCGAGCCGTCCAGGTCGTTCAGCTCGACGTCGAGGCTCGCGGGGTCCAGGGTCGCCGTGCCGTCCCCGGGCAGCGTCGTCGCGAAGTTCTCCGGGTGCGGGTCCCCGGCGAGCAGGACCGCGTTGGCGTCCACGACCGACAGGAAGCCCGTGGCTGCCCGGTCGGGGTCAGGTCGCGTGAGGTCCGCGTAGTAGAGCGCGGAGCTGCCCCGGACGAAGTCGAAGGGGTCCGCGGCCATCTTGGCGTACTTCCCCTGGAGCAGCGCGTGGTCGCGCGCCATCCACACCGCGTTGTCGTTGGTCAACGTGTCCCGGATGAGCGCCACCCGCGCCTGGTCCGGGTCCGCCGGGCCGCAGGCGCCAAGCAGGGGCACGAGCGCCACCCACCCACGCATGGACGCTTCGCGACGGGGCAAGCAGCGAGCGGGGACCATCTGCCAGCCGCTATCGAGCCCACCGCCACGGTATCGCTACAGTGTGGAAACGGGCGCGTGACGTTTGCGCCACCGCCGGGCGGGGCCACGGGCGGACGCGTTTCTTGATACCCCTGCCGACTCACGCAGGTGTTGGATGTTCGTCGTCGCCGTCGCAAATTCGAAGGGTGGATGTGGCAAGACCACCATCGCGACCCACCTGGCGGCCCGGTTCGCCCGACAGGGCTTCGTCACGACGCTGCTCGACCTCGACCGGCAAGGTGCGGCGATCGAGTGGGTCAGGCGGCGCTCTGAGAGGCTCCCGGAGATCCGCGCCCTAAGCGCGGAGGCGGACGACTTCACGGTGCCGCGGGGGTCGCCCTACGTCGTGATCGACGTCCCGGCAGGCCCTCGCCGCAAGGAGCTCGACGCCGTCATCAAGGCGGCGGACCTCTTGGTCGTGCCCGTCCAAGCATCGCTCTTCGACCAGGACGGCACCCGCTACTTCCTGGAGCTCGCGGCCGAGTGCAAGCAGGTTCGCAAGGGGCGCATGCCGATCGCGCTCGTAGCGAACCGCGTGCGCGCAAAGGCGGTCGGCAACGCGCAGTTCGAGTCCTTCTTGGCTGGGCTTGGCCACCCGGTGGTCACGCGGCTCTCGGACAGCCCGCACTACCCGAACGCCGCGCGGACCGGCGTGACCTTGTTCGACCAGCCCGAGGCCCGCGTACGGGCGCGGCTCGCGGAGTGGTCGCCATTGCTGGCGATGGTCAACGAGGTCATCACGAGCGACCGCGCGTGACGCTGGAGCTCGGCCGGGCGCCCGTGAGCCGGCGCGCCGCCCTGCGCGTTGGCCTGCTGTCGGTGGTCCTGCTGGCGAGCTGTTGGAAGCCGCCGACGGACGACGAGCGCATCCACCAGGTGATCGAGGACATCGTCGCGGGCGCGGTGGACGGAGACGTCGGCGATGTATTGATACATGTCTCACAGAAGTACCGGTCCGACGTGGGGGACTACGAGACGCTGCACGCGCTGCTGGTCCAAGCGTTCCTGCGGCGTGGCCCGATCCTGGTCGTGCCCGGTCCGATCACCGTGGTGGTCAAGGGGGACACGGCCCACGCGTCCTTCGACGCCGCGATCGCCGAGGGGACCGGGCAATGGCGCGACATCGTCCCGGTGAACGCGGATGGTTGGCACCTGGAGGTGGAGTTCGCTAGGGAGGACGGAGACACCTGGCGCGTGACCCGGCACGAGCGGACCAGCTGGTCGAAGTAGCCCCCGACGATCTCTTGGCACCAAACCGGGGCGCGGTTGAGGCGGCCGCGTGGGCTCCCCGGATAAAACGGGCGCTCTCCCAGGTGCTCGATGTTGTCCCTCCTCGCGCTCGGCCTCTGCTTCGTCTCCCCGGCGGCCGCTGAGCCCTACGCGCTCGCGGTCGCGGGGATCACGGTCAACCTGCCGCGCGGCTACGAGATGACGCGCTGGTCGGACTACGACTTGAACGCGAAGGGCGACGGCTCCGTGCTCGACATCTGGTACACGCCTTGGCAAGCAAAGCCCCCGGTCGGCACGGCGTTCCAGGCGCTCTACGTGGCGCACCTCCAGGACCAGCACGTGAAGGACCCCGCCGTGTTGCCCGGCGTCGCCGGCGAGGGCGGGGCGAGCTGGGTGCACACGCGGGCCACGTTCAGCCTGGACGGGGGCGGCAAGGGCGTAGCCCACTTCGCGGCGTTCGCGGCGGATGGCAAGATCATTCACATCGGGATCTACGGCGGGGCCAACGCCGACCGCAAGGCGGGGGCCGACCTCGCGAACCTGGTCAACACCTTGAAGATCGACCTCCCGGCAGCGGCGATCTCCACGGAGCCCGTCGTGGCCGGCGCCGCCGGGTTCACGGTCAAGCCGCCCGAGGGCTGGCGGGCGGTGCTCGCGAGCGAGCGCGAGAACGCCGAGTCGCTGCTCGGGCGCACGGGCGCGGGGAAGCTCACCGACTGCGTGCTGTTGGCCGCGCCGACGGCCGACGCGCAGGAGGCGTCGGTGCTCGCCACGTGCCCGCAGACCTGGCAGCTCGGTTTTGCGGACGACAGCTCGTTCGCCGACGACGCGCGCCTGCTGCGCTCGCTGGTGTTCGCCAAGGCGGCGTCGAAGATCCCCGAGGCTGAGAAGGTCGCGTTGAAGGACCGCAACGCGATGCTCTTCCGCCCGACGATGAACGACTACGCGCTGCGTTTCGCGGCCGTGAGCTACGCGCAGGGGGCCGTGAGCACCTGGGCGATCGGCCCGGAGAAGGACGCGGACACGCTGGAGAAGGGCGTGAAGGACACGCTCTCCGGGCTCACGTTCGAGGGGCCGGACAACGGGCTCGCGGCGCACGCGATGGGCGACATCGTGTTCCACGAGCTCAACTACAACCCGCTCGTGATGGGCGCAGCGGGGCTGATGGTCCTGGGCGTGCTGGGCGGCCTCGGGTTCTTGATGTTCCGGAAGCCGGCGGCAACCGCCGGGTAACACCCGTCAGCGGGCCGCCACCGCGACGCCCTGCTCGACCGCCTCGGGCACGGAGGTCTCCCCCGTCCACACGCGCAGGTCGGCGACCCGGGCGCCGTCTGCCCCCGGGTGGATCCACGCGAACGCGCTGCGCCCGACCGGCTCTTTGCACTCGACGTCGTCGAACGCGGGCGACCAGTGGCCGGTGTTCAGGTACGTCACGCCGTCGACGGTGCGCGCGGCTGCGCGGTGGGTGTGCCCCACGACGAGGTGTCGGGCGCCCGCGATGCGCGCGAGCTGCGCCACGCGCTGCTGGATCTCGTGCTCGGTCCCGCCGACCGACGACCGGCAGCTCCGCGCGTACGCGATGAACGGCAGCAGGAACACGGCGAAGAACACCAGCGCCGTCCACGTGTGGGCGCCGCTCACCCAGTGCAGCGCGAGCATCGCGTAGAACGCGAGCCCGACCACCGCCAAGAAGCCGAACGCGCGGTCGAGCCAGAGCTCGCGGAACACCCGCAGCGGCGAGAACACCGCCGAGTGGACCGTGACCTCCCGCAGCGCGAGCGCCACCGCTGGGCTCGCGTGGCTGCGCTCGGCGAGGGTCTCCAACCGCGACGCGAGGGTCTCTGGGTCGCGCACGGCCGGGCGAAACCCCTCCTCGAGCGACACCGTGAGCGTGACCACCGCGCTCCAGAACCAGGTGTACACCAACAGCGGCTGGTAGCGCATGATGTATCGGAAAAAGAACGCGAGGTACGCCGAGAGCGAGCGGATGAAGCTGGACTCGACGTGGGGGTTGAAGTACCCCATCCCGTTGAGCATCAGCTTCCCCGCGAGGTTGCCGAACGGGGAGCGCACCCGGGTGCGCCCGCCGACCTCGATGAACGGGTGCAGCGGGTCCTGGCACACGCAATACGCGTCGAGCTGGTTGCCATGTATCACCAGTGTATCGCCGCCACACACCTGGAAGAACGCGCACACGGTGACCTGCTCGCTGATCGCCGCGCGCAAGGCGGCTTGCACGGCCGGCCAGTGCAGGTCGAGGTCGTGGTTGCCGATGATGAAGGTGAGCCCGTTCCCCTGGTGGACCCAGCGCCGCAGCGCCGTCACGAACACGGGGTGAAACTCCAGGATGCGGCCGAGCTTCCAGAGCGACTTCGCCTCCTCGCTGTCCAAGCCGCGCTGGCGCTCGAGCCAGGTGACGGGGAACGGCGCAGGGTCAGGGAGCGCGAGGATGGTGTCGAAGTCTAGCGCGTCGCCGTCGAGCACGAGGTCGACGGGCTCCCCGCCGGAGAGCACGCGCAGGTGGTCGAGCACCGCGGTGAGCCGCGCGTCGTTGTCGAGCCCGGCGCGCTTGAACTCCCGCCAACCCGGTCGGCGGGGGTCCGCGGGTTCGGCGTCCGACAGGTGCAGGTCGCTCAACACCGCGGTGTAGCGGGCGGACAGCGGTGGCGGGACAGGGCTCACGGGAGGAACGTGCGCACGCCCGGCCGCGGGGCCAAGCGAGCGATCAGTACGCCCAGTTCAACGCGTCGCCGCAGTTGTAGAACGACAGCGTGTCCGCGTCGATCTCGTTCGAGAACGAGACGGTCACGTAGTGCTCCGAGTAGTCGTCGATGGACACGTCGCCCGACACGTAGCCGTACTCGGAGCCCTGGGTCCAGAACCCGTAGTACGTGCACGGATCGTCGCCGCACGCCGGGTAGTGGGCGACCCAGGCGGGCTCATCGTCGTCGCCAAAGGCCGGCAACAGGTAGTAGAACACGCCGTCCACGCTGGTCGTCAGCGCGTCGTGGCAGGTCTCTGCCGCGGTGGTGAGGATGACGTACCCGAACAAGTACCCGTAGTAGTCCTGGTACGCGAACACGCCGTCCACGAGGTCGTAGTCCGGGAACGAGGACCCCGCCGTGTCCCCGGTCTCGCCGCTCGCCCCGCTGGTGTCGGCGTCCCGCCGGGGGTCGTCGTGGTTGGTGTCGGCCGAGGAGGGGAGGCCGTCGCCGTCGAAGTCCGGGGCGGTCCAGTCCTTGCCCCCGTCGTGGGTGCACGCGAGCAGCAGGAGGAGGCTCATGGTGCGCCCCCGCAGTCGACGACGACCCCTTCCTTGGCGAGCCAGGACGCCGCGTTTTCGCAGTCCAGGTCGGCGTCGAGCCCCAGCGCGGGCACCGGCCCGGCGGCCCCCGCGTCGAGCGCGAGGAAGTAGTCCGGCGACAGCAGCACCGCGCCGCACAGGGTGCGAAGCGCGGGCTCGATGTCCCCCGCGTCGGCGATCGGCACGTCCATCCCGACCCCGAGCAGCGCCTCGACCAGCGCCCGCTCGGTGTCGCTGACCTCGCCGCGCGCGACCAGCCTGTCCTTGAGCGCCAGCACCACGTCCCCGACGGTGGCCCCGTTCGCCGCGGCGTTCTCCAACAGCCGGTCCACGGTGTCCGTCGAGACGTCCGCGAGCCCACCCCCGCAGCCCCCGCAGTCGTCGTTGCAGCTCGCGACGCAGAGATCGTCCCACTGCACGTCGCAGCAGTAGCTGTCGATCGCGCACACGCAGTCTTGGCACGTGCAGCTCGCGCAGCCCGCGTACCCGAGCGTCTCCGTGCAGCCGTTGTCCGCGCCGCCGGCCGACGGCGCCGTGCACGCGCCGTACACGGACTCGAACGCGAGCGCCCCTTGGAAGTCCGTGCCATTGAAGCCGGGCTGTGACTCGCGCAAGAACGCGCCCGTGGCGCTCTCCAGGTCAAAGATCGGGTCCGCGGAGGCGGGGAACGACGACGGCTGGGACCAGCCCATGCTGTCGTGCACCGAGCGGATCAACACGCGCGCCGAGTGCCGGTGGACGCTGTCGCCGGGCCCGTTGCCCCGCTCGATCTCGACCTCCTCGGACTTCGACCACGGGTTCACCACGGCGTCCATGCCGTACGGGTTCGCGGTGCAGGTCGCCGGCGCGCCCGCGTTGAAGTACGGGTCCGTCGTCACGTCCACGAGCAGCGTCCGCAGCGAGTAGCGGGCCTCCACAAAGTCTCGGGTGTACGCCTGCAAGCGGTCCCGCTGGGCCTCGTTCCGCGGGAAGTAGTTCGCGATGGTCAGCCGCTCGCCCATGCCCTCCTTCCACACCTGGTCGGTGATGGACGCGCCCACCAGCCACGCGAAGCTGTCCGGCCCGTCCACCGCGCCGTCGTCGCCCACCACGAGCCCGCGGTCGGCCAACGCGTCCACCCCGGCCTGGAGGTACGCCTCGACCTGCCAGGTGCTCCCCGACTCGCCGAACGCCTGGACAAAGTAGCTCTCGTGCCCGAGGTAGTCCTCCGTCATCGCGTCGCTCGGGGCGAACCGCCCACAGCTCGCGTCGATGCCCCACGGGGCCGACACCGCGGCGTCCGAGGAGACGAGGTCGACGTACCGGAAGATGGCGAACGCGCTGTCCTCGTCCTCCCCGAAGCTCGACCCGTACAGCGCCTCCTCGAACAGACCCGGCATCGGCCAGTGGCGGTCCTCCGCCGGGTCGTCGCTGTCGGTCACCGAGAACTCGGAGTTGTGGCACTGCATGCAGACGAGGTTGCGGTTCAGGTACGTGTGGTTGAAGGTCTCGCCAAAGCCCTGCCGGCGCGTCTCCTCCATCTCCATCGGGCCCACGTTCGCGCCCTGGATCGGCCGGTTCATCCGGGCGAACAGGTTTACCCTGTAGGCCGCCGAGAGGTCGTCCGCCGCGATCGACGAGCGCACGACGTCCGCCATGTTGAACGGCTCCGGCCAGGCCTCCCCCGTCGCCGCGGTCCCGCCGATCCAGCGGGCGAGCTCCCCGGTGTCTCCCACCAAGAGGCTGGTCCCGAAGCAGGAGCTGTACGCCCTGTCGCCCGTCCTCGCGACGTACAGCGCGTCGTTCACCCAGTCTTGCCAGCGGTCGACGTACTCCGGCGCGTGCGTCAGCCCGAGCACCGCGACGTCCCGCCCTTGCTCCTCGGCCACCTGCGCCCAGAGCCGCACCTCCGCCGCGCCGTGCGGCTTCCGGCCGAGCACCAGCGGGAACACCCGCTGCACCCAGGCCTCGTCCCCCGCGTCGCAGGTGTCCGCCCCGAGGTCGGTGCCCGGCGGCGGCTTGTTCCCGCAGGCTGGCCCCAGCGCCGTGAGCGCGAGCACCGCCCCGACGTAGACCCGCCGACCCGCCCCGGGGAGCGCCCTGGTCACGCCTTCCGCCCGAGCACGATCTCGTTGAGCCACGCCAAGCCGTCCTTCTCGTCCGCGAACCCGCGCAAGTCCCCGATCGCGAACCCCTCCTGGCTGAACGGGTAGATCCCCATCGCGGCGAGCACCGCCGCGCGGGACTCCACCGGCGTGACGTAGCGGTCGGCCCAGCCGTCCGGCCCGATGGCCCCGACGATGCCGGCCTGGTCGCTGTTCACCGGCCCGCCGATCAGCACCGTGACGTAGCCGTACGGGTGGTGGTTCGTGCCGTCCCCCGTCCCGGCTTGCACGAAGGGCGTGCGACCGAACTCGGTGTTCAGCACGATCATCGTCTTGTCGAGGTCGATCTTCGCCGGGTCGCCTTCTCCCGGCTCGTTGATGACACTGACCAGCGACTCGAGCATCGACACCAGGTTCCGCGACGTGTCCGGCAGGTGTTGGGAGTGCGTGTCGTACCCGCCGCCGCCGCTCGCGGGGATCAGCCCGCCGTCTACGACCGTGACATGTTTCGCGGGTGTATCAGGATGTGTCAGCAGGTGGGCAGCGATGGTGAGCCCCATCTTCGTGGTGTCCGTGTCGCTCTTGTCCCCGCACACCTTGCCCGACTGGTTCGCCAGCACGTCCGCCGGCAAGAGCCCCGCGAGCTGGTCGGCGTTCTGCAACACGCGCGTCGCGAACGCGTGGTCGTCCAGCCCGCGCGACCGCACTTGGCCGCCGGCGAGCCCCGAGGTGTACCGGGCCTGCTCCCGGGCGACATAGTGCGCGACCAACGCGTCGTACTGCTCCCTGCGGTCGCCCAACACCGACCGCGCCAGCTGGTCCGGCAGGTAGCTCTCGGCCGTGATGCGCAGGTCCAGGGGCCGCGCGGAGCCCGGGTGCAGCCCGACGCTGCTGGCGGCGCGCAGGTTGTCGGTGGAGATCTCCGTGTCCGGGTACAGCACGTAGCTGTACGGCACGACGCGGCCGGTGACGTCGCGGTCCATCGCGTAGTGCTGCGCGCTCGCGCCGACGCCGCACATGCGGGACGACCCGAGCCGCTGGCCCGAGAGCGCCACCGGGATCGCGGCCTCGTGGGGCTCGAGGTCGTGGCGCTGCACGAGGATGCGCATGCGCGCCAGGATGTCCGGGCGGTCGCGCAGCGGCGCGACGATCGGCCCCAGGTTGACCGTCTTGCCGAGCGCGTCGGTCGCGAAGGGCTGGAGGAACGGCTCCGAGAGGTGGCACTGGTTGAACTGGAGGTTGTGCGTGCGCTCGAACAGGTACCACTGCTCGTTCGCGTAGTCCGGGTCCGTCTCCATCCCGTAGTCTTCGACCACGTAGAAGCTCTCGAACGGGCCGAGCCCGCCGTAGAGGAACACCTCGAGCACGCTCTCGGCGCGGACGCCTTCGCCGAGCAGGAGCCCCGCCGCGGTGGCGTCGGGCGCCCCACCCCACGCGCTCGCCCACGCCCGGCGCGAGCCAGGCAACAGCCCGCCGAGCCCGAGCGCCGCGGCGCCCTTCAACAAGTCACGACGGCGGGGGCGGAGGATGCGGGACACGCGAGCGCAGTATGGGCCGGAGAGCGGCGCGGCGTCTACCGGGGGGAGGTCAAGAAATGGCGGGCTGGCCGCCGGACGCAGCCCGGTCGCCCGTCTACAGGTCCACCCGCGTCCCGATCTCGAGCACCTGCTGGGGCGGGAGCTGGAAGTACAGGCTCGGGTCGGCCGCGTTCCGGCTCAGGAACGCGAACAATGCCTCGCGCACGCCGGACATCTGGCCGCGGTCCGTCGCCATGAAGCTCTCCCTGCCGAGCACGTACGTGACCTGCTCCCGGGAGACCACCAGCCCGGCCTCCCGGATGGCGTGCAGCACGGCCGAGGCGATGACGGGGTCCTCCATGTAGCCATAGCTGACGATCACCCGGAACAGCCCATCGCCGAGCGGCTCGACCCGCAGGCGAGCTTCGGGCTCCACGAAGGGCGCCGCCTCGGTGTTCGCCGTGAGCACGAACACGTACTCGTGCAGCACGTGGAAGCGCCGCGTCATCCGCATCAGCACGGCGGGGATCCCCGAACCGTGGGCGGTCATCACGACGCCGAGGCCCGGCAGGCGGACCGGGGGGCTCCGCTTGATCTCGGCCAGGAAGTCTGGGATCGCCGCCCCGCTGGCGGCCAGGTGCTCGGAGAGCAGCGCGCGCCCCGCGAAGAACGTGGTCATGATGACGAACAACCCGGCGCCGAGCAGGAACGGCAGGTACCCGCCGTCGAAGAACTTGAGGCAGGTGGCCGCGAAGAAGGGCAGGTCCAAGCCCAACAGCGCCACGAGCAACAGGGCGCTCCGCCACCGCGGCCAGCCCCAGACCTTCCACGTGACGTAGAAGAACACCGCCGACGTGATCCCCATCGTCCCGCTCACGGCCAACCCAAACGCAGCCGCGAGCTTGCTGGACTCCTGGAACAACAGCACCAGCGTGATGCAGGCGATCGCGAGGCCCCAGTTCGCGAGCGGGACGTAGATCTGGCCTTCCACCTCGGAGGACGTGTGGCGGGTCAACACACGCGGCAGGTACCCGAGCCGGATCGCCTGGTGCGTGAGCGAAAAGACCGCCGAGATCAGGCCCTGCGAGGCGATCACGGTGGCGCCGGCTGCCAACGCGACGAGCGCGTAGGTCCAAGCCCCGGCCGGGACCTGCGAGAAGAACGGGTTGGAGGCCGCGGAGGGGTCCGACAGGATGCGTGCGCCTTGCCCTGCGTAGCTCAAGACGAGGCACGGGTACGCCACGGCCAGCCAAGCGATGCGGATGGGGCGGCGTCCAAAGTGCCCCATGTCGGCGTACAGCGCCTCGCCCCCGGTCACGGCGAGCACGACCGAGCCGAGGATCGCGGCGCCGGGCAGCCCGTGCTCGGAGAAGTACGCGAGGGCGTAGGTCGGGGAGAGGGCAGCCCAGATCCCGGGCCAAGCGAGCGTGCTGTAGAGGCCGAGCCCCCCGATGCAGAGGAACCACGCGACCATCACGGGGCCAAACAGGCGGCCGAGGGAGCCAGTGCCCTGGCGTTGGATCGCGAACAGCCCGACCAGGATGCCTACGGTCAACGGCACGATGTAGGGCTTCAGGCCCTCGTTCGCGATCCCGAGCCCCTCCATCGCGGAGAGGACGGAGATGGCGGGGGTGATGACGCCGTCGCCGAACAGCAGCGCGGCGCCCGCGATGACGAGCACGCTGACGAACGCGATCCGCCCCTTGGGCGCGCTGCGATACTCCCGCGGCAGGAGCGTCACGAGGGCCATGATCCCGCCCTCGCCGCGGTTGTCCGCGAGCATCAGCAGCGCCACGTACTTGAGGGTCACCACCAGCGTCAGCGACCAGAACAACAGGGACACGACCCCGTAGATGTTGGCGGCGCTCACGTCCAGGTGGGGGTGGTGCAGGCACTCCTGGAACGTGTAGAGCGGGC
The DNA here is from genome assembly GCA_943328795.2 of Bifidobacterium breve. GTDB lineage: Bacteria > Myxococcota_A > UBA796 > UBA796 > SXON01 > CAIUMM01. The sequence goes on from CALQBK020000030.1 coordinate 29,976, forward strand.
TCGTGCCGATGTCTCCGAACACCACGCCCAGCGCGCCGAGCACGAGGCCAGCGACGGGTCCGGAGTGGGCGCCGGCGGTTCCGGGCTTCGCGTGGGCTTCGGGGGGGGTGGACATCGGGCCGGAGTATCCGGAAACGGGGGCGGATCAGCGCCGGGTGATGAGGCCAAGCGCCGCAAGGTCGAAGAGCAACTGGCGGAGCACGAGATGTGTGTTCGCGGACCCGAGGGTGCGGTCGCCAGTGCTGGCGAGGCCAGAAAGGCGGTACGGCCCGCCGGGGCCCACCCGGACGTACTCGGTGGCCGCGCTCCCCGCGTTGGAAATCCGCATCCTGTCGGCGTCGAAGCAGGCGCTCTTGCAGCCGATCGTCATTGTCCCCGCCGCTTTGGAGCTCATCCACACGACTTGGTCCGCGTTCGTGCCGCTCGCCCTGGTAGACTGGGCCCAGTCGTTGAACAAGTCCCCGGTGCGTGTAAGGGTAGCGGTTTCAGCCACCAGCCAGGTGACCTTCCGGCGGTCCCCGTCTACGGACGAGCAGCCGCTCACCAACACGCCGGTCATGGTGCCGGCGAGGTTGATGATGCAGGGCGTGACGTCAACCACTGCCCGCGTGGTATTCTTCACGGTGCCCTTCGGGCCGAGGGGTCCCGGTTTGGGGGTCCCGCGCTGACGGGAGCCGCCAGCTTGGACGATCCCCGGTGTCGGCGCTGCTTGTTTGCCGGAGGACGTCCCCGAGCTCCCGGGCGCCGGCGTCAACTTTACAACGACCCGGTCCGTGGCTCCCCCGTCGCCCAAGGCCGACTGCCCCGCCGCTGCGGCGACCTGGAGCCCTCCGCTGTCAGCTCGTCGAAGATGCAGCCGGCCACCACGCCCCCGGTCCACGAGCACCCCTCCGCCACCCGGAGGTACTGGTCCGGGTCGCTGCCGGCCATCCGGCAGTCGACCAGGCAGAGCGAGGCAACCTCCGGGTTCTGGTCACCCGAGCCGTAGCTTCGCACGTTGACACTGCCGTCCACGTTGTTGAGCAACGCACAGCCGATGAGCGTGACCCCGTCGACATCGCAGTCGATCCGCAGCGCCCAGCCAAACTCTCGGATCTCGAACCCGGTCGCGCTGATCCGTGCGAGGGCCCCCGGGGTGGGGAGGCTGCTCGGCGGAGGGTAGTCGGTCAGCCAAAGGCCAACGGTGGTCGACTCGGAGGAGCCCGAGATGCGGCCCCCGATGAAGGTGCACGTGTCTGTCCCCTGCACACGCACGGCCGAGCGCAGGATCGGGTTCGTCGCGGTGGGCCACGTCGGGATGCTGACGCGGAGATCTTCCAGGACCAGCTCGTTGGCGGCGTAGATCTCCACCAGCGGGCTGTGTGCAGCAACCCCGCTCTTGGGCTCGACTCGTAGCCCCTCGATCACCTGCCGATCGCCGGTGATCAGCACGTAGGCGGACTTAGTCTGGGGCTGAAGGATCGCGCCAGCGAGGAACCGGCAACGCTGGTCGTCGTGCGGGAACGTGAGGCATCCGGAGATCGCGTACGTGCCTGCCGGGAACAGCACGTGCCTCCCACTGTCGATGGCGCTCTGGATGTTCGCCGTCTGGTCGCCTGAACCGTCGCCCAACGCGTCGAATTCAAGGACATTTGCGTAGGCTTCTTGGAGCTGCTGTGCCACGTGTCCCCTGGAGAAAGAGTGTGGAGCTTGGTTCGTGAGCGGGCATCACCGCGGCGCCCGCGGGTTGACGGTGCAGTTGACGAGGCCGAGCTGCGCGAGGTCGGCGAGGAGGGTCGCGAGGACCCTGCGCGCGTTCGCGGAGGTGAGGATCCGGAGGTTGAGGTCGGGGACGGTGTAGGCCGCGCCGCGGGCGACCGGGGTTGCACCGAAGAACCCGATCTTCTCCGCCTCGACGCGCAGCGC